>JAHCIP010000154.1 GCA_026129165.1 Anaerolineae bacterium
ACCATGCTAACAGCGCGAGTTTGACCAGGACGAATGTCATTGACCGCTCCATTAGCGGTCGCCGCGATCTTGTCGCCAGTCTTGAAAGTAGCTTTCACCGTAAAGCTCTTCACTTGATCGGTCGTATTTGTCGCTAGCACTCCAACAGTGGTAAAGCCAGAGACGGTGAACAGCACTGGTTTGCCAAAGGTTATCCCTTTATTTGGGTCGGCGGGCTGTGGCGGGGTCGTAGGTTGAACCTGGACTTTGGGGGCAGCTGTTGGTTGAGCGGGAGCACTTGTCGGGGCGACCGCGGGAGGTTGTGTAGCCTTAGGAGCTTCCTGGCTCTTGGGGGCGCTCGTTGGGGCCACGGTAGAGGCGGGAGCCGACTTTGGCTGGTCTTGTGACTGAGTTGCAGTTGGCGGCGTGGAACCACAACTAGACATGACCAGTATCAAGAAAATACTGACCAAAGGTAATAATAGACGGGGGGTATTGGGCTGTAATGCAGACACTAAGAACCTCCTTATAGAGTAGCTATCGTTCCCGTTATTATGCCATACTATCATGGGTTGTCAAGTAAATGTTAAAGTCCCTTAGCCTTCTAACAGTTGAAGACTTTGCTTGCCTCTCCGAGGGCGACAGCCACTACGAATTAGCGCAGGGTAGGCTGGTTGTTACAGGGCTGACGGGTGGGGAACACGGCGCGCTTATTGTTGAGGTTGGGGCAGCATTGAGGGCCTATGTCGCGCATAGGCAGTTGGGCGTGGTCCTGCTGAGGACGGGGTATTGTCTTGCCCGCAACCCGGATACCGTCCGTTCACCAGACGTCTCCTTCTTGCGCCAGGAGCGCATTCCGGCCTCCGGCCTGCCGCGTGGCTACATTGACGGTCCGCCCGACCTTGCCGTCGAGATTGTCTCGCCAGGGGATAGAGCGGAAGACATCGAGGCCAAAGTTCAGGATTACCTGGCCTATGGGACACGCCTGATCTGGGTGGTGCAGCCGAGGACGCGGACGGTCACGGTGTACTACCCGGATGGGCAAGCGCGGGTGCTGCGCGGGGAAGATAGGCTGAACGGTGAGGATGTTGTGCCAGGCTTTACGCTCGCTCTAGCAGACCTGTGGGGGTAGGACGGCGTCTCAAACACGAGGCTCCCCATCGTAGGATCGGGGCTGTTGCAAAGTCCAAGTGTCGAAGTCGAAGAACCGGCTGTCTACGGATTGGAGGAGCGGATTGAACAGATTATGTTGGCGCCAGAACGGTCAATCCGTTCAATCCGCACCTTAATCCATTGACAGCGGGTGGCCCGCACCTACATCGGCTGGGCCTCGTAGCCCGTCTCGCGGATGGTAGCGAGGATCTGGGCGAGGCTCACCCTGGCCGGGTCGTACTCCACCTGCGTCAGCGAGCGGGCGTAGTTGGTCTTGGCCTCCTTGACGCCCACCAGGTCTTCCAGGTCCATGTCAATCGCCATCGCGCAGTTGGTACAGTGCATCCCCTGGATGCGCAACGTCTGCTTGGTCACTCCTTCACCTCCTGCTTCAATCGTCAGCCGTCAGCTTTCAGCCATCAGCCGTCAGCATCACGCATCACGCATCACGCATCACGCATCACTCATCACGCCTTCCGTCCTCCGTCTTACGACTGCACCTCGATCACGCCGCGATACATGCCCATGCTACACGTAAACGGAATGGTGCGCGGCTTGTCGGTCGGGATATTGAACACGGCCTCCTCGTTCTTCCACAGCACCTTCTGGTAGCCGAGGGCCGGGATAAGGAAGGAACTGGTGCAGCCGAGGCGCGCGCCGGTCTGAAGGCGCAACTGAGCCGGCGTCCCGACCTTGAACACAATACGGTTTGGGACATAGCCGGTCGGCTCGGCGCGCAGGATAGCCTGCTGGACACCCGCCTGACTTGGATTCGTAGCGGGAACGGCTGACTGACCTGCATTTGCCGTCGGTGGGGGCGCGGCGGGCTGGACGGCGGCCGGCGCGGTTTCGCCCCGGCTCATCAGGCTCAGTTCAGGCACGGGGACACCCAACAGGGCCAGGCCGGCCATGATGGACAGCGCCGCCAGTAGCACAATCGCCACCGCCGCTGCTTTCATAAAGGTGTCGCGGAAGCGCGCGCCAAGCTGTGTCGCCAGGTAGCCCAGCGAGAAGAACAGGGGCGTCGTGCCGAGGGTGAAGGCGAGCATGAGCGCCGCGCCGGCCAGAGCGCTGCCTGTACCCAATGCCGCCACCATCATGGCCTGGGTCGTGGCGCAGGGCATAAACACGGTCAGCGCGCCGAGGGTGAGGGGCGCGAACAGGCTGCCCGTCTTCGACTCCTGACGGATGCGGCGCTGGAGCCACTTGGGCGGCTGCATACTAAAGACGCGGAAAATGGGGTGCAGGTTGAGCAGCTGCCCGGCCACGCCGAGCATGAACACGCCAGCCGCGATTTGGAGCGCGCCCTGGAACATGGGCGTCAGGCCAATCGCGCCGCCGAGGAGACCCAGCAGACCGCCCATGAGGGTGTAGGCGACGATCTTCGCGCCCAGGAAGCCCGCGATGGGCGCCGCCTGCCCCGCTAATGCCTGCATCCCGCGTCGGTCATCGCCCACGCGCTGCGCCACGGCGCTCGCCAGCAGACCGCCCTGCACGGCCAGGCAGGTAAGGCCGCCCGTGGTCAGGCCCGTCAGGAAGACCAGCCACAGATTCGGGGTCCCCACGCTCGAGAGGGGCAGCTCTTCGCTCATGGACGACGCGCCCAGCCCCAGCAGCAGCGCCGCGACGACCACCACAGCCAGGACGCCGAGCCAGCTTGGCCGCCCGGTGGGCTGCTCAGGCGCGCGCGCCCGGTCAGAAGCGGTCGCGGAAGCTAGAGCGGGACGCGGCTGGGGTGCGGGAGCCGGGGCGGCTTCAACACGAGGGCGGGGGGGGGCGGATGGCGTTGATTGAGAGTGCTTCTTACGATGTGACTTGGACATGCTGACCTACTCCATACTCAAATACGGACGCGGTATGTGCTGTCTATTATAACGCAAGAATGCCGTTTTGGAGACGCCGGGGTGTGTAGAAACCGCTACCTAACGTGGCTGTTTGTTCACTCACCCAGTTCCAACTGCGCCAGGCGGGTATAACGCGGGCCGCGTGGCGACAACTCGCTCTGCATCAGGCTGATCTCGGCCACGCCTATCTCGCCCAGCATTCCGACGGGGTCGCGGCGTACCACATCGCGCAGGGCCTGAACCTCAGCCTGGCTCGGCTCCTTGAGGCGAGCCAGGGTCAGGTGCGGGCTAAACGGCCGGCTCTCGGTGGGGAAGCCCAGCGGCGCGATGACCCGTTCCACGTCGTCGCGCAGAGCGTGGAGTTGAGTAATCTCGCCTTGCAGCCCGACCCACAGCACTGAAGGCCGGTTGAGGTTGGGGAACACGCCCAGGTCGGTAGCGGTGAGGCGGAAGAGCGCGTGGTGCGGCGCGATGTTCGCCAGAGCCGCTTTGACTATCCCTAACTGACTGGGCAGCACGTCACCCAGGAACTTGAGGGTGATGTGGATATTCTCTGGGGCGACCCAGCGGAACGTGGAAAAGTAGAGGCTCCGTTTCAATGTGGCCTGCGCTTCGGCCAACGCCTGCGTCACCTCGTCGCCCACCTCCACCGCGATAAACGCCCGAATGGGTTTACCTTTATCTAGCATGATGTCTCCTATGATTCGGAATCACAAAGGACACAAAGACACGAAGCGGGTTATTTATATCCTCGTATTGCTCGGTCCTATACATCCTCAGACTGTTATGCTGAGCGAAGCGAAGCATCTCACCCAGCTAAACGAGACCCTTCGCTTCGCTCAGGGTGACAGTCGTAACGATCCAGGTACGAGAACAGCGTTGTGTCCTTCGTGGCCTTCGTGGCCTTTGCGATTCAAGTCAAAACGCAGCCCGCCCGCCCTCCATGCGCCAGGAGCGTTCGTAGTAGCCCTGGCCGTCGGGTGACAGGGCCGCCGCGTACGCCCGCACGACCTGGGGCATGGTCGTCGGGTCGTGGAAGACGGCCAGCAGTTGCGAGGCGTAGCCGGCGATGACCCGAATCTTGGCCTCGACATCAATGGGCGTCAACTCGCTCGTCCAATGACCGCGAAGCTCGGCCTGAACCGCCTGGAGAGCATCGGGCTGTGTGGCATACGGGAAGTCCTCGTAGAAGAGGACGTCCGCGCCGAGGCGCTGGATCGCCATCGCTCCGGCCCGAGTGATGCGGTGATCCACATGGCCGCCGAGGGCCAGCGGGGCGTAGCAGTGGGCGTCGGGGAGGCTCTGGCGAATCTGGCTGAAGCGCAACGCGAGCCGGGTGATAAGCGCTGTCTCAGCAGGGTTGACCGGCCCAAAGACCTCGTCGTGGTTGGTGTAGACAAACGCGTCGTCCACCTGGCGGTAGATGCAGTCGAGGTACTCCCAGTGCTCCACCTCGGCCCCTAGCGCGTGGAGGACTGCTTCATCCTCCGCCCGCCGCGAGCCGACGGGGTCCGTCGGCCAGCCCCACTTGCCGTGTTGACGTTCGGCATAGGCGGACAGTCGGCTGTAGTCGGGGATACCGGCGAAGACATTGACGACGCGCACCCGTTCGCCCGCCGCGGCCTGCGCCGCCATGCGGCCCGCGCACGACAGGGCCGCGTCGTCCAGGTGGGGGGATAGATAGAGATGAATTGACATGACGACTCCAGTGACTTATAATGGGCGCGGTGTACCGTTCACGCTTCACGCCCTATGCTCTGGCGCTCATCCTCGTCGTTGGCGCGTTGCTGCGCGTCGTCGGCCTGGGCGAGCAGCCGCCGGGCTTGTACCACGACGAAGCCTACTATGGCCTGGACGCGCTGCGGGTGCTGGCGGGCGAACGGCCCGTGTTCTTCGAGGCGAACAACGGCCGCGAGCCGCTGTTCATCTATCTCGTCGCCGCCAGCATCGGCGTGCTGGGCCGTACGCCCGTCGCCATCCGGCTCGTCGCCGCACTCGTCGGGACGCTGATCCTCCTGGCGACCTTCTGGCTCGGCCGCGCCCTGTTCTCGGAGCGCGTCGGGCTACTCGCGGCGGCGGTTACGGCTCTCACCGTCTGGACGGTCAACCTCAGCCGCGTCGGGTTCCGCGCCGTGACCATGCCGCTTGTCCTGGCGCTATGTCTCTGGCAAGCGGCCGAGGCGGTTCGCACAGGTCGGACGCGGCACTGGGTCGCCGCTGGCGCGCTGTATGGCCTGCTCTTTTACACCTACCTGGCCGCGCGGTTCACACCCGTCGCTCTGGCCGCCCTAGCCGTCGTGCTCTGGCTGGGGCAGCGGGGCCAGGCTGGTTGGGATAGGGACATTGGACGCTCGGCGCGAGGCGTAGCCTTGGCCGCCCTTGTCGCCTTCGTCGTCGCTGCGCCGCTGCTGGTCTACCTCGCGGCTCACCTGGATGAGACCGTCGGACGGAGCGGGCAGGTGTCCATCCTGAACCCGGCCATCAACCACGGCGACCCGTGGGGGCTGCTGGCCCGTCAAGCGATCCGCACCCTGGGCATGTTCAACTGGCGGGCCGACTTTATCCCGCGTCA
Organism: Anaerolineae bacterium; assembly: GCA_026129165.1. GTDB lineage: Bacteria > Chloroflexota > Anaerolineae > Epilineales > JAHCIE01 > JAHCIE01. Next base: position 5,548 of record JAHCIP010000154.1, read on the forward strand.
CAACGTCCCCCTGCGGCCCGTGTTCGACCCGGCGCTCGGGCTGGCCTTCCTCATCGGTCTCATAGTCGCTGCCCGACGGTGGCGGCAGCCGGCCTATGCCCTGGTCCTCGTCTGGACCGGCGTGATGCTGCTGCCCACCATCCTGGCCGAGGACGCGCCCCACTTCCTGCGGGCGGCGGGTAGCCTGCCTGTCGCGCTGCTCCTGCCCGCGCTCGGTCTGGAGGCCGTTTGGACGTGGCTGGCAAGCCGAGGGCGGGCAGGGGTTGGCCGGCTGGCTGTCGCAACTGTGCTGGTCCTGGCTCTAGTGTCCACCATCCACGACTACTTCCTGGTCCATACCCGCAGCGACGCCGCCTATTACGAGTTCGAGACGGGCGCGACCCAGGCGGCGCTGGAAATCAACCGTTTCCTCGGCGCGGGCTGGCAGGGGGGCTGGACCGAGCCGCATACCGAACGGCCCGAAGGCTACCGCGCCTACCTGGCCGAACGGTTGTGGGATAACTGGGCCAATATTCGCTTCCTGACGACGCCTTCGGGCGTGCGTACCCTGACGCCAGACCGGCGGCTCAGCGGGGATCACGTCCTGCTCGTCCTGTGGCCGTTCGAGGACAACCACGCCGCCCTGGCCCAACTGCCCACGCCGAGCCTGATTGAGGCCCGAGGCGGAGCTTCAGAACAGGGCGATTTGGAGCCAGCGCCGCGTCAATTATACTACACGGTACGTTCTACGCCGGAGTTGCCGCCCGCCCGGCTCAGCGCCAACTTTGGTCCGACCGAGTTGGTGGACGCGGAGTGGCATCAGGTCGGGCACACAGTCCAGGTTCGCCTGGTCTGGCGTTCGATGGGACCCCTCCCTCCCAATCTATCCGCCTTTGTTCATGCGGTCGGCCCTAATGGCTTGCTAGCCCAGGCCGATGGGCCGCCTGGCGGGCTATATCCAGGCGCGGGGTGGCGGCCCGGCGATGTGATCGCCGAAGAACGCCACCTCGATCTACCGCCGAACACCAGTTTGACCGAGATACGCATCGGGCTGTATGATGTAGCCAGCCAGAACCGCCTACGCCTGCCGGACGGATCCGATGCCGTGATTATTCAGGGTCCTTAATTCTCCATGCCAACCGCCGACTCGCTCACCTGGCGCCGCCTCTACGGTCGAAGCGCGAGCCACGTACTAAGCCTCAACCCCCTGGCCGTCTGGGGGGCCATCTTCGCCACGTGGCTCGCCTTTGGCCTGCGCGTGTGGTCGCTGGGTGACGCCAGCCTGTTCTATGACGAGGCCGTGGATGTGAGCCTCGCTGCTTCGCCTGTGGATCAGATCCTCTCGAAGCTGGCCGAGAGCAATCTGCACCCGCCCTTGCACTTCCTCTGGTTGCACACGTGGCTCAGTCTGGTCGGCATCACCGAGTTTACGGCTCGTTTCGCCAGCCTGATCCCCGCCGTCCTACTCGTCCCGCTGATCTTCGCCGTGGTGCGTGAGGTGATGCGCGACCGCAGCCATACCCCCCTACTCCTCGTCGGCCTACCAGCTACGCTCTTGGTCGCCACATCGCGCTTCCTGCTCTATTATGCCCAGGAAGCGCGCATGTACAGCCTCACCGTGTTCTGGTCCACGCTGGCCGTCCTGACCCTGCTGCGAGCGCTGCGTCTCAGTCGAACCGCGCCTGAGACACGTGAGGGTAGGTGGGCCTGGGTCTATCACGGGCTGGCCCTGGCGGGTATGCTGTATACCCTCTACCTGTCGGTCTTTCTACTGCCCGCGCTGGCTCTGGCCGCCCTGCTTACAGGATGGTTTACCTTCCGACGCTGGCTCACGGCGGCTCTGCTCGCCGCGATGCTCTACCTGCCCTGGTTGCCGTCAGTTATCAAGCAAGCGCAACGCCTCATGGCCCACCCCGACTATCCCGCCGCCGCCCTCCAGCCGCTGAGCATCCTGGGCGCTATGGCGGCTGATTTCCTGGCGACCGATAGCCGTTGGGTGATGCTCGTCGTGGGACTAACCGTGTTCGCGGCGCTGGGGTGGAGCCTGGGGCGGAGGCGCGGAACGCGGGATCAGGCCATCCCCACGCTCCTCGTCATTTTGGCCGCCGGCCTGCCCATGCTGGGGACAGCCATCCTGGCGAGCTTTATGCCCAAGTTCGCCCCTCGCTACGCCATCGTCGCCGCCCCCATGCTGTATCTCGCCGCGTGCCTGGGTCTGTTTCACCTACTCTGGGGGCGCGGCCTGGTCGCCCGGCTCGGCTATACTGCCCTGCTGGCGGGTGCGGTCCTGTTCAGTGGGCAACGGGCGTGGGGTGCGGCGCAGACGGCCTGGCTGCCGCAGGAGGATGCGCGAGGGCTGGGAGCCTATCTTACCGACCGCGCCGCGGACGACCACCTGGTCCTGTTTGTCGAGAACGCTCTCGACGCGGTGGCGTACTACTATCGCGGCGAGGCCCCCACTCTCGGCCTCCATGTCGAATTCAACTTCCAGGAGGGCGCGGAGCGCCTCACCCAGGCGCTGAGCCAGCACCCCAAGCGGGTGTGGCTCGCCCTGTGGCACAACGAATTCGCGGACCCGACGGGCATGGTCATCGCGGAGCTAACCCGCCGTAGCGATAGACCGCCCAGCATTCGCCGGGAGTTTCGGGACTACACTCTAATGCGCTTCGACCTACGCGATTGGTCGCCGGTCGCAGCGATCCCCACTCCTCAGCTCCCCATCGGGGCAGCCTTTGGCGACCAACTCACACTGGTAGGTGCGGACCGCCTGGACCTGGGACCGGGCGCGTTGCGCTGGATTCTCTATTGGCGGGCGGAACAACCTATCCAGCACGACCTCGCCGTCGCGGTTCAGTTAAAGGACGCGGGAGGGGAGGTTAAGCTGACCCACAACCAGTCGCCCAGTACGCCCTACCTGGCGACGGCCGGCTTCCCGCCCGGCGTAACCCTGCGCGGCCTCACCCAGGTCAGCCTGCCCGCCGACCTCAAACCGCAGCGTTATGAGATCACAGCCCTGGTCTGGGATATCACCGCGCAACGCAACCTGGAAGCCGTCGGCGCGGACGGACACCCCCTCGGTATCGCCGTGTCCCTCGGACATGTTGATATTGGACCCACTCGCGAAATAGTCTGGCTCCCTTGAGGTACATTCTCTAGCACTCGGAGGCATACGCTATGCGGCTTACCCATCGTCTACTCCATATCCTGGTCATCGTCGCGCTGTTGAGTATCTCCCTCGCCACCAGCGCGACCGCCGCGCCCGTCCAGCAAGAGGGCTGCGCGGGCAACCTGCTGGTCAACGCCAACTTTGAAGGCCCCTCGCGCAAGACGGAGGCGGAAGGCACCAGCCTGTCGTCGGCCGTCGCCAGTGGCTGGAACCCCTGGCTGATTCGCGGCGACGAGCGCAACAACCGCGAGCCAGAGTACAAGCTCGAAGACACCAACATATCCAAGACGCGCTTCCGCGCCCACACTGGCCGCTACTCCCAGAAGTGGTTCACCTCATGGGGCACCCACACCGCCGGTATCTACCAGCGCGTCTCGGTCGCGCCTGGCACGCCGCTGACCTTCAGCATCTGGGCGCAGGTCTACACGGGCGAGGCCGACGGCTGGACGGGCGAGGTCTTCCTGTCCGACCCCAAGGAGCCGGGCAACTACCGCGTGTGGGTCGGCATTGACCCGACGGGCGCGGTTCCGCCCGGTGTCGGCGCGGATGCCCCGGCCACGGTGGTCTGGAGCCAGCCGGTGATGAAGTATGACGAGTGGGTGCTGCTCCAGGTCAGCGCCGTGGCCCAGAGCAACGCCGTGACTGTCTATACCAAGGGCCAGCCAGAGTGGTCGGTCAAGCACAACGACTCGTTCTGGGACGACGGCTGCCTGGTGGTGGACCCGTCGCTGTCGGCCAAGCCTGTCGCCTCGACCGCGCCGTCGCCGGCTCAACCCGCCCCGGCCCAACCGGCCCCGGCCGCCCCCTCCGGCAGCGTCACCGCCCCCGCGCCCGGCCTGGCTGAGTTCGCCATCCCCAACGGCCGCTTCTTCACCCAGACCGGCGAGGGCAAGGGCGGCTTCCGCGTGGTGGACGACGGCCAGGCCCAGTTCTGGTCCGAGTTCCAGCGCCTCGGCGGCTTGCAGACGGTGGGCTACCCCATCTCGCAACGCTACGTCAAGGACGGCTTTGTCACCCAGGCGTTCCAGAAGCTCGTCCTCCAGTGGCACACCGATGTCGGGCAGGCATGGCCGGTCAACGTATTTGATGAACTGAGCCAGGCTGGCCAAGACCCCATCCTGCGCGAGCAGCGCTCGACCCCTCTGCCGCTGGTCGGCTTCGACACGCCGGGCGATACTTTCACCCAGGTCGTCCCCAAGCGCCAGGCGTTGCTGAACGACAACCAAGCCATCCGCGCCCGCTACTTCTCGGTGGCGGACCCGGTGACGACGTTTGGCCTGCCGACGTCGAAGGTCGAGGACTTTGGCAACCACTTCGCCATCCGCACGCAGCGCGCCGTCTTCCAGCAGTGGAAGGTGGCCGTGCCGTGGGCAGCCGCTGGTGAGGTAACGATCGCCAATGGCGGCGACATCGCCAAGGAACGCGGCTACCTGCCCGCCAACGCCTTGACACCTGAAGCGGTGCAGTAAGCCTGGTCTGTGCAGAGTAGCCTGCAAGACCAGACAGGTTTTGAAAACGTTGAGTATTCAACTGTGCAAGTGGAATATCATGCTGAGCGAAGCGAAGCATCTCACCTTGGTGAGCGAGACCCTTCGCTTCGCTCAGGGTGACAGTGGGCGATTACGCCTCAAAACAGGCAACGTTGACAGAAACCTGTTAGGTCTCTGTAGACAAGACCGGTTTTGACCCCACTGGTATCTCGTCCCTCCCGTTTAACCGGCCCCGATGAGACGACTCCCTCTTCTCGTTGGGGCTGGCGGCTCATCGAGCGCCCCGGCGTCTGGTCGGCGCTGGTCGCGTTACTGACGCTCCCCGCCGCCTGGCCGCTGCTCCAACCCGGCTTCATCGCCACACGGGCAGGCGGCGATAGCCCCTTCTTGCTCATCCGGCTGCATCAACTCCTGGCGGGCCTGGCCCTCGGCTTCCCGGTGCGCTGGATGCCCGACGCGGCGCACGGCCTGGGCTACCCGTTCTGGAACTTCTACGCGCCCCTGCCCTACTACCTGGCCGCGCTCTTCTCCGGCCTGGGCCTCGGCGTCATCGCCCCCATCAAGCTAGCCCAACTGCTCGGCTTTCTCGTCGCGGCGTGGGGGATGGATGCCCTGGCGCGTGAGGTCTGGGACAGCCGGCCGGCCGGTCTGCTGGCTGCCGTCGCCTACACCCACGCCCCCTTCCACTTGGTCAACGTCTACGTCCGTGGCGACTCGCTGGGCGAGTTCTGGGCCTTCGCCTTTTACCCGCTCACCTGGCTCGCTACCCGTCGGCTGCTGCGCCGCCCGTCGGCCGCCGCGTTGGTCGGCCTCGCCCTGGCCTACGCGGGCCTCGTGCTCAGCCACAACATCTCGGCCCTCATCTTCAGCCCGTTTCTCATCCTGTTCGCTGTCCTTGTTACGTATTCCGTATTGCGTAGTTCGTCGCCTGCTTCGCGTAGCGGCCTTCCGCCTTCCGTCCTCCGTCCTCCGTCCTCCGTCCTCCGTCTGGCCTACGTTGCCCTTGGGCTGCTCCTCGGTCTCGCCCTGAGCGCGTGGTTCTGGTATCCGGCCCTGGCCGAGCGCGGCCTGGTGCAGTTAGACGTCAACCTCAGCGGCTTCTTCAGCTACACCGGCCACTTTCGCGGCCTGAACCTCGTCCAGACCGCACCGCTGTTCGACTATGACCCGGCCAACGGGGCGGCCTTCGTGTTGGGCCTGGCCCAGGCGGTAGGGGCTGTCCTTGGGCTACTCGCGGTATGGGCCGGACGGCGTGGCGAGTGGGGGACACGGTGGACCCTCACCCTCACCCTGTTCGTCGCCGTCTTTTGCATCACGCCTCTGTCGCGCCCGCTGTGGGACACGTTGCCGCTGCTGCCCTTCGCCCAGTTCCCGTGGCGCTTCCTGTCCGTCGCCTCGTTCGCCGGCGCGCTGCTGACGGGTGGAATAGTTGCGCCCTCGTCTAGCCAACTCCGTTCTTCCCCTCTCCCTATGGGAGAGGGCCAGGGTGAGGGTCTTACAGGCCAGACGAACGATGCCGGACCCTCACCCCACGCCCCCTGCCCCCCGCCTGGGGGGTCTCCCAGTGGGGGAGGAGGCTGGCCGAGCCAAGAGGTAGGTAAGCATTATCTGATTGCGCTGGCGGTGGGCCTGGCGCTGGCCGTCGCAGGGCTGGCGCGGCTGACCCTGACGCGCATTCCCATCGCCGACAGCGAGATCACAACCGAGCGTATCGCCCTCTACGAGGTCTTCACGGGCAATATTGGGACGACGATTCGGGGCGAATACCTGCCGCAGGCAGTCCAGCCGCAACCCCAGATTTCGACCGCCTGGCTGACGCCGGACGGCCAGCCGACCGTCGTGACCCTCCAGGGCGAGGCGTCGTCCATCCACCGTCTCGCCGCCGACCGCTGGCAGGTGGACGTAGCCTCGCCCGCCGCACAGGTGGCCTTCCCGCGCCTCGCCTACCCCGGCTGGCGCGCCTGGATCGACGGCCAGCCGACGAGCAGCGGCGTCGCGCCCGGCCTGGGCTATCTCACCGTGCCCCTGGTAGCCGGACGGCATGAGGTGAGCTTCACGTTTGAGCACACGCGGCCACGCCTCGGCGCTGAACTCGTCAGCCTGGTGGCTCTCCTCGCTGTGGTGGGTCTGTGGGTAGTGGGTGGTGGATGGCGGGTAGGAAAAGGGTGGTGGGTGGTAGGAGCGTGGCTGGTAGGGTTATGGGTGGTCGGGCTAGCGCTGCGGCCTTCACCGCTGCCAAAGACCGACCTCCTGACCACTAATCTCGACTTTGTGCGTATCCCCTGGCTACACGAAGCTCCCCAGGGGATTGCCTACAGTCAGGGGGCGCGCCTGGCGGGCTATCGGCTGATGGGAGTGGCGACTGATGGAAACGATGGTGTGAGTGCCGAGGTAGGGGGAACGCTAACAGTGACGCTGGAGTGGTCATCGGTGGCGGCGGGCCAGGCGGATGTGGTCCTCGTCAGCCCGGCTGAACACCGCTTCGGCGTCTCCTACCAGATCGCCAACGAGCGTGTGCGGCTCGCGCCCCAGACCATCCATCACCTGGAAGTTCCGCCCGACACGACGCCCGGCTTGTACTGGCTGCGGGTGCGGGTGCAGGACGGCCAGGGGGAGGAAGCGTGGCCGCTAGACGACGACGGGCAGACGCGGGGTCGGCTATACCTCCTGCCCGTCCAGATCCGCGCCGCTCATTCACCACCCACTACCCACCCATCTTCCCAGGTCCGCCGCCTCACCGAGACCGTCAGCCTGCTCGACGTGGGCTGGCAGCAGCGGTCGCGGTCGCAACTCTTCGTGAATATGACCTGGCTCACGACGCAGCCGCTGACCGATAATTATGTCACCTCACTAAGGGTGGTGGACGCGGCCGGGCAAGTCGTGGCGAGTGAGGACCAGCCGCCGGGCTACGGCTTCTTCCCCGCCATCGCCTGGACGCCGGGCCAGCCGGTCTACGACCGACGGCGGCTGACGCTACCCGATGGTCTGCCCGGCGGCGTCTACGGCCTGGACATCGTGCTCTACCAGCGGGCCACGCTGACCGAGCTAGGCCGCGTCCACCTGGACGGAGTCATGCTGGAGGCCGTGCCGAGGTAGGGTATTGTAGGGGTACCTCTACGGTAGGGTCAGAACCGTCGCCTCGTTGCCCTGGCCGAGTTTGAGCAGGCGGTCGTCCTGGATCCCCAACAAAGCGCCCGTGAAGGCATCATAGACGCCGACGCTGATGGTGATGGGGCCAGGCGCGGCGGCGGGCAAGGTCAGGCGGTGGCGGTCGCCCACTCGCATCCCGCGTACCCACTTGAGCGTAGGAACCGCGCCCTGGGCGGGCGTGCCATCGTGCTGGGCCGTCCAGCCCGGCCCACGCGCCTTAACGCTGACGGTGTAATCGTTGGTCAGCGGTCCCAATGCTTGCCAGTCCAGGTCCACGACCAACTGCCCACTTCGGCGCTCGGCGGTCACAGCCACCAGCGCCATTTGCCCGCCAAAGCCCAGCCACCGTTCGCCCGTTGCCCCCCCCTCCTCTAACCGCTGGACGC
>JAHCIP010000155.1 GCA_026129165.1 Anaerolineae bacterium
CCGTCGCGGAAGACGCCGATGGTATCGATCCCGTCGGTGTTCCAGTCGCCACTCACCGGCTTGTCGTTGGTCAGGCCGTAGGCAAAAACGGTCTCGGCCACCCCAGAGGTGTTCTGGTTGCGCAGGTAAACGACGCTATTGGAGGGACGGAAGACGCCTGGGGTATCTACGCCGTCGCCGTTCCAGTCGCCGGCCAGCGGCCGATCGCCGGCCACGCCGAACGCGATGACCAGATCCGCGAGGCCATTGGCATTGGAATTGCGAAGGTAGAACACGCCGTTGCGGTAGACGCCGATGGTATCCACCCCGTCACCGTTCCAATCACCGGCCACGGGTAGATCACCGGCCAGGCCAAAGTCGAACACGAGGTCGGCGGGGCCGCCTGAGTTGGTGTTCTTGAGATAGAACACACCATTGCGGTAGATGCCGACCGTCTTGACGCCGTCGCCGTTCCAGTCCCCCGCGATGGGCAGATCGGTGGCGGCCCCATAGAGGAAGGCGATGTCGGCGATGCCAGCGCTATTCTGGTTCCTCAAGTAGACTGTGGCATTGGACGAGCGGAAAACGCCCACCGTATCGGCATTGACCTGAACCGTTCCCGTGGGCGTCGGCGTCACCGTGCGGGTGGCGGTCGGGGAGGGCGTTACGGTTCGGGTCGCCGTGCTGGCCGGCGTGGCGGTGCGTGTAGGCGTACGCGTGGGTGTCCCGGTGCTAGTGAGTGTGGCAGTGGGGGTCGCCGTTTGGGTAGGTGGCAGCGGAGTGAGGGTTGGGGTGGCCGTCACCGTGGGCGTGGAACCGACCGTAATCGTGGCGCTGGCGACCGAAGGCGTGGTGGATTGGGCCAGCGAGTTGACCAAGGTCGGGTTGGTGAGTTGCAGCGTGCTGGTTCCGTTGGCGACGCCGCGCAGCGTGATGCGGGCCAGTAGCAGGTCGCCGCTCGGCCCGGCCGGGTTGCCCGTGCCGTAGCTATAGGCGCCAAAGCTGGCGGTGTTGGTGGTCGGTTGGAGGTAGGTGACGTTGGGGTCGGAGGAGGCCGGCAGGGAAGCCCAGGTGCGGTTAGGGTCCGGCTGGGTGGCCGTGCCTATCAAGCGGTCCACGCGAACGATCGCCACTTTTGAGGGATCGAACGTCAGCGTCACCTCATAGCCGCTGAGGTCGGTCGCGCCGAGGGCGCGTAGGTCTACCGTCCCCGTCTCCCCCACCGCGAGATTGAGGGACGCCGGGGCAAAATCGAGGGCGACTGCCTGCGGCGCCAGCGCGACGGCTGGGGCCTGGCTGGCGGCCTGGAGGGCGAGACGGCTCGCCAGGGCCGCCGAGAGCAGGGCCAGGATTAAGACCAGGGTCATTCGCTGCATGAGGTCTCCTACCGCCGCCAGGGAGCGGACCGCACCGGGCGCCGCCCAATTATAGTGGCATCACCAGGGGATGCAAGCATCCCCAGCGCCGGTTCGACCTGGCCGGGTGTTGCCTCATTCAAGCCGGCCTGATATACTTGCCTGACGCGCTGCCCGCAATGGGGGCAGCACATGGTCCGACAATTCAAGTAGCGTAGGAGACACGTGTGGATGTCGCACAACCTGGTCAGTTGATCCTGCTCCTCAGCGCCGACCACAAGCGGTTCGTGATACGCCTGGCGCCGGGCAGCGAATTTCATACCCATCGGGGCCGGATTTTTCATGATGACATCCTGGGCCAGCCGCTGGGGCGCATCATCCAGTCGCATAAGGGCGAACGATTTGTCGTGCTCCAGGCGACGCTCTTTGACCTGATTATGACCGTCCAGCGCGGCGGGACGATTATGTACCCCAAGGATATTGGGTACGCCTTGGTGAAGTTGGGGGTGGGGCCGGGGGCGCGGGTCATCGAGGCCGGCACGGGCAGTGGCGCGTTGACGACGGCGCTGGCAAGCTATGTGCGCCCAAGTGGGCATGTATACTCCTATGAGTTGCGGGAGGATATGCAGGTTCGGGCGCGTAAGAATATTGAGCGCCTGGGGCTGAGTGAGTGGACCACGTTCCAGGTGCGGGATATTGCCGAGGGCTTTGATGAGACTCATGTGGATGCGGTGTTCCTAGACGTGCGAGAACCGGAAGAATTTTTGACGCAGGTCTGGGACGCGCTCAAGTGGGGTGGGACGTTCGGTACACTCGTGCCGACGACGAATCAGGTCAGCGAGGTGCTGGCTGGTCTGTACCAGGTCGGGTTCGCGGATATTGAGGTCGCTGAGGTGATTCTCCGCCTCTACAAGACGGTGCCAGCCCGGCTGCGGCCAATGGATCGCCTGACCCCGCATACAGGCTATCTCCTGTTCGCCCGCAAGGCGGCGGCCTTCACGGTGGCGGCGGCAGAGGTGGCGGAAGGCGGGGAGCGTGACGCGGAAGACGAACAGCCAACGGCTGACACCCCGATAGCTGACGGCCCGATAGCTGGCGGCTGAAACCCGTGCAACGTTGTAAGCCGAACTGCGTAGTGAGTACTGAGGGGTATAGGCTAGGAGGTCAAGCGATGATAGCGTTTGTCATGAGCGGGGGCGGTAGCCGGGGGGCCTTGCAGGTCGGGGCGCTGCGGGCATTGTTTGAGCATGGCCTTCGACCAAATATGCTGGTTGGGACATCGGTAGGCGGCTTAAATGCGGCGTTTATGGCCGCTGAGCCTACGCCAGATCGGGTGGAGAAGCTGGCAAGTTTGTGGCGGCAGACGCGCCGCGTAGATGTCTACCCAGGCTATCCTGTTCACGTCGTCTGGCGGGTTGTGACAGGCCAGGGCAGCCTGTACCCCAATGCTACATTCTATCGCTATTTGCACCGCCACGTCGCTCCGTATGCGGAAACCTTTGCCGATTTACGCCTGCCCTGCTATGTGACGGCCACCAATCTGGACACGGGCGCGATGCGTGTTCTGGGCGCGAAGCCGACCGATAAGGTGTTGGACGCCTTGATGGCGACAACGGCGCTGCCGCCGCTGCATCCACCCTATCGCCTGGATGATGGCGACTATGTGGACGGGGGGGCGGTGGCTCTCCTGCCCATTGAGGTCGCGTTGCAGTATGGCGCTCGCGAGGTCTACGCGCTGCACATTGTGGATGCGCCGACGCCGCCGGTCGGCCGCCGCACGCTCCTGCATATCGGCGGGCGCGCCATTGGGGCGCTGGTCAAGCGGCAGTGGCAGGACAGCGTGTCGCGCTGCGCCCAGTCCCGCGTGCGGCTGCACCATATCCAGCTTATGCCGTTGGCCGCCGTGTCAATGACGGACTATTCGCGGACTGATGATTTGATCCAGGCCGGCTACGATCAGACAGTGGCCTATCTGGCTCAGATGCAGGAAGCACCGACCTGGTCGAAGCGGGCCTGGGGGCGCGCCGAGACATGGCTGCGGACGGTCAAGCTGCCTGAGGTTAAGATGGTCGGCTTGCGCGAGCAGACGCCATCAGGCTAGCAACATAAGGGGTACCCCTACGCGAACGCTCCGCCTTTGTACAAAGGCGGAGCGTTGTTTTCTGACCGATGAACTAACGACGGCGCCGGGCGAAGAAGCGCAGGTAGCCGGCCAGACCGGCCAGACCGCTCCCCAGCAGCCACAGGGTGGAGGCTTCGGGAATCTCTGGCGGCGGCGAGCCGGGGAACGGCGTCGGAGTCGGCGTGGCGACGACAGGGGTGAAGGTGGCGGCCGCGCCGCCCCCACTGCCAGCCGGGGTGATGGTGGCCGGCACGGCTGGCGTCGCCGTTGGTGGCTCGGTGGGAACAGGCGTCGCCGAGGCGATGGGGGTGGGCGGCGTGACCACAGTGCCGTCAATATTGCCTGTGTAGCGCATCAACCCCATGGTCGTCCCAATCCACAGCGCGCCTGCGCTATCCAGGGCGAGAGCGGTGATGTGGCCGCTGACCAGGGGCGAGTTGGCAGGGGTCAACTCACGCCATTGGTCGCCGGCCAGGATTTTCAGGCCACCTTTGGGGATATAGCGGTTGCCCGAATTGGGGGGGAAGACAAAGCTGGGAAAGTCCTCGATATTCTGCCCGCCGCGCGTCGTGCCAATCCACACCGAGGGTGGCGTCGTGTTACGGCCGGCGATGACGCTCACCCAGCCGTCGTCGGCGAAGACGCGGCGGTCCCAGGTGGTTTCCCCCACTTTGAGCCAGTTGATGACGGCGTCGGACAGGACGGGGTCTTCGTTGAGCAGCGTGTAGTAGCCGCCCGCCCACAGCGTCCCATCAGCCGTGTAGAAGACAGAGCGGGGGTCGTTGCTCGCCAGGGTCAGGTTGTCCGTGTTGGCGGGGATATTGCGCACCAACGCGGCCTGGTTGAAGGCGCTGAGGCCGCCCGGCGGGTTGGTCACGCCCGGACTCTGGGGCCAGGTGTTGGCGACCCAGACCTGACCCGCTCCCACCGCCATCTCGGTAATCTCAGTGTTGAGCAAGGGGGGCGCTTTAAGGGATGCCAGCCAGCTATTGAGGCTCGTGTCGAAGATGCCAACACCTTTGGCGATATCTACCGAGGCGTGGCCACTCGGCCAGCCTGTCCCGGTCCCGGCCCAGACGCGTGGGCCATCCACCGCCAGTGATGTCACGGACGAGGAGGGCGCGCCGTTGTCATCGCGGTACAGCGTCCAGGTTCCATCGGGCTTGCGAATCGCAACGCCGCCACTGAGGATGGTTCCGTTGACTAACTGGTCACGCAGCAAGCCCACCCAGAGCTGGCGGGTATTGGGGTGATAGGCAAGCGAACTGACGGCCAGGCTGATCTGATCGTCGTTGGGCGAGTACCGCTGGTGACGCCAGGTGAAGGTGGCGCCATCCGAGGTTAACAGATCAATGCCTCGACCATGCGACGCCTGGGCGCCATTGGCGAGCGGATAGGCATAGCCCACCCACAGTTGCCCCGCGTCATCGAAGCTCAGGGCCGAGATGTGGTTACTGCTGGGCGCGATGCCCTTGCTGTCGGGCGTCAGGTCCAGGCCGCCCGTCACCAGGGTCTTGACCTGGGCGCCCCCGCTATTGTCAAGAATCTGCACGCCGATGCCATGCCCATCCGAGCCTTGGGCGTAATCGGTGCTGCCCTTGCTCGGTAGTCGGCCCGCCGTGCCGAAGAGGCGCAGGTTGCGGTCCGGCCGGAAGGCGATGGCGCGCACCAGATTGCCGGGCAGTCGAGAGCCGCTGGACTGCGTCGTGCCATACGTCGCCTCACAGATGGGCGGCGTATTGGCGTCGAAGTTGCGGTCCCAGACGACACGGCAGACGCCCATGCCTTCGCCCTGGTCCACGTTGGTCGCTCCGTTCGCCATGCTGATCCAGAGCTTGTCGTCCGCGCTCACCGCGATACGCGGAATCTGGTCCGCGCCCACTGGCATGTTAGCGACGACGATGGAGCCGCTAATCGCGCCGCCCGCTGAGAACCACTTCCAGCGGGCATTGCTGGCCGAGTTGCCGCTCAGGGCGTAGAAGCCGTTTCCGCCTTCGTCCAGGTCGCCCGAGCCAAACCATTTGATGCCGCGACTGTCAATGGCGACGCTGAGGATGCTATCGTATTTGGGCCAGGCCGTAGACGACTGGCCGCGTTGGAACTTGTCGAAGGTGAACGAGTTGCCCTGGGGGTGGACGACGGTGATGCCGCCAGCGCGCCCTTTGAAATATTGGCTCGGCCGTTCCGGGGTGGGGTCTACGTTCTGCTGGTCCACGCGCATGGTGATCCACACGTCGCCGTTGGCCGAGTCAACCGCGATGTCGGTGACGTTGTTCGAAGCGACTTCGTTGGGGTTGCTGTCGGCGTTCCAGCTTTCCATCACGACGGGGGGTTCTTGGCTCAGGTCAATCCGCACGAAGCCGCCCCCCTCCCACTTGCCTTGCCCTACGCCGGCCGCATCAGGGTTCCAGACCTGCTGCAAGCCTACCCACAGGTTACTCCCCTGCCGGCCTAAAGCCGTTATGACGTTGGAAGGTAGTTTGCCGCCTGTGGACTCGCGGGTGAAGGTGAGCCAGGCGCCACTCGCGGACAAGCGCGTGAGACCTCGGTCGGTGGCGAACCACTTGTGGTTGTACTGGTCCACAGCTACCTTGCGGACCACATTGCCCGCCAGGCTGGTCTGAGGAAAAAGGAATTGTTGGGGTAGGGGGGTGTTGAGGTCGGTAATATCCCAGCGGACGACACCGCCGCCGCGCGTGCCGGCCCAGACCGTGTTAGGGCCTTCGAAGGCCAACGACCAGATATTGTCGCCGTTGGCGAAGGTATACCAATCGCTGTTGCTCTGCTGGCTGGGGGCGGCGTGCGCCACCGGCGCACCGCCGGACCCGATGAGGGCTAACAGAGCCAGGCCGGCCAGGAGACACGCCAGCCAGGGGCGTGCGCTTGGTCGGGGAAATCGATGTGTCATGCCAATTGCCTCCACGTTCGGCCCTATACAGACGCTTCATGCCTCCAAAACCTTGAGCGTCTTCGGAGCGCGAGCCGAAGTATAGACCACAATGGGATGCCGTTCCAAATAACGGACTCACGTGGCGGTCTTCCCTTTGGACGCGCGGTCGGCCTGGCGCGTCGGCTCGGGCAGGCGGTAGCCTCGCAGCGCGGCCAGGACAAAGCGCAGCGCAGTGCGTAGGTCAACCCGGTGGCCGACCGAGATATAGAGTGGGTTGGCTCGGAGCCGGGTGCGCAGCACCGCGCCGATGACCTCGGCACCGTCCAGCAGCGGCGTCCAGTCCCCTACTTGGGGGCCAGGTTCGGCATGGATTCCGACCAGCCGGGACTTGGCGACACCGATGGTGGGGAGATTCAGAGTGACGCCGAGGTAGGTGGCGATGCCACAGCGGCGCGGGTGAGCGATGCCTTGACCGTCTACCATTAACAGATCGGGGGTCAGCTTGAGCTGCTGGAGCGCGGCCAGGACGGCGGGCGCTTCACGTAAGGCCAGCAGGCCCGGCACATAGGGAAAGGTCGGCGGTTGCTCGACGATGGCGACAGCCAGACCCTCCAGGCTCGGCCAACTTAGGGCCACGGCCGCCGCGCGGACATCCGCACCGTACAGGCCGCCTGCCATGTCCACCCCGACGACCACTTGCGGCTCTGGCCCGTCCCACACCGCTCGTACCTGCTGGGCCAGGCGGCGCTGCTCCGCGATGGCCGCCGTTACATCAGGCAACGTTGTAGTCATAGCGAGTCAAAACTAGTACCGTTGGCCCCAGCCTGAATATACTTCCCTGCCTTAGAGTTGTAACGCCTATAAAGTGTAAAAGATATGGCCCTCGGCTGACTCCTTCACACTTTCACCGTATCCTCATATCCAACGCGGCGTCTTACTGTGTATGCGCCGCGAGTGATTTTGAGGAGGATGGACTGCATGACAGGGAATCGATATCGTTGGCTGCCGCTCCTGGGTCGAGTGGCGCTGGTCACATTGTTAGTCGCGCTGGCGCGGGCAGCGAATACTCCGACGACACAAGCTCAATCGCCTTTGCCCTTGGAAGGCGGCGTCTGGCAAACCATCGCCAACGGCAACAATATCTGGGCCTTAGCCAAAGAAGGGGACCACACCCTGTGGGCCGGCGGATGGGCCGGGGGGCTGGTGCGGTGGAATCTCACCAACCACGAGCATCCGACCTATCGTCAATATCTCTATCCGCAGGACCCCCTGCCCAGTAACGATGTCCGCGCCATCGCGGTGGATCAGGCCGGCAACAAGTGGATTGGAACGTCGAAGGGGCTGGTGCGGCTGGGGGCCGATGACAGTTGGAACCTGTACACGCTGCAGAGCACGCTCCTGCCTTCGACCACCATCGCCGACCGGGTGCTGCGCCCGGTGGACATAGGGGAGCGCCAAATCCCGGTCACGGGCTATAGCGTGGATGTGATTGAGAACAACTTTAAGACGCCCTACATCCAGTTTGAGGGCGACCCTACGATCTATCGCTACTCGCGCGCCGACATTGTACTGACTGGCCCGTATCGGGGCGACAACGCCATCTACATTGACCCGCCGCTCAAGCAGGCCGTCTCGCCCGACACGCCCATCTATTTGATGAAGGTCGGTTTGCCATCGGACAATATCACCGCCTTAGCGGTCGCGCCCGATGGCAAGCTCTGGGTCGGTACGCAGCAGTACCGCACCATGGTGGACCCAGGTGATTGCTATGCGCCGGATCGAGGCGCGATTGTGCGCGGCGCCGATTTCTATTGCGATGGCATTCGTTACCTGGGCGGCGGCGTGGCCCGTTTTGACCCTCAGACCGGCGAGTGGGCGACATGGCGGGCGGCCAAACGACCCTACTACTACACCAACGAGAACGTGGCCTCCAATAATGTGACGGACATCAAGATTGACCCACGCACGGGGCAAGTCTGGGCCACGTTTATCCCGATGTGGCGCTGGTTCGAGCCAGACCGCACCAACAGTGGCAACCCCTACAAGAAGGGGTCCTGGCGCAGCGGTGGCGATGGCGGTGTCAGTGTCTTTGAGAATGAGAACTGGACGACCTTCCAGCATTATCAGTGTGATACCCGCGTTGATACTTTTGGTTGCCAAAACGGCACCAAGCCCCGCATTAACTCCGTGTCGGGGGTGACAATTGACAGCCAGGGCCGCAAGTGGTTCGCTGTCTTCGGCGCGAATGTCAGCGTCGTGGACGGCTCAGGGGCGTCGGCCAACTGGAAAGAAATCTATCCCCGTGTCACCTTCGATAGCAATGGCAACGTCACCGGCGAAGGCTTGAGTGATTTCATCTACTACTCCATCACCACCGACAGCCAGGACCGGGTGTGGGTGTCGACGGCCGACCCGGCGAGCGGGATCGGCAGGAATGTGTCCGTGGGTCGCGCCGACTGTCTGGTGGCCAATCCCACTGAGATTGGCTGCTGGACGCACCTACGGGCAAGCGATGGTGGGTTAGCGAGTAATACGGTCCGCGCGATTCTGCGCGACGGCGATCATATGTGGCTCGGCCTATCCGATATTCGCGGCAATGGCGAGGGCATTCAGGAGTTCGACGGTCAGTTGAACAAGCTGCTGGACTTGAAGACCCACGGCCCGGCCAGCAACAATATCAGCCATCTGACTTTCAGCCCTCAGGGCGACCTGTGGATTGGCACGGGCCGCACTGATGCGAGCTTCTATGGTCAGGGCATTAGCGTCCTCAAGACCCCCAATGACGAGTGGCATAACTCAGCCGCCTGGACTCACTACGAGTCCAAGGAGATCAAGGGGGTCCAATTGGGGACGGTGAAGTCGGCCTATGCGGTGGATGAAACCATCGTCTATATCACGACGACACCCAACAACAACGAGGCCGAATGTAACGCGCTGGCTAACGAGTTCAGGCGCGGACGGGCTTTCTTTGGCAACGACCCCTATGGCTATGCCATTTATGTCATCGGCTACGACCGCGCGCCGACGAAGCTGTCCTGCTATCTCTGGCTCAACGAGGGCTTGCGGCGGCCTGTGACCGCCGGCACCCCGGTCTATCCCGTGGATCTGGAGTTGACGGGCAACGGGGTGACGGATATTGAATTTGACAGCCGGGGGGTGGCCTGGATTGGGACGAAGGGTGAGATAGTCAAAGATTATGGCTTCAACAACCGTCAATACTCCGACGGCGGCCTGAACGTCTTTGACGGCGTGCGCTGGCGCAACTACCAGCAGGCCCTCCCAGCCGGGAACCCGCCCAACCCGCCCAACATCAAGGGCAACTCAGTCACGGCGATGCTGGTGCGGGGCGGTCAGTGCGAGACGCCAGAGAAGGTCTATGTGGGCATGGCTGGCTTCCTCGACAATATTGGCTGGGGTATTGACGTCGTGAACTATGGCGTCAACACCATCACCTCGCTGGACAATAGCGTGATGCCCTCCTCGGCCGTCGCGGATATGGCGCTTGACCCTACCACGTGTGATATCTGGGCCGCCTTCCACCCCTCGCTCCGCTTTACGCCGGGCGCCAACGGGGTCCTGGTGACAGGCGGGGTGGGGCGCTTCAAGCCGGCCGAGAATGCCTGGTCCTCCTACAGCCTAGAGAACACCCCGGCGTTGGAAGGCTGGCAGACCGACTATCGGTCGGTCTATGTGGATCGTCAGGGCCGGGCGTGGGCCGGCAGCTACACCGTTCACGCGACAGCGCCTGGTAGTTTCCAATTATGTATTACCTGCCCGCCGGATTGGGTCATCGGCGAGGGGCATACCGACGCCGTCCTCAACCGCTTCGAGAACAACACCTGGCAGCCCGCGATTCGCTGGAACTACGAGGGCTATGTCAGCGACATGCTCCAGGACCGTGATGGGCGGCTCTGGGTAGCGACGACGCACGACTGGATCGCCGACTCCACCAGCGAATTCAACTGGTTGATAGATACCTCCATCGGCTACCCGCTCATGGATACCGCTGTCCATGTCCTCGATAATGGGGCCTGGACCGCGCTCAGGATGCCCCAGTTCCCCTTCCCCGACGATAATATCGCTGTCATCGCCGAAGCGCCCAATGGTGACCTATGGTTCGGGACCAATAACCACGGCATCGTCCACTGGGAGCGCAGTGTGGTGGCTGATACGCCCACGCCCACGCTGACGGCGACGATTACCAGCACGCCGGCGCCAACGCGCACGCCGACGCGCACGCCATCCCCGACGCGTACCCCGACCCCGACCCGCACCCTGACGCCGGCGCCTGGACCCTCGGCCACACCGACGGCGACGGCGACCTCAAGCCCGACCAGCACGGCCACCCCGACGGTACCGCCGGGAACGACGATTCTGCCCCCGGCGCCTACCGCCACCGATACGCGGCCGCCGACCAAGACGCCCACGCCCACGGTTCGCACGCCGGTCAATTACGTCTATATGCCGCTCATCGTCGGCGGGCAGCGGGATACCGAGGTGAAACCGACCCTGACCCCAACGCCGACCTCCAACGTGACGCTGGCGCCCTCGCTCACACCGAGCCGCACGGCCACGCCAGGGGCCAGCACACCGTCGCCGACCGCGCCAGCGGCTGCTACGTCCACCGCGACTAATCGGCCGCCCACGCTCGCACCGACGGCCACCGAGACGCTGGTACCCACCGAGACACCGGATCCCACGGAGACGCCGGAGCCCACGGAGACGCCGGAGCCCACGGAGACGCCCACGCCGACCATCACACCCACCCGCACCCGGACGGTCACACCGACGCGCACCGCTTCGCCCACGCCGCCGCCGAGTTGGGAGAACGTCACATCGGGGACGACGAATACTCTGCGCGGGATTGAATGCATCGACTCGCTCAACTGTTGGGCGGTCGGCGACGGTGGGACAATCCTGCGCTGGGATGGCCGCGCGTGGAGCCAGCAACTGTCGCCGGTCACCAAGAACCTCAACGGCCTGGACATGATTTCGAAGACCGAAGGCTGGGCGGTGGGCGACGACAAGACCATCCTGCGCTACAACAACGGCAACTGGACGCAGTGGGATTTGAGCGATGTCCCGGATGCGCCATCGGGCAACTACGTCGCGGTCGTCATGGTTCCCGGCGCGACGGGCCGCGCGCCCGGCGGCTTCATCCTATCCCGTAGCGCGACACGGCAGATACCCTACCTGTACTGGGATCGCGCGTCTGGCCGCTGGCTGTTATCCCGCATCAGCGAAGAAGGCGTGCTGATGAACAATATGTTCGCCGTGTCGGATGGGTCCTATGGTGTCGCCATGGGTAACACGGCCGGCCTCCACAAGTACCTGGGCCAGGACTCCTGGTTCATTGATGGCAGCAACGTAGACTTCTCGCGTGTGCCGCACCTGTACAACGCCCACCTGTACCAGTGGGCATCGGATGCCCTACCCATTGGCTGGATTGTGGGCCAGAGCAGCTTCTTCGCCTACTACTCGAACACCAACTGCCGCTCTTCACCACCCTGTTGGAAGGAGGCGACCGGCGGTATGGTCGCGAGTGTGCCGGCGTCAGACTACTTCGATGTCCAGATCGTGTCACGCACCCGAGGCTGGGCGGTAGGCGATACCGGCATCATTATCCGCTGGGATGGCACGCGCTGGAGCCAGGACGCCTCGGTCGGTGGCGGCGCGCTGCGCGGGCTATACATGCTGAGCGAGATGGAGGGCTGGGCCGTCGGCGATGGCGGGCGCATTGTGCGCTATCGGATCCCCAACGCCGCGCCCATTGCGACGCCGACGGCCGGGCCTAGCCCGACGCTGCCGCCGTCCACGCCGCCAGCTACGTCAACCGCCCTCACGTCGCCCACACCGACGGCGACCGCTACACCGACCGCCACGGCGACCGCCACCGCCACAGCGACCGCCACCGCCACGGCGACCGCGACGCGAACCCCCACCCGGACGGCGACCGCGCCGGCGACCACTACCCCCGTCGGGAGCAGCATGACGGACACGCCTGTGCCAGGCGCGCCTACCCTCACGCCGACGGCAACGCGCACCTCGACGGTGGCTGCGACGGCCGGGCCTAGCCCGACGGCGGCCGCGGTGGGGTCATGGACGCGCGTGGAATCGCCCACCGCCGTCACGCTCCGCGCCGTGACTTTCGCCACCGCCGACGAGGGCTGGGCCGTCGGTGAGGGGGGCGTCATTCTGCACTATAGTGGCGGACGGTGGACTGTTCAGGACAGCCCGACCACGGAACGACTGAACGCGATCTCCATGCTCAGCGCCACCCAGGGGTGGATTGTAGGCGATAACACGACCATCCTGCGCTACGCCAGCGGCCGATGGGTCCTGGAAGATACGGACGTCCTGCGTACCGTGCGCGACTACAAGACCATCATGGGTATCACCATGCTGAACACGCCTCCGGCGCAGGCTCCCCGAATCGGCGGCTTTGCCGTGGCCCACGAAGGCGGCTTCCTGTACTACGACCGGGTCAGCCAGGTATGGCGCGGAGAGCGCGCCGGCGCCTACAACTCAGATGCTGACAAAGGCCCCAACGCGCTGCATGTCGCTTCCGATGGCGGCTACGGGGCGATAGTGGGCGATGGCGGCGCCATCCTCGAAACCTTCTTTGACGGCAGCGCCAATGTCTCGTGGACCGAGTTGGGCCTGCCAGGCCGTAACAACAGCTACGGTGTCTTTGTCATCCCCGACCCCAGTGGAGTGCTGGCGAAGTACTACGGCTGGTATGTCGGCCTGGCGTCTGATTTCTACTTCTATCAGACCAACCCGAGCGGCGAAGGCTGCGGCTTTGAGGGGACGCGCCGCCCGCCCTGCTGGGGTACCTTCAACACGGGCCTGCGCACGGCGGGCAACGTCTACTATCGCTCGGTCTACCTGGTCAGCAAGAACGACGGCTGGACGGTCGGCGACGGCATAGCGATTGCCCACTGGGACGGCCAGCAGTGGCACGAGTACCCCGACGGCCATGTGCCCTTTATCAGTTCCCTCGATCCGAACCTGTACGGTGTCTGGATGACGAGTAGCAATGCGGGCTGGGCGGTTGGCAGTGGGGGAACCATCCTGCGCTACACAGGTCGGTAACGAATGGGGTTGAGCGACACGCGTAGGGGCGTACCAGGGTGCGCTCCTACGCGGCTGTGTTAAGCCGCCGTTCAGAGTTGATGAAAGTTAGCTATTTGACCGTGCGATTGCCACCTCTCTGTAAGATGGCTAGGCTGCAAGTAGCCTGCGCCACACCAAGAACTCCTACCATTGTCATGCTGAGCGAAGCGAAGCGTCTCGCCTTACGACAAGCGAGACCCTTCGCTGAGATGAAAATGCCCACGACTGTCACTCTGAGCGCAGC
>JAHCIP010000156.1 GCA_026129165.1 Anaerolineae bacterium
GATTCTTGCTCGTTTGCCCGGTACAGATGGCTATCCGGGGCCGCTTGACTGCTGGCGAGGATTGCATATCATCTGCCCTTAGGTCTACCTTCTATTTTCTCCTGCTACCACTTCAACCAGCGCAGAGGGTCTTCAAGGAGGAGGCAGCATGGCCACAGCGGTAAGCCGACGCGACTTTCTCAAGGTCGCCGGCGCGACGATGGCCGGCACGGCCGTCGGCGGGGTATTGGCATTGGGCGGCGATTTGCGGCCCCAGGTCGCCCACGCCCAGGAGGCGCGCGTCAAGGAGGCGAAAGCCTACCCCAGCGTGTGTCCGTACTGTGCCGTAGGCTGCGGTATCCTGGTGCATGTCACCGGCGAGGGCAAGGACCGCAAGATCATCAACATCGAGGGCAACCCAGAAAGCCCAGTCAACTACGGCAACCTGTGTCCCAAGGGGGCGGCGACGTATCAATTGCACGTCAACCCCAACCGCCTGACTAAGGTGCTGCACCGCGCGCCCGGCGCGACGCAGTGGGAAGTCTGGGAGCTGGACCGCGCTATGGACCGCGTGGCCGAACTAGTGAAGAAGACCCGCGACGAGACGTTCATCGAGAAGCTGCCCAACGGCAAGGTCGTCAATCAGACGCCCGCCCTCTTCTCGCTGGGCGGCGCGACGATGGACAACGAGTGGAACCACATCCATCAGAAGCTGATGCGCGGGCTGGGCATCATCGCCATCGAGAACCAGGCGCGTATCTGACACTCCAGCAGCGTCCCCGGTCTGGGGGTGCGAATGGGCCGCGGTGCGGCCACTCTACATGCTGGTAGCCTGGCGGATGCCGACTGTATCGTGATTCAAGGCTCAAACATGGCCGAGTGCCACCCGGTGGCCTTCCGCTGGGCCATGCAGGCCAAGCTCAAGGGCGCTAAGATTATCCACGTGGACCCGCGCTTCACGCGCACCTCGGCCGTCGCCGACCTCTACGCGCCGGTGCGGGCCGGGTCGGACATCGCCTTCCTCGGCGGCCTGATTCGCTACGTCATCGAGAACAACAAGTACTTCCGCGACTACGTCGTCAACTACACCAACGCTTCGACCATCATCAACGACGACTACAAGGACAGCGAAGACCTGGACGGCGTGTTCTCCGGCCTGCTGGCCTACAACGGCGACCCGATGAACGGGTTCAAGGCCCAGTACGACAACAAGACCTGGCAGTATAAACGCGCCCCGATTGGCGACCAGGGCCGCTCGGCCGCCACAGCCCAGTCGGGCGAACAGTCGACTCAGTCGGGGCAACAGACCCAGTCGGGCGCTCAGACTCAGGCCGTGCCGAAGGGACCGCCGTTCGATGAACTGGTGCGCTCGCTGCGCCAGGGCGCGCCCGAACGCGACGAGACGCTCGAGAACCCGCGCTGCGTCTTCCAGATCGTGCGCCGCCACTTCGCGCGTTACACACCTGAAATGGTCGAGCGCGTGACGGGCTGCCCTCGGGATGTCTTCCTCAAGGTGGCTGAGACACTCACGGCCAACTCCGGCCCGGAGCGCACCAGCACCTTCTGCTATGCCGTCGCCTGGACGCAGCATACCTACGGCGTCCAGATGATCGGCGCGGCGGCTTTGCTCCAGTTGCTGCTGGGTAACATGGGCCGGCCCGGCGGCGGCATCCTCGCTCTGCGCGGCCATGCCACCATCCAGGGCAGCACCGATGTCCCGACCCTCTACCACAGCATCCACGGCTACATGCCGGCGCCGACCGCGCTCAAGAGCCACGACACGCTCCAGGACTACCTCAAGACCGAGACGCTGCCGACGAGCTACTGGGCCAACACGCCCAAGTTTCTGGTCAGCTACCTCAAGTCTATGTACGGTGACGCGGCCACCAAGGACAACGACTTCGGCTACGACTGGCACCCCAAGATTGACGGCGATTACTCGCACATGGCGATGATGATTCGGATGGGGGATGGCAAGGTCAAGGGCATGTTCGCCATGGGCCAGAACCCGGCCACGTCCATCAACGGCCGCTTGCAGCGCAAGGCGCTCGGCCAACTCGACTGGCTGGTGGTCAAGGACAACTTCGAAACCGAGACGGCGGCTTTCTGGTACAGCGCGCCGGAGGTCAAGAGTGGCGAGATTCCCTCCGCCTCCATCAAGACCGAGGTCTTCCTCTTCCCGTCGGCCCAGATTGCCGAGATGGATGGCAGCTTCACCAACACCCAACGCTGGATCCAGTGGCATGAGAAGGCCGCCGACCCGCCGGGCGACTGCCGTTCCGACCCCTGGTTCACCCACCAGTTGGCGCTCCGCCTCAAGAAGCTCTACGCCGACAGCACCGCGCCGCGCGACCAGGGCTTCAAGAACCTCCTCTGGAACTTCGACTACGAAGCAGGCCAGTATCCCACTGATACGCGCATCCAGGGCGAGCCGGATGTAGAGAAGATTGTCCGTGAGATACACGGCTACATTAGCCAGTCCAAAGAACTCCTCAACGGCTTTGCTGACCTTAAGGACGACGGCTCGACCACCTGCGCGTCGTGGATCTACTCCGGCCTGATGACCAAGGACGGCAAGAACAAGGCGCGCAACCGTCAGCCCGACCCGGACAACAAGCCAGGCAGCCACCTGAACTGGGCCTACTCCTGGCCCGCCAACCGCCGTATCTTCTACAACCGCGCCTCGGCCCGGCCCGACGGCCAGCCGTGGAGCGAGCGCAAGAAGTGGGTCTGGTGGGATGGGGCGAAGTGGACCGGCTACGATGTGCCTGACTTCGCCGCCACTAAAGCGCCTAACGCGCCCCAAAACTATGACGCGACCGGGCTGGACGCCCTAGCCGGCACCGACCCCTTTATCATGAAGGCCGATGGTCGCGCCTGGCTGTTCACGCCGACCGGCTTGGTGGACGGGCCGCTGCCGACCCACTACGAACCCATCGAGACGCCCATCCAGAACCCGCTCTACAAGCAGCAGAACAATCCTATCGTCAAGTATTGGGAACGGGACAATAACAAGATCGCCAAGCAGGGCGATCCCGCCTACCCCATCATCATCACGACGTACCGCCTGACCGAGCACCACTTGTCCGGCGTTATGAGCCGCTGGCTGCCCTGGCTGGCCGAGCTACAGCCCGAACTCTTCATCGAGATGAGTCCAGAACTGGCGCAGGAGAAGGGCATCCAGAACCTCGACTTTGTGAAGGTCACCAGTCCGCGCGGCGCGATCCGTGCTAAGGCTCTCGTCACACGCCGCCTGCGGCCCTTTGTCATTGATGGCAAGACGGTGCACCACATCGGGATGCCGTGGCACTGGGGCTACCAGGGGGTCGTGACGGGTGATGTGACCAACGACCTGACGGCGATGGTCGCGGACCCCAACGTGTCCATGCACGAGGGCAAGTCGTTCATGTGCAACGTCGAGAAGGCATAGGGAGTAGTCAGTAGGAAGTAGTCAGTAGTCAGTACAGCTTTGGCTCTGTCTGACTACTGACCACTGACCACCGACCACTGACCACTGGAGGTACTATGGCTGAAGCGATGGGCTTCTTCACCGATACGACGGTGTGCATTGGGTGCAAGGCGTGTGAGGTGGCGTGCAAGGAGTGGAACCAGTTGCCGTCCTGGAACGGCGGCGCGAACACTCTGAGTGGCAACAGCTACGACAACACCCGCCGGCTGGACGGCATGCACTGGCGGCATGTCCAGTTCATCGAGCAGTTCTCCCCCGACCGCACGCAGCAGGCCCGCTGGCTGCTCATGAGCGATGTGTGCAAGCACTGTGTGCGGGCCGGCTGTCTGGAAGTCTGTCCCACCGGGGCCATTATCCGCACCGAATTCGACACCGTGGTGATTCAATCTGACGTATGTAACGGCTGCCGCTACTGCATCGGCGCGTGTCCCTTTGGCGTCATCGAGATCAACCCGGTGAGCCACACGGCGCAGAAGTGTACGCTATGCTATGATCGGCTCCAGGTCGGCCTGACGCCGGCTTGCGCCAAGGCGTGCCCGACGGCCTCCATTCAGTTTGGCCCGGTACGCGAGCTTCAACAGCGGGCGCAGGCGCGGGTGCAGCAACTTCAGTCGCAGGGCGTCAAAGACGCCTACCTGTACGGCACCCCCGGCGACGGCCACACCGAGGAGCTAGGCAGCCTGAATGCCTTCTTCCTGTTGATTGACCGCCCCGAGGTCTACGGCTTGCCCGCCAAGCCGAAGATGCCGTCGCGCAACCTGTTTAGCGGGTCTGCCTTCTCCATTGTCGGCGCGCTGGTCATCGGTCTGCTGGGTGTGTTCAATTTTCGCCAGCGGCGCATGGCTCAAACCGGCGATGGTCACTCATAGGAGGACGCTATGCCACCCTCAGATACCTTCTTTACCGCGTCGCCCGAGTGGCACTGGTGGGTGATTGCGTACTTCTTCCTGGGCGGGCTGGCTGGCGGGAGCTACTTCCTGTCGGCCCTACTCGACCTGATCGGGAACGAGCGTGACCGCCACCTATCGCGGCTGGGCTACTACATCGCCTTCGCGGCCATCGTGCTGTGCGCCCCGCTGCTCATCATTGACCTGAACCGACCCGACCGCTTCTGGCACATGCTCATCCAGTCGGAGCGGCCGCCGCTGCCCATGTTCAAGCTCTGGTCGCCCATGTCGGTCGGCTCGTGGGCGCTGACGGTCTTCGGCGCGTTCACCTTTGTTTCCTTCCTCGGCGCCCTGACCGAGTCGGGCCGTATTCGCTGGGGTCTAGCCCGCACCCTCAACGATGTCGTGCGGCGCGGCCGGCTCAGCGGCTTGTTCGGGCTGGTCGGGTCGGCGTTCGGTTTCTTCCTGGCGAGCTACACCGGGGTTCTCCTCTCGGTCAGCAACCGCCCTATCTGGGCCGATTCAAGCCTGCTGGGGCTGCTGTTCCTGACCTCCGGCGGCTCATCCGCGGCCGCCCTCATGCTGCTGCTCGCCCGTCGCAGCCCCAACGTCGAGCCAGAAGGCGTGCGGTGGTTATCGAGCATGGATGTCAGCATTACTATTATGGAGCTCATTGTCCTAACCGCCGTACTCATCTCCCTCGGAGCCGTCGCGCCGGTGCTCCTGGCGAGCGTGTGGGGCATCCTGCTCCTGGTAGGCGTGGTCGTGGTCGGCCTCCTCGTTCCGTTACTGCTGCACTGGCGGCCGCGCCTGCTCGGCAACCTGAGTATCCCAGCCGCCGCCGTCATGGCGCTGATTGGCGGCTTCATCCTGCGCGTGGTCGTCGTGCTCTCGTCGGAGGCCGTCCAGCACATCGCCTCGTCAGGAGGGTTCCAATGGCACGTCTAAAGCGGAGCCTCTGGCTCATCCTGCTGGTATTAGGTCTGTCCCTGGCGGCGTGCAGCCCTGAAGCGACACGTGACCGGGGGCAAACTGGCGGCGACATTGGCAACCGGGGGGCGGTCGTGGAGATGCATGGCCCGACCAACCCCTTCTACGACACTAATCAAGTCGGGAATGCGGTAGCCGTGGAGAACAAACGATGAGGGCCGTGGCCCCCACTGGCCTGGACGACTTGGCGAGCGCGGACCCGTCGGTCGCGCCGCTTGTCGCCCTGTACCAGGTGGCTCTGGCTGCGGTCCAGGACGCGGCCTGGCAGGCCGCATTGCCGAGCCTGGACCCGGCTCAGGTGGCGGCGGCACGGGAGGGCCTGGCAGTCGGCCAGCCCCTCCTACACGGGCAGACCTTTGTGGTAGACTCGGCGCGGTTGGACCAGCTTCTGAGTCGGCTGCTGGACGGCGTCGAGCGGTCAGGGCAACTCGATGGCTGGCGCTGGCGAGCGGCACTTACCGGCAGCGAATCGAGTATCAATCCACTATCGCTCCTGGAGGCCAGCCTCGCCCTGGCCAGCCAACGTCTCGAGGCGCTGGCTCAGGAGGCTGGCCTGGACGCCGCCCTACTCTCGACGCTCGGCCAACTGGCCGCCGGGCCGCTGCTGGCGGCCTGGCGTCAGGCGACAGCGCCGCTCCTGAACGAAGTCCCGTGGCACGGTGGCTACTGCCCCCACTGCGGCGCGTGGCCCAGCCTGGCCGAGGTACGCGGCCTGGATCGCGAGCACTGGCTGCGCTGCGGACGCTGTAGCGCGGCCTGGAAGTTCTCGACGCAGACGTGCGTCTTCTGCGGCAACACCGACTACGAAACGTTGACCTATCTCGCCCCCGAAGCGGCCCGCGAGGCGCGGCGGGCCGTGACCTGCCACGACTGCCTCGGTTACCTCAAGACGGTGACGACCATCGGCGCGTTGTCGCTGGCGGACCTGGCGCGCCAGGACTTGCAGACCCTCGAACTCGATGCCGCTGCCCTCGACCGGGGCTATGGCCGTCCCGCCCATTCGGCCTTCCCCCTCCAGGTGACGGTCCTGGCTGAGAAAGTAGACAAGCGGCGGTCGTGGTTTGGCTGGAAGCGTTAGGCGAGTTTCAAACGATCTGGCGGCATGGGGTAGGGGCGAACCTGCGTGTTCGTCCTGGGCTGACATACCCTGATTACCCTCCACCTGTGCCCCGCCTGCCCTACCAAAGGTAGGGTAATCGGGGTATGCGGAGAGCAGGCAGGGCGCAGGCGCAGGTCGGCCCCGACAAGGCGTGGGAGGAATCTTTATGCTTACACCGGCCGAGTTTAGCCGACAGGCGCTGCTGGCGCTGGACGCATCCGAAGGTCGCTCGAAGCGGCGCAAGCGCGATCAGACGCCGGACCGGTTGGGGATGGACCTGAAACGGGAGTTGCTGCAGCGCGTCGCTGAGGAAGCGCCCGCCCCTGACGAGTTCGAGGGCTGGTTGCTCCAGCAGGTGATTCTGGCGCCTGCTAGCGGTCCGGTGCGCGCCATGGGCGCCGATATCCTGAACGAGTACCGCCTGAGCTGCTTCGACCCGTCGTTCGAGGCGTGGCTCGCTGAGGGCGCGCCCAGCGCCGACGCGCTGGCGGCCACGAGCGAGGGCGGCGAGGAAGCCTGCGCCTTCCCCGCGTCCACGCAGTCCGAACGTTAGACGTGCTGGTGACAAGACCTGACAGGTTTTGGAAAACCTGTCAGGTCTTTTTGTGCCTGCTGCTCATTCTTGCTTGACACGACGCGACGCTTCGATTATTGTTACCCCACTTTTGACAGCAACCGGAGACAATTAAAGGCACAGGGTCGGTTAATTCTCTTTGGCTAAACTACGAGGACAACTCTATGCACTTCGATCTTCTCATCCAGAACGGGACTGTGATTGACGTTGAAGGGCAGCACGTCGGCCGCTACGATGTTGCCATCACCCGCAACCGGGTTGCTGCCGTCGAGCCGTCTATCCCGGCCGAGTCGGCGCGGCAGGTGTTCGACGCCAGCGGGCAGATCGTCACGCCAGGTATGGTGGATCTGCATACCCACTTTTACCATAGTGTCACCTTCTGGGGCATTCGGCCCGAGCCGGTCGCCGCGCGTAGCGGTGTCACCACCTGGCTCGATGTTGGCTCGTCGGGCGCGTACAACTTCATCGGCCTGCGCGAGTTCATCATGCGGCCGAGCGATCTGCGCCTGTACGCCCTGCTCAACATCAGCGGCATTGGGCTGACCGCGCCCTCCTGGGAGTTGCGCAACCCCAACTACCTGGACGTGGACCTGTGCTGCAAGCTGGTGGACCTGCACCGCGACCTGGTGCTGGGGATCAAGGCGCGGGTGGATGTGGGGACGACGGAGGGAGACATCGAGGGGCTGCGCCGGGCGCGAGAGGCCGCCGACCGCTGCGAGTTGCCACTGATGGTCCACATCGCGGATGGCCCGCCGGGCCTAGAGGCGATCCTGGGGTTGATGCAGCCGGGCGATATTCTGACCCACTGCTGCACCGGGCGCAACAACCGGCTGGTGACGGATAGCCGCAAGGTGCGCGAGGTGGCGCGGCGCGCGCGTGAGGCCGGCGTCATCCTGGATGTGGGGCACGGCGCGGGGTCGTTTTCGTTCGACTCGGCCGAGCAGATGCTGGCCGACGGCTTCCGTCCGGACGTCATCTCGACCGACATCCATCAACTGGCGATTCTCGGTCCGTGCTTCGACATGCCGACGACGCTGAGTAAGTTCCTGGCGCTGGGGATGTCGCTCGAAGACGCGGTGGCCCGCGCGACGAGCGCGCCGGCGCGGGTGCTCAAGCTGGAGCATGAGATTGGGACGCTGCGACCTGGCGCGCTGGCCGACGTCGCCGTGTTCCAACTGCTGGACGGTGACTTCACCTTCTACGACGTGGCGATGGAGTCGCGGCGCGGCCAGCAACTCCTGGTCAACACCCTGACCGTCCTCAACGGCCGCCCCATGCGGCGCACGGAGGATGACCCGCCCATGCCGTGGATTGACCTGAGCGACGGCCAGCAACAACTCCGCGAGCGCGGCCACACGCCCTGGGCCATGGCGGAGCAAACGCTGGGCTGACGCCTTGACCTAAGCATTGTCATCCCGAGCGAAGCGAGGGATCTGCTCTCATGATGGCGCCAGAGCAGATCCTCACTGCGTTCGGGATGACGAGTATGGTGATGTCTTCTAGTCGTTCTTCAATCTGGAATCTTGACCTTGTCGAGCCCTGGCTCTTCGGGTGGGAACTGCGGGTTCATCTGTTCCAGGGTTTCGACCAGGGTCGAAGCCACGACCAGGTTGCGGTACCAGTTGCGATTGGCCGGGATGACATACCAGGGCGCGTACTCCGTGGAGCAGTGGTTGATGGCGTCCTCAAACGCGGCCTGGTAGTTGTCCCAGTATTCGCGTTCCTTGAGGTCGGCCAGCGAGAACTTCCAGTGTTTGCGCGGGTCGTCCAGACGGTCTTGGAGGCGCTGCTTCTGTTCGTCCTTGGAGATGTGCAGGAAGAACTTGACGATGCGTGTGCCGTTGAGGGCCAGCAGCCGCTCGAACTCGTTGATAATCTGGTAGCGCGGCCGCCACACCGACTCTGGCACGATATTCTTGACGCGCACGACGATGACGTCTTCGTAGTGCGAACGGTTGAAGATGCCAATCATGCCACGGCCTGGCGTCTCTTTGTGGATGCGCCATAGGAAGTCGTGGGCCAGTTCTTCGACGGTCGGGACTTTAAAAGAGGCTACCCGCACGCCTTGGGGGTTGGTCCCCTCGAACACGGCGCGGATCGTACCGTCTTTCCCGCCCGTGTCCGTTGCCTGGAACACGACGAGGAGGCTCTGCTTGCCCTCGGCGTAGAGCCGTTCCTGGAGCTTCTGGAGCCGCTGGCGCAGGTCATCCAGTAGCGCCTGGCCGTCTGCCTTCTTCATCCCCCCATCGTCGCCCTCCGGGTCTACGTCGGCCAGCCGCACACGCTGGTCCGGTCGGACGATGTGGCGGAGATGGAGCGGCGCTAGGGTGGGGAGAGCGACGTCGGCCTTCGCCTTTTTGGGCTTCTTCTCCGGTCTATCCTCCGCCAGATCAGTCGTTGCCTCAGTGCTCATAACTCCCCCTACTTCAACTGGTTAATCATTTCCTGGGCCTCCTGGCGAATGCCAGCATTGCCAGCATCGTTGGGCTTTAGCTCCAGGAAAGTCTGCAAGTCGCGGATAGCGGCCGCCTTGTCGCCCTTGTCGCGGTAGACGCGGGCGCGGCCATAATAGCCATCCGGCGCGCCTGGCTCCATGGCAATGGCGTTGTTGTAATCGGACAGGGCATCATCCAGCTTGCCAGCCCGCCAGTTAACGTCACCGCGCAGCCCGTAGTAGATGGGCGCCGGATTAAGCTGGAGCGACTGGGTGAACAACTCGATAGCCTTGGCATAGTCCTGGCGTTGCGACGCCTGGTTGCCCTCGGCGGCGAGCTTGTTGGCCGTGTCCGGGTCGGGGTTGCTGACCTGCGGGATATTGGACGCTGGGGGAGGTGGCGGAATGTTGGCTTTGGCAGCGGGGGCCTGGGCCGGCGGCGCCCCGGCGCTGACAGGCGGCGGTAGGACGGCCTGCGCCGGCCCCGACGCGGCTGAGGTCAGGCCCGCGATATTGTTTCCGCGCAGCCCTGACGGACGGTCTGTCGGCACGATAATAATGCTAGCCGCCTTGGCGTTCGCCTGGACCCCGCCTAGCTGGGGTTTGCTGAGTACGTAGAGCGACAGAAACCCGGCGCAGACGATGACGACCACGGCCATCAGCCCCAGCCGGGGCAGGAAGTCATCCGTAGGCGCAACCGAAGGGCTAGAGACTATAGTCTCGGACGTGCTTTCAGTCATATGGTCAATCCTTCACTCGGGTGTCGTCCTGATTCTACTCGCCCTGCGCTAAATGTCCAGTCCCACGTTCGCTGCTAACCAACGACCTGGTGTATAATCGATTCACTGTCTGGCCGTAGGAGGCCACGTGCGCCGACTCATCGTTCTATTCCTCCTGATTCTGATTGCCACCAGTTGGTGGCAGGTGTTGGCCGCCCGCGAGGGGCTGGCCGTCCGCGAGCTACAGCGGGACGGTACGCCGCTAACCTATATCGCCCCTGAGGGGGGCCGGCGCCTGCCGGCGGTCGTCGTTGGGCATGGCTTCGCCGGGTCGCGCCAGCTCATGTTGGCCTACGGCCATGTCCTGGCCCACGCCGGCTACGCCGTCATGCTGCCCGACTTCAGCGGCCACGGCGCGAACACTCAACCCCTGGACCGCGCCGCCCTCCAGCGTGACCTGGACGCCGCCTACGCCGCCCTGCTCGACCAGCCCGAGGTTGACCTGCAGCGTGTCGCCCTGCTCGGTCACTCTATGGGCAGCGGCGCGGTGATGGCGGCCGGCGTGCGCCAGACCGACCGTTACCGGGCCACAGTCGCCATCTCCCCGACCGCCGCCGACGTGAACCCGACGGCTCCGCGCAACTTGCTGCTCCAGGCCGGCGCCTGGGAAGGGAACTTCGTTGAGAACGCCCAGCGACTGCTGGCCCAGGCGGGCGGCGAGAATACCGATGTGGCCGGGGGCCGCGCCCGCCGCCTGATAATCGTCCCCAACGCCGAGCATATTTCCATCCTCTTTCGTGACGAGAGCCACCAGGCCGCGCTGGGCTGGCTCAACCAGACTTTTGGCCTGTCTACCACCTCCACCTACGCCGACCGCCGCATCCTGTGGTACGCCCTGCATCTGGCCGCCTGGCTGGCGCTGGCCGCCTTGAGCGTCAGGTGGCTGGGTCTCGCACCCGCCCCTGCCGTAGGCGAGGTGGCGATACCTCAATGGCGCGACCGGGTGCAGCCGCTGGCCGAGCGCCGCCGCGCCATCCGCAAGACGCCTTCGTTGGACCAGGGCGTGCGGCGCGAAGTAGCCGTGGCCGCTTCGGCGCGGCCCTGGCCAGCCTGGCTGGGCTTGATGCTCGCGCCGCTGGCGGCCAGTCTTGGCCTCTGGCTGCTCAACCTCGTCACGGACCTGGCGAGCCTGGGCGGGCTCCAGGTTGGCGGCGCGGTGGGCGTATGGTTTACCCTGGCCGGTCTGGTGTGGCTGCTCCTCCTCGCAGGGCGACCGCCTCGCCTACCTGCCCAGTGGGGAGCGTTGAACGGTCGTGACCTCCTACTTGGCCTGGCCCTGTTTGGGCTGCTGTGGGTTGCTTTTGGCGCGCTGGGGCAGGTTGTCTGGCTTCCCTGGCTGCTTAACCCGATCCGGCTCTTGAAGTGGCCCTTCCTGGCTCTCGCCTGCCTGCCCTGGTTCCTGGCTGCGGGCGTGGCGCTCCGCGAGACGGGCACGCTGGGCCGGCTGGCCTGGTGGCTGGGGCAGAGCGCCGCGCTCATGGTTGGGTTTGTGCTGGCGTTGGGCCTTGTGCCCTCGCTGGGCTTCATCGTCCTGCTGCTGCCGCTGTTTCCCATCCTGACAGGGTTGCTGTTCGTGGCGGGCGCTGGCTTGCGCCGTCCCTGGGCTTTTGCCCTCGGCAGCGCCTTGTTCTTCGGCTGGACCCTGGCCGCCGCCTTCCCATTGGCGATGTAAGCCAGTTCTGTGGTAAAATATCCTCCACGGCCAGACGATGCCCCCATTCTGGCGGCCGTGGAGATATACCCCATGCTTTATCCCACCTGGCGTTATCAGCCGTCACCGACGGTTCAGACCCCTGACTGGGTCAAAGATGCGATCTTCTACCAGATTTTCCCCGACCGTTTCGCCCGCAGTCAGCGTGTTCCGAAACCGAGCTACCTGGAACCGTGGGAAGCGCCGCCCACGTTTCACGGTTTTAAGGGCGGCGACCTGATTGGCGTGGCCGAGCGCCTCGACTACTTGCAAGACCTGGGCATCACCGCCGTCTACTTTACGCCCATTTTTCAGTCGGCGGCCAATCACCGCTACCACACCCACGACTATATGCGGGTGGACCCCCTCCTGGGCGGCGACGAGGCGCTGCGCTTTTTGGTGGACGAGGCCCACCAGCGTGGGATACGCATCGTCATTGATGGCGTCTTCAACCACGCCAGTCGCGGCTTCTTCCAGTTCAACCACCTGCTTGAAAATGGCGCCCAATCGCCCTACCTGGACTGGTTCCATGTCTACGGCTGGCCGCTCTATGCCTATGAGCATAATCGTCCGCCGAACTACGGAGCCTGGTTCGGGCTGCACGCCTTGCCCAAGTTTAACACCCGTACCCCCGCCGTGCGGGAGTACCTGTGGAATGTGGCGGAACACTGGGTCCGCTTCGGTATTGATGGCTGGCGGCTGGATGTCCCCAACGAGATTGACGACGACGCCTTCTGGCGGGAGTTTCGCCGCCGCGTCAAGACGGCGAACCCCGAGGCCTACATCGTGGGCGAAATCTGGCACGACGCGCGACGCTGGCTGCAGGGCGACCAGTTCGACGCGGTGATGAACTATGTGTTCACGCGCCTGTGCCTGGGCTTCTTCATTGGCCACCAGATGGACGACGGTCTGGTGCAGGGGACGGGGCTACATCCGGCCCCTGTGCTGGATGCCCGCGAGTTCGCTCTGGGCATCCACCAGTTGCTCGACCTGTATGTCCCTGATGTGACCATGGTTCAGTTGAACCTGCTCGACAGCCATGACACGGCGCGTTTCCTCACCACAGCGCGGAGCGACCCGACCGCCCTGCATCTGGCGACCCTGTTCCAGATGGCCTATCCCGGCGCGCCGAGCATCTACTATGGCGACGAGGTGGGCAAGCCGGGCGCGAAGGATCCCGACAGCCGCCGCGCCATGCAGTGGGACGATCCGTCATGGTGGCAGGGGGAGATGTACCCTTTTTTCAAGCGCGTGACGGCCCTGCGCCACGCCCACCCTGCCCTGCGGCATGGCTCCTATACGACGCTGCACGCTTCCGGCCCGGTCTATGTCTTCGTCCGCTACCTGGCGCAGGATGACCAGCCGGCCGACCACCTCATCGTCGCCCTCAACACTGATCGAACCACCCGCGTGGCGCGGGTGGAGGTTAAGGACTGGCTGGCCGACGGAACCCCAGTGAAGGATGTGTGGAGTGGAGAGGTGGCGGTGGTGGAGAGTGGCGTGCTGCGGCTGCGGCTTGCGCCACGCAGCGGCGTCGTACTCGCAGTATAAGTCTTGACTGATTGTATGTAGTGTTGCGTAGAGGGGGATGTGTGACGCGCTGGATTGTCTGTCTCTGTCTGTTCCTGGTTGGCTGCGCCTCGGCCGCGCCTGGCCCATCTTCGACGGCGGCTACGCCCGCCCCAGCTACGGTGGCGGTGAAGA
>JAHCIP010000157.1 GCA_026129165.1 Anaerolineae bacterium
GGGCCGTGGGGGGTTCCGCACCGCCAGATGTACCACGAGGTATCCTGCCGCCTGTGCTACAGCCGGGTGTGCCCCTATGGGCATGAGTGCCTGCGCCTGGTAAGACCTGACATGGTCGTGGCTGCGAGTGCGGAACTCCTGGCCGAGACGGCGTATTCGGCCGGCTCCCCTCTCCCTCTGGGAGAGGGGGTGGGGGTGAGGGTCCTGGTATGAACGAGTGGCTGGCGGCGCGCAACATCCTGGCGATTCGGCCCGACAACCTGGGCGACGTGGTCATGCTCGGCCCCGCTCTCCGCGCCGTCAAAGAGACGTCGCCGGAGGCTCGGATTACCTTGCTTGCCAGCACAGGCGGCTCGGTCGCGGCGCAACTGTTGCCCTGGGTGGACGACGTCATCGCCTGGCGCACGCTGTGGCAGGACCTGGGCCACCTGGCCTTCGACCCCCAGCGCGAGTTCCGCCTGATTCAGACCCTGGCCGAGCGGAAGTTCGACGCGGCGCTCATCTTTACCTCGTTCAGCCAGACGCCGCACGTACCGGGCTACGTGTGCTACCTGGCCGGCATCCCCCTACGCGCCGGCGAGTCGAAAGAGTTTGGCGGGGCTGCCCTGACGACCGCCCTGAAGGGCGCGCCCGACGCGATGCACCAGACCGAGCGGAACCTGCGGCTGGTCGAGGCGCTCGGCTTTGTCGTCCGCGACCGGGATCTGGCGGTCCACATTGACTCGGCTGCCCGTGAGCGCGTCCCCCCCATCCTGACGGCTTCGGGCCTGGACCCCGCCGCGCCCACCATCCTGCTCCACCCGGGCGCGAGCGCCAAGGCTCGGCGTTACCCCGCCGAGCGGTGGGGGCAGGTGACGCGGCTGCTGACCGAGCGAGGCTGGCCGGTGCTGGTCACGGGCGTCGAGCGCGAGGCCGACCAGGCGGCGATTATCCGGGCGACCGCCCCCGACGCGCGGGTTATCTTCGGCGCGACCACGCTGCCGGAGTACGCCGCCCTCATCGAGTGGGCAAGCCTGGTGCTGTGCAACAACACCCTGCCGCTGCACCTGGCCGACGCCGTGCGGACGCCGCTGGTCGTGACCTACTCCGGCACGGAGTACGAGGAGCAGTGGCGGCCCCGCGCGACCCGCGCCCGCCTGCTGCGCCGTCCCACGGCCTGCCAGCCGTGCTACCTGTTCGAGTGTCCCATTGGGCTGCCCTGCCTGGACATCCCGGCCGAGGAAGTGGTCGAGGCGGCGGAAGAGATGCTCGGGGTAAGCCACATCTATCACCACCGACTGAAGTCGGGGCTAACGGGCTTCCAGCCGAGTGTCCACCTGCGTGGACACCCGTCGGCGTAGGCCGACGGTCGGCAGAATGCCCTTCAGGCGCGGTTTCAACCGCTGGCAATGGAGATGTGTGTAAATGTCTAAGCTCCGTATCGCCGTCTTTCGCGGCCTGTTCCTGGGCGACCTGCTGTGCGCCGTGCCCACCTTTCGCGCCCTGCGCGCCGGCTTCCCCCAGGCCGAGATCACGCTGATTGGCCTGCCCTGGGCAGCGTCGTTCGTGGACCGCTTCGAGCGTTACCTGGACCGCTTTGTCGAGTTCGTCGGCTATCCGGGCATCAACGAGGCGCCGGTGGACCCGGCGCGGACCGCCGACTTCCTGGACGAGCAGCGCGCCTACGGCTACGACATCGCGGTCCAGATGCACGGCAGCGGCGGGACGAGCAACCCCTTTGTGCTGGCCCTCGGCGCGAAGGCGACCGTCGGCTACTACGTCGGCCAGCCGCCGGCCGGGCTGACCCTCGGCGCGGAGTACCCGGACGACGAGCCAGAAGTCAAGCGCAACCTGGGCCTGGCGCGGCTGTTAGGCTGCCCGTCGCGCGGGCTGCACGGCGAGTTCCCGCTGTTCCACCGTGACCTAGTCGAGGCCGACTGGCTGCTGCGGCCCCTCGGCGTCAAGGACCGCCCCTGGATTGGGCTGCACGCCGGCTCCCGCCAGCCGACGCGCCGCTGGCCGTCCGCCTACTTCGCCCGCGTGGCCGATCACTTCGCCCGCGAACACGGGGCGCGCATCCTCCTGACCGGCGTGCCCGAAGAGGCCTCGATTGTCCAGGCGGTCGTCCAGCGCATGAAGACGCGGCCGCTGGTCCTGACGGGTAAGACGTCGCTAGGCGGGCTGGCCGCCATCATCGAGCGGCTGGACCTGTTCATCAGCAACGATACCGGCCCCAGCCACGTGGCGCGGGCGATTGACACGCCAAGCGTCACGATTTTTGGTCCGGTGGACCACACCCGCTGGGCCGCCCTGAACCCGGAGCGCCACCGGCTGGTGCGCGAGCCGGTGGACTGCTCGCCGTGTCCGCACTGGGAGTGTCCCATTGACCACCGCTGCATGCGGTGGGTGACCCCCGAGATGGTCGTTGAGGTCGGGGAGGCTTTGTTGGTCAAAGAGTTAGTCAAGGAGAAAGTATGGAGCGCCTAAAGATTCTGCTCTGGCACGTCCACGGCAGCTACCTCAACTCGCTGTCTCGCATCGAACACGACTGGTATCTGCCGGTCAAGGCCGACCCCCGCGACGGGTACGGCGGCCGCGGCCCGACGTTCGACGTCCCCGACTATGTCCACGAAGTGCCGGCCGAGGAGGTCAAGAACCTCGACCTCGACCTGGTCATCTTCCAGACGCCCAAGCAGTACTTCGAAGACCAGTACGAGTTGCTGAGCCCAGCGCAGTTGCGGCTGCCCAAGATCTATCTCGAACACAACACGCCCAAGCCGCACCCCACCGACTCGCAGCACCCCGTGGACGACCCGAACACTCTGCTGGTCCACGTCACGCACTTCAACCGCCTGATGTGGGACAATGGCCGCACGCCTACCACCGTCATCGAACACAGTGTCGCCATTGACCCGGCCGCCCGCTACCAGGGTCACCTAGAGAAGGGCATCATGGTCATCAACGGCCCGCAGAAGCGGCCGCGTATCGCGGGCTACGACATCTACCTCCAGGCGCGCGAGCAGGTGCCGATTGACGTGGCGGGCATGATGACCGAGGAGTTTGGCGGCCTGGGCGACATCCCCTACCGCCACCTGCACCGGCGCGTGGCCGAGTACCGCTTCTTGTTCAGTCCCATGCGCTACACCAGCCTGCCGCTGGCCGTCATCGAGGGCATGACCATCGGGATGCCCGTCGTCGCCCTCGCCACCACCGAAGTCCCGACGGTCCTAGAGAACGGCGTGACGGGCTTCGTGTCGTGCGACGTGGACGAACTCGTGGACGGGATGCGCTTCCTGCTGGCGAACCCGGCCGAGGCCCGCCGTATGGGCGAGCGCGCCCGCGCCGTGGCTCTGGACCGCTTCAGCATCCAGCGTTTCGCCCGCGACTGGAATAAGGCGTTCGAGAGGGTCACGGGCAAGAAGGTTCTCAACCGCGTCTACAACGGGGATGGCGTCGTCAAGAGCTATGGCCCCCTGACGCCCGTCCTGGAAGAGGTGGCCGCATGAGTC
Organism: Anaerolineae bacterium; assembly: GCA_026129165.1. Classification (GTDB taxonomy): domain Bacteria; phylum Chloroflexota; class Anaerolineae; order Epilineales; family JAHCIE01; genus JAHCIE01. The sequence goes on from JAHCIP010000157.1 coordinate 3,489, forward strand.
AGTCACTCCGTATCGCCTTCTTTAGCGAGCACGCCAGCCCGGTTGCCCTGTTGGGCAGCGAGGACGCCGGCGGCCAGAACGTCTACGTGGACGAGGTCAGCCGCAACCTGGCCCGCCTCGGCCACCGCGTAGACGTGTTTACCCGCCGCGACAGCGCCGCCGCGCCGCCGGTGGTGGATTGGGCGCCCGGCGTGCGCGTCGTCAACCTGACGGCCGGCCCAACCGAGTTCCTCCTCAAGGACAAGCTCTGGCCGCTGATGCCTGAATTCCGCGACGCCTTCCTGCGCTTCATGCTGCGCGACGGGGCACGCTACGACTTGGTTCACGGCAACTTCTGGATGTCGGGCTGGGTAGCGGCCGACCTGCGCCGCCGTCTGGGCCTGCCCGCCGTCCAGATTTTCCACGCGATGGGCATGACCAAGCGCCGCCACCAGGGCGCGGCCGACACCAGCCCGGACGGCCGTATCGAGGTCGAGAAGGGGGTTATCCAGGGCGTGGACAAGCTCATCGCCCAATGCCCGACCGAAGCCAGTGAGTTGATTGACGACTACGGCGCGGAGCGGGAGAAGGTCGTGGTCATCCTCTCGGCCGTCAACATCGAACGCTACCGCCCGCTGCCGCGCGATGAGGCCCGCCGGCGCATCGGCCTGGACACCGACGACCCGGTGGTCGTCTACGTCGGCCGTATGCTGCCGCGCAAGGACGTGCGTAACCTGGTGCGGGCCGTGGGCCTGCTGGCCCAGTATACCGACCTGCCGCTGAAGCTGCTGCTGGTCGGCGGCGACACCGTCGAGCCGGACCCCGTCAAGACACCGGAGATTGGCGTGCTGCAAACGCTGGCTGCTGAACTCGGCATCACCGACCGCGTGGTCTTCACCGGCAAGCGCCAGCCCGACGAGTTGCACGCCTACTACAGCGCGGGCGACGTCGCCGTGACGACGCCCTGGTACGAGCCGTTTGGCCTGACGCCGCTTGAAGCGATGGCCTGCGGCCGGCCGGTCATCGGCTCGGCCGTCGGCGGCATCACTTTTACGATCCACGACGGCGTGACGGGCTACCTCGTCCCGCCGCAGAACCCCCGCGCCCTGGCCGAGCGTCTCCACCAGGTTCTCACGCAGCCTGAGCAGCGGGAGGCGATGGGCCGCGCGGCCCGCAGCCGCGTCGAACGCGAGTTTACCTGGGCGACGGTGGCCGAGCGCACGGCGGCTCTGTATCAGAGCCTGGCGCGGCCTCGGACGCGGCGGACAGCGCGCGTAGCCGCGTGGGCGGCCCAGCGGCCGGCCGGGCTGGCGGGCTAGAGGAGGAGCAAATGGCTTTAGTAGATGTCTTAATCCCCACCTGCAACCGCAAGACGGGGTTGGCGATTGTCCTGATGGGCTTGCTCGGCCAGACGTTCAAGGACTTCAACGTGGTTGTCTCGGACCAGACGCCCGACGAGAACGAGTATCTAAGCAGCATCGAGATTCAGACGGTGGTGCGCGCGCTGGAGTGGCACGGCCACCAGGTCACGCTCCACCGCCACCTGCCCTCGAAGGGCATGGCCGAGCAACGTCACTTCCTGTTGGCGCAGAGCCAGGCGCGCTACGTCCACTTCATTGACGACGACGTGGTGCTCGACCCCCCCGTGATGGAGAGGATGCTGAGAACGCTCCAGGCGGAGAGCTGCGGCTTTGTCGGCTGCCCGGCGACGGGCCTGGAGTACCTGCACGACGTGCGCCCGCACCAGCAGAACATCGAGGTCTGGGAGGGGCCCGTGCGCCCGGAGCCGTTCGAGCCGGACAACCTGCCCTGGGACCGGCACAAGGTCAACAACGCGGCCAACCCGCTCCACCTGGAGCAGCGCCTGGTCCGCGACGGCGCAGTGGTGCGCTATAAACTGGCCTGGGTCGGCGGGGCTAATGTCCTCTTCGACCGCCAGAAGCTCCTGGAAGTGGGCGGCTTCTCGTGGTGGAACCGCCTGCCAGTGGGCCACGCGGGCGAAGAGGTGGTCGTGCAGTTCCTCCTCATCCGCAAGTATGGCGGCTGCGGCATCCTGCCCACCGGCACCTACCACCTGGGCCTGCCGACCAATGTGGCGGACCGCCGCCGCAATGCGACGGAGTTGTTTGGCGAATTGCTGGCGGAGTTCAACGTTCACCCGGTCGGCCCGGTCGAGCCGCTGCCCCTGGTGGCGACACCCCAGGCCGCGTGAATCAAATAACCACCGACTAGAAGTCGGGGCTAATGGGCGTGCCGCCGACCGTCCCACAGGGAGGCTTCGCACTCGGCCTGCGCCGACGAAGACCGCGTCCGCCTTCGCGGACGCTCAGCCGAAGGCTCCTCAGCCCCGATTTCAATCGGCGGGTCTAGGTTAGTAAAGCGATACGCAGAGGAGACGACGATGGATGAGACGTTGAAGGGGAAAGTGGCGTTAGTGACGGGCGGCGGCAGTGGTCTAGGTGAGGCGACCGCGCGCGCCTTCGCCCAGGCGGGCGTGAGCGTCGCCGTAGTGGATATTAACGAGGACAATGCCAAGCGCGTCAGCCGCGACCTGCTGGCGCAGGCCGAGAGCATAGCTCTGCGCTGCGACGTGAGCGACGCCGACCAGGTGTTCCGGGTCGTGGACGCTGTGGTCGAGCGCTTTGGCCGCCTGGACTTTGTGGTGAACGCCGCCGCGATGGACTACGTGGTGGGCGTCCACGAGATGAGCGTCGAGCAGTGGGATCGCGTGCTGTCGGTCAACCTGCGCGGCCCCTTCCTGTTCAGCAAGGCCGCCATGCCGGTCATGCAGCGCCAAAAGTCGGGCCATATCATCAATGTCGCCTCCACGGCCGCCAAGCGCGCCTGGGGTAATGCCTCGGCCTACCACGCCTCCAAGTGGGGTCTAATCGGGTTTGGGCGTGGCCTGGGCGTCGAGGGCCGGCCGTTTGGCGTGCGCGTCACGACGGTCGTGCCGGGCGGCATGAAGACCCACTTCTTTGACCGCTTCCCGGAGCAGGGCATCCCGATGCCCGACGAGACTCACCTCCAGGACCCGGCCAACGTGGCGAAGGCCATCCTGTTCGCGGCGCAGATGCCGCCGGAGTCGGTGGTGCAGGAGATTATGGTGACGCCCTTGACGGAGACGAGCTGGCCGTAAGAGAGATGTAGGAAGATGTAGGAAGAGTGGGAAGTGTAGGAAGGGTAGGAAGTAGTTTCGCTCAAGTTGTAGACGTAAGGAGGAGTGTATGGTGATCGTACGCGCGCCTGTGCGTATTAGTTTCGGTGGCGGCGGGACGGACCTGGCTGCCTACTATACCCATTTCGGGGGGTTCGTCGTCAGCGCGGCGATCACCCGCTACAGTTACGTCGTCGCCCGCCAGCCGGCCGACCGCAGCATCTGGATCAACTCGGCCGACTATAGGGTGTGTGAGGCGTTTGAGCACGGCCAAATTCCGGCTGTCGAGGAACCGTTGAGCCTGCCCAAGTCGGCCATCGAGGCGTTTGCCGACCTTGGCCTGCGGCAGAAGGGCGTGGACCTGTTCCTGGCGGCCGAAGCCCCGCCCGGCACCGGCCTCGGCTCGTCTAGCGCCATGTCGGTCGCCCTTATTCGCGCCCTGTCGGCCTACCTCGGACTGTCGCTGGACAAGGCCGCCGTGGCCGACCGCGCCTGCCGGCTGGAAATCGAGCGGCTGGACATGCCCATTGGCAAGCAGGACCAGTACGCCAGCGCATTTGGCGGGCTGAACACCATCGAGTTTACCGATCACGGCGTCCAGGTACGCCCGCTGAACCTGCCCGCCTCGGTGTCGGGCGACCTGAGCGCCCGGCTGATGCTCTTCTCGACCGGCCAGAGCCGCCACTCGTCCGGCATCCTGCGCCAGCAGCGCGCTGACACCCACACCAAGCCGCAGGTCATCGAGGTGTTGCACCGCCTCAAGGCGCTCGCCCACCGGATGCGTCACGTCCTCCTGGAGCACGACCTGGACGAGTTCGGGCGGCTGCTGGATGTGGGCTGGCAGGAAAAGAAGCGGTTGTCGAAAAAAGTGTCGTCGGGCCAGATTGAGACGTGGTACACGGCGGCGCGCAGCGCGGGCGCGCTGGGCGGCAAGATCGCGGGCGCGGGCGGCGGCGGCTTCATGCTGCTCTATGTCCCCGTCGAGAAGCAGGCAGCGGTGCGGGCCGTGATGGCCGAGCACGGCCTGCAGGAGATGACCTTCGACTTCGACTTTGGGGGTGTCCAGGTCATGGCCGCCCCAGAGACCGGCCGGGCGACCCGTCGGACGGCCACGCGTTCCCGGCTGGCCTTGCTCTACAACCCCTTGCCCGAGCCAGCGGTGGAACGAGGCGTGGCGGTGGGAGGGACGCGATGAACAGCCACCTGCCGTACCTCATTGACCAGTTCGCGCGCCTGAACGTCATCGTCATCGGCGATGCCATGCTGGATAGCTACCTGGAAGGCACGGTCAGCAAGCTATGCCGCGAGGCGCCTGTGCCGGTCATCGCCATCGAGGAGCGCAAGGATGCGCCGGGCGGCGCGGCCAATGTCGCCGCCAACCTTCGCAGCCTCGGCGCGCGGGTCCACTTTCTGTCGGTCATTGGGGACGATAGCGAAGGCCGGCGGCTGCGTCGGGCGATGGAGGAGCGCGGTATCCCGGCCGAGAATGTCCTGGTTCACCCGACGCGCCAGACGCTGGCCAAGCACCGCGTGGTCGCCACCGCACACATGCTCGTCCGCTTCGACCAGGGGACGACGACGGACCTCGACGACGACACCGAGCAGGCGCTGATTGACCGCCTGGTGGCCCTCTACCCGCGCTGTGACGCCGTACTCGTCTCGGACTACGGCTACGGGGTCCTGACGCCGCGCATCCGCCGCGTCCTGGCCGACCTGCAGAGGTTCGCGCCGCGCATCTTGGTGGTGGATGCCAAAGACCTGGCCGCCTACCGCCACGTGGGTATCACGGCGGTTAAGCCCAACTACGGTGAGGCGGTGCGCCTGCTTGGTCTAGACCAGGTCGAAGAGGCGCAGGCGCGGGCCGACATGATGGCTGAACAAGGGGCGCGGGTGCTGGACATCACGGGCGCCCATATCGCCGCCATCACTCTCGACACCGATGGCGGGCTGATCTTCGAGCGCGGCCACGCCCCCTACCGCACCTATGCCCGGCCGGCGCCGCACTCCCGCGCGGCCGGCGCCGGCGATACCTTTGCCACAACACTGCTGCTGGCGCTGGCCGCTGGCGCGCAGACCCCGGCCGCCGCTGAACTGGCCTCGGCCGCCGCCGCCGTGGTCGTTGCCAAGGACGGCACGTCCACCTGCTCGGTGGATGAGTTGCGTGAGGCGGTCTCATCGGTCGGCAAGCAAATCACCGACCGCGCCCGACTGGCGAGCCGCGTCGAGTACTACCGCCGCCAGGGTCAGCGCATCGTCTTTACCAACGGCTGCTTCGACATCCTGCATCGCGGCCACATCACCTACCTCAACCGCGCCAAGGCGCTGGGCGACATCCTCATCGTCGGCATGAACTCCGACGATAGCATCCGCCGCCTTAAAGGGGAGAGTCGGCCCATCAACAGCCTGGACGACCGCCTCCAGGTGCTGGCCGCCCTCAGTTGCGTGGACCATGTAGTGGCGTTTGACGAGGACACGCCTACCGAGCTAATCCGCATCGTTCGCCCGGATGTCTTTGTCAAGGGGGGAGACTACCGGCGCGAGAGTTTGCCCGAAGCGCCCCTGGTCGAGGAACTGGGCGGCCAGGTCCACCTCCTGCCCTACCTCCAGGACCGTTCGACGACGGGCATCATCGAGCGCATCCAGGCCGCCACTCACCGCCCAACGCCCCAGCCGCCGCGCCCCATCCCGTCCGACCCGCGCCGAGAACGGCCGCGCGATGTGGCGGTGGTGGCGAAGGACCACACGGAGGCCGCCGCCGACTAGGGAAGGATAATTACGCTGGCATAGGAATTGCACGCCGGTCAGGTGATACTCGGACTTCACGCTGGACGAGTAGTCATCTAGAATGCGAGGTCCTATGCTTGCGATCACCCGGCCAGAGCTGGCAGCGCCGCCCGCCCCCCTTGACTTCACGACCCGAGCGGCAGGCCTGAGTGAGGCCGAACGCCGCTTCAAGCGGGTCGCCGGTGCCATCACGGAACGTATCGGCGAACTCCTCAGCGCGCCCGTGCTGGTTATTGACCACAGAGGCGGCGTGGCGGCCAGTAGTGAGGCTCACCTGGCCGGTATCCCCATTGATATATCGGCTGAAGGCCAGGAAGTCTACCAGCGGCTGCCGTTCCACATCGAGGGGCAAGCGGGCGAGGTCATCGTCGGCCAACCCCAGAATGGAGAAGTCATCTCGCCTCGGCTGGCTGAAGCCTTACTCGAACTGGTCATCAACCAGACGGTCTTGCTGGAACGGCGGCCCAATCAAACCGAACTCAAGAACCGCTTCATGCACGACCTGCTGCGGGGTCACCTGGATGATGAGGATACCATCCTCCGCCAGGCGCAGATGCTGGGTCTGGACTTCGGCCCCCCCCGCGCCGTGATTCTCATTGACGCGAAAGACTATATTTGTGGCTCGGCGCATCCCAACCGGCCGGTGAGCGCGGCACAGGTGCAGCGCCGCGCCCAGTTTATCATCGGCAGCGTGGTAGGCTTCTTCCACCTACCCAACGACACCATTTGCGCCTACCTGGGCGACGGCGAGGTAGCCGTGCTCAAGGCCAGCAATACCCAGAACCTGGTCACCTGGGCCGACGATGATACCAGTCTGGACGAGGAGAACGGCTCGTGGGCCAACCTGTCGGCCCTCCGCCGCGCCGCTCACGGGCTGCTGACCCGCCTGCGCAGCGATACCTCGTCCTCTATCAGCATGGGGATTGGCCGCTACCATCCAGGTGTGTGTGGTCTGGCCCGTTCGTACCAGGACGCCCGCGCCGCCCTGTCGCTGGGCCGCCGCTTCCACGGCCTCAACGGCGTCCATTGCCTCGACCAGTTGGGCATCCCGGCCTTTGTCGGCGTGGCCGACGAGCGCACCAAGATCGAGCTGGCCCGCTATCTGCTCAGCCCCCTCGACCACGAGCCGGAGCTATTGGAGACACTTGACGTCTTCTTTGGCGAGGACTGCTCCCCCTCCTCCACCGCCAACCACCTGTCCATCCACCGCAACACGCTCAGCTACCGCCTGGACAAAATCGCATCGCTGACGGGCCTCGACCCGCGCCACTTTGACCAGGCCGTTCAGATTCGCCTCGCTCTCCTCATGCGCTTCTTCGTCACCGACGCCGCCTAGTCCTGCCGCCCTTTCACCCAAGGCGGCGCTAGTGACCTCGGTAGCGGCGGGCGGCGTCGAGGAAGGCGTCGAACAGGGCAGCGTGCTCGGCGGGAACTTCGTCGGTGCGCTCTGGGTGCCACTGGACGCCTACCACCCAGGTCTGCCCCACCGCCTCGACGCCCTCAATGATTCCATCGTCAGGCAGGGTCACGGCTGAGGCGACCAGGCCGGGCGCGAGGCGGTCCGGGCTGACGGCCTGGTGGTGCCGGCTGTTGACAACGACCTGCTCCCGACTCCCCAGAATCTCGCTCAGACGGCTGCCAGGCCGCAGGGCCACCTTGTGCTGCGCCCAGACTGGCCCCACGCCGCCCACACGGTGGTGCCCGATATGCTGGACCAGGCTGCCGCCGTAGGCGACGTTGAGCACCTGGATGCCGCGACAGATACCGAGGACTGGCATATCCTGTTCTACGGCGAGCCGGGTAATGGTTAGCTCCAGGTCGTCGCGCACGCGATCCATCCAGCGCGTCTCGCTGCCCTCCAGGGCCTCGCCGTAATAGGCGGGGTCAATATCGCCTCCGCCAGGGAGAAGCAAGCCATCCAGGGTCTTGAGGGTGGCGGCCAGAGCGTCGGGCGTAGCGGGCGTGATAATCTGCCACTCCGCGCCCGCCCGGTCGAGGGCGGCCAGGTAGTTGGGAACATGGTCGGGGTCGTTGCGAACGACGGTGATGCCAATTCGAGGACGCATTAGCTCGACCTCACACGGTTGGGGGCGACGCCGATGGCGCGGCGCGGCGCAAGCGGTTCAGGCACAGGTTGGGCAGCCAGGGCGAAAGCGGCCAGCAGGACCAGGGCGATCCACAGCAGGTCGGCCAGCAGCAGGTGCAGCAGTTGCATCCACACGGGCGCCAAGAGGGCGACATTGGCTGCGCCCGCGACCCACTGGACGATGACCAGCCCCCGGACGGCCAGGACGGCGCGCTGCACGTCGAGGGAGGGGATCTGGCGCTGAATATACGTCGCCAGTAGGAACAGCCCGGCCCCGACGAGCACCGCGATGATGGGGTGGTAGATACGCAGGCGTTCCAGGAAATGCGCCGTGGGGTCCAGGTCGCGCGACAGGCCGGCGGCCAGCGTCTCCGGCGGGAATAGCGTGTCACCCAGCGCGACGATGCCCCCCGACGCCCCAATCGCCATCGCGCCCAGCATGCCGACCAGCAGCATCAGCCCCAGGGGCCGCCGGCCCGTCAGACTGAGCGGCCGGCCGCCCGACGCCCACCACGCTGTCCAGGTCAGCGCCGCCAGCAGCAGGAAGGTGTTGACCAGATGGAGTGAGATGGACACGGCCCGCGTGACCGAGGCATTGTGCGCCACCAGTTCCAGCAGCACCAGGCCGGCCCCAATGACGGCTTCGAGCAGGATAAAGACAGCGGAGTACACCGCGCCGCGCCGGATGATGTGACGCGGTGGGTAGGCGCGGAAGGCCCACACCAGTAGCCCCGCCACCAAGAGCAGCGCCAGGCCGCTGCTCAGGCGGTGCGAAAACTCAATCAGCGTGTTCATCTGCGGCGAGCGGGGGATGACCTCGCCGTTACACATCGGCCAGTGCGCCCCGCAGCCCGCGCCCGACCCGGTCGCCCGCACGAATGCCCCCCACAGAATGACCAGCACATTATAGGCGAGCACCGCCCAGGCATATTTGGCGAATCTATTCAGGCTCTGCATCTCTCCATGTCTCCGTGCTTCACAATCTTTGTACGAAGATAATAGCACAATCGGCCAGGGGACGCGAAATCATCGCCGCCGTAGACGTAGGTTTCCAATCTTCTGTAAACGAGTATAATACGGCCTGAGTGACTCGGAGGTCTAGGAAGGCTGTTATGTCTCAACCGCCAGCGGGCACAGTGACACTGCTGTTTATGGATATCGAAGGCTCAACACCGTTGATGCAGCAGTTGGGCCACGACTACAGCCAGTTGTTGACTACGTACCTCCGCCTCATCCGAGCGGCGCTGGCCGACCACAACGGCTGCGAGGTCAATATTCAGGACGATAGCGTGTTCGCCGTCTTTGAACGCGCCACCGACGCTGTCCAGGCTGCCGTCGCTCTCCAGCGGGCCTTCGCCGTCCAGTCCTGGCCGCAAGACGTGCCCGTCGCAGTGCGCATGGGGCTGCATACGGGCGATCCACTCATTGTCGAAGGGCAGTATGTGGGCATGGACGTCCAGCGAGCCGCGACCATTGGCAAGGCGGGCCACGGGGGGCAGATACTCCTCTCGCTCACGACCCAGACGCTCGTGGAAGACAACCCACCGCCGGGTGTAAACATACGCCCGCTCGGCGATCACCGCCTCAATGACCTGGGGCAGCCGCAGCTGCTATTCCAACTGGTCATCGAGGGTCTGCCCGCCGACTTCCCGCCCCTGCGCTCGCTGGGCCGCGTCCCCAACAATCTACCCATCCAGCCGACGGTGCTGATTGGCCGCGAGGCCGATGTGGCGGCGCTGCGTGATCTGCTGCTGTCCTCGGACGCGCGTCTGATCACGCTGACGGGTTTCGGTGGCGTCGGCAAGACACGCCTCTCGCTCCAGGTCGCCGCCGATTGCCTGGACCGCTTCCCAGATGGGGTGTACTTTGTGCCGCTCGCTGCCCTGCGTGACCCGGCCCTCGTGCCGGAGGCGTTGCACAAGACGCTGGGGCTGGCCGAAGCGGCGGGTAAGCCCCTGCTGGCGGTGGTGGTGGACGCCCTGCGCACGCGCCAGGTGTTGATCGTTCTGGACAACTTTGAGCAAGTCATCGAGGCCCAGACTGTCGTCAGTCGGATGTTGAGCGCGTGTCCCCAGGTGAAGTTCATTGTCACCAG
>JAHCIP010000158.1 GCA_026129165.1 Anaerolineae bacterium
TGCCCTCACCATTACCTACCTGCCGTAAGGCTGTCTATTTGAGCCACTAGACCCTAAGGGTTTGGCAAACCCTTAGGGTCTGTCTGTAGCCTTTATAATTTTTCACCGATTTGACACCCCACCCACTTTCGCTATAATCCTCAGCAAGGCTCTACGCTCCGCCGTCCCCCCTGGTAGAGCCTGTCCACCGTCCTGTTGTCTGACTCGGCCGAGTGTGCCCCCGCGCTCGCCAGTGTACCCGCGCCTCGATGACTGAGGCCCTTTTGCTGCTGATCTCCGCCCTCGGACAGGGTCCGTTAGGCCATGTGGATCGCAGCCCGCCTGGACACAAGATGCTGTTTGTCAACGGCCGTACCGCCCGCGGCGTGTTGTCGACGTCTATCAGTCTCTCGAGTTCCCACCCTGTGAGCGCGTCCCGCGCACGGGGCTTTTGTGTTGTAGGCCAACTTTCCCACCCTCTCCCCATGGGAGAGGGTCGGGGTGAGGGTCTGAGAGGAGGAGAGAAAGCCACACCGTCACGCTATCCCCCAAGCGCCCCGGGCCTGGACAGCCCACCCATTTCATCGCCCTAATATCACCGGAGGAAGGATAAGGACATGCCCCGATTGCTGCCCAAGGTACTTAGCCTGTGCCTGGCGTTAGCCACGCTGCTGCCCCTGTTGCTCATCGCGCCGACTATTGGCCGCGCTGACGGTCCGACAACCAACTGGCTCGCCGCCGTGGACGCGGCCCTGGCGCTAGACGCCAATGCCACGCAAGCCGAGCGCGCTGAGCGCCTCAACATCTCCCTCGTCATGGCGGGCACGCCCGTCGTTGACACCTATATCGCCCTCAAGAACACGGCGGGCAAGATCGATCTCGCCGCCGCCCAGAAGGCCCGCGCGGCCGAACTCGCTAAGGCCCAGGAAAGCGTCCTCAAGGCTCTACCCCAGACCAAAGCGTCGAGCGTGCGCGTCCTCGGCCAGCACCAACTGCTCAGCAACTCCATCAGCCTACGTGTGAACCGAGGCGACATTGAAGCCCTGCGCCAGTTGCCAGGCGTCGTACGCATCACCCCGCTCCCCAATGCTGAACTAGACCTCGCCAACTCGGTCCCCCACATCGGCGCGACGCGCGTCGCCACCGAACTAGGCATCACCGGGCGCGGCATGCGCATCGCCGTGCTTGACACAGGGATTGACTATACCCACCGCAACTACGGCGGCCCCGGCACGATGGCAGCCTACATGGCGGCCGTCACTGACCTCAAGGCCGTCACCGAGACCGTCACCCTGACGGCGCCCGATGGCTCCACCGTCACCACCAAGATGTTCCCGACCGAGAAGATTCCCGCCGGCTATGACTTCGTTGGCGACAACTGGCCCAACACGACGGACCAGGTAACCGAGCCAGATGACGACCCGATTGATCCGGCTCACACCGGCTTCGCGGGCGGCCACGGCAGCCATACCTCAGGTATCTCAGCCGGTTTTGGCGTGCCGAATGCCTCGTTCAACGGCTCGATTCCCGCTGACAGCACCTTCGGCGGCACGACCATCTACCACGGCGTCGCGCCAGCCGCCCAGATTTACGCCTACAAGGTCTGCTCCAGCGTCTCGAGCTCGTGCGAAGGCAACGCTATGATCTCGGGTTTCGAGCGCTCCGCCGACCCCAACCAGGACGGCGACATGAGCGACCATGTTGACTCGATCAACATGTCCATTGGCGGCCCGTTTGGCGCCAGCGAAACCATCGCCGCGGCCAACAACGCCGTCCGTGCCGGTATCGCCGTCGCCATCTCGGCCGGCAACAGCGCCAACTTCCCGTACATCACCGGCGCGCCATCCATCGCCAACCGCGTCGTTAGCGTCGCCAACACCTTTGCCACCAACAACTTCGCTCAGATTGGTGTCGTGGATGGGCCAGCCAGCGTGGCCGGCCGCCGCTTCATCATGCTCGAACAGTCCTGGGCGCCCAACCTGGCCTCGGTCGGCGGCTCGCTGAGCGGTGAACTGGTCTACATCGGCCGCGGCTGTCCGGGCGACACGCTCGAAGGCAACCCGACGGGTAAAGTCGCCCTCATCATCCGTGGCACCTGCGCCGTCTCGCTCAAGGGTGAGGTGGCGGGCAACGCGGGAGCACGCGCCGCCATTGTCTACAACAACGTCGCGGGTGACAGCCCGCCCAGCTTCGCCTTTGGCGGCGGGGTCCAGCACATCCCCGTCCTGACCATCACCCTGGCCAACGGTCAGTTGCTGCGTAGCGCCAGCGGCGTCCAGGTGACGCTCTCGACGGCCAACGCCCTGGACATCACCGACTACATCAACGGCGGGTCAAGCCGTGGTCCCTCGATTGACGGCAGCAGCCTGAAGCCCGACATCAGCGCCCCTGGCTCAAACATCCTCTCGACCGGCGCCGCGACCGGCGACCAGCCCGCCAACATGTCCGGCACATCCATGGCCGCGCCGCACGTGGCCGGCGTCTTCGCCCTGGTCAAGCAGGCCCACCCCACGTGGTCGGCCCAGGAAGTGATGGCGGCCACCGTCAACACAGCGAACCCCATCATCAAGGAACTGCTCCCCAACGTCACCAGCCGCGTCATCCCGCTGAGTTGGCAGGGCGCGGGTCTCGTGGACGCCTATAAGGCGGTCAAGACGACCACCATCGCCTGGGTACCCGACTATGTCGGCACTGTGTCCTACGGCTTCAACGCCGTGACGACAAGCAAGACTACCACCAAGCAGTTTATGCTCGCCAACAAGGGCACAACGACCCGCACCTACAGCCTGGCCTTCAGCCCCGTCCAGGTGCCGACCGGGTCGAGCGTCACCGTCTCGCCCACCTCGGTCACGCTGGCGGCAGGTGAGACTCGGGCGGTGGACGTGACGCTAACCATCGCGGCCAGCGGCCTGGCGACCTACCAACTCTTCAACCAGAACACTGTCAACCCGACCTACCTCGACAGCGCCGAGATCAGCGGCTTCGTTCATGCCACCGAAAGCGGCGGCTCGGGTGATGCCGTCAGCGTGCCCGTCTACGCCATGGCGCAAAGGCGTCGGCCATCGCGGCCGCCTCTACCACGGCCACCCTGCCTGGCTTTGGCATGGAAGACGCCGGCACGGTCACCTGACCAATGCCTCGCCCCTCGCCAGCTCAGCCGCTGTGTTCGCCTACCTGGGCGTTCGACCCCGTCAGAACCAGTACGACGTCAAGTACGTCGGCGTCCGCCCGGTCACTCTGACGTCCTCCACCGGCAACCGCCCCGGCCTCCAGTTCGTCGGCACGTTCTACGGCATGCCGACCCTGGCGCTCCAGACGCGGTTGAACTTCGTCATTGACGCCAACCGTGACGGCCACGACGACTACGTCCTGTTTAACGACGACGTGGGCCGCCGCGCTGGCTCCGTGAATGGTCAAACGCGACCTATGTCCAGAACCTGTCCACTGGCCGGGTGACAGGGCCTTTCTACTTCACCAACTTCTCCGCCAACTCGTCGTCCATGGCTCTGACCGTCGCCGCCTCGGACATTGGCCTGAGCGACACCAACACGGCCTTCAACTTCTACGTCCTATCGTGGGCCTGGTACGCGCCAGACGCTGATGAAGACGAGGCCCCCAACAGCGGCTACTTCACTTACAATATGGCCCGTCCGCGCTTCGGTACGTCGGCGCCCAGTGGCTCGCTCGACGTGCCCGCCAACGGCAGCGCCTCGCTCAATCTCTACGCCAACGCGCCTTCCTGGGCGGCGACGCGGCCGGCCTCCAGTACGAGAAGGGCGCTCTGCTGAGTGTACGGCGACAACGACGCTGCGACCCAGGCCCGGTCATCCTGCCCGCCTTCCCGTCGGCCAACTTCACGGTGCAGGAGCAGACGTTCACCGCCGAGGCCAGCCGCACCGGCTACGTCTTCAACCGCCTCGGCGCGGCCCAGAACCAGCTCGTACCGGCGCCCTCTGGACCGGCGTCGACACCGGTCGCGTACCCCCCTGACCTACTATGGCCTCGCCCAGTTCAACCTCGGCGCCGCTGGCTCGCGCATCGAGTTCGATGAGGCCACCCTCACCCTCACCGGCCTCGACGCCAGCCTCCTCGATCCCCGCCTCGACAGCCACTGGCTCGTCGACCTCCTCGGCTCCTCCGTGGACGCCAACCTCGGCCGCGCCACCTTCAACATGATCGCCAACGCCCCGGTGGATGCCACCCTCAGCCCGCACCTGATGGACACCGACCTGGGCAAGGACCGCCCCAACAGCCTGAGCCTGAGCAAGGCGGCGAAGGACGCGCTGTCGGCGCATGTGCGGACGTCGGGGAGCGTGACGTTCAGGACGTGGGCGGAGCCGCAGTACAGCCAGGGGATGCACCTGTTCGCGTGGGATGGGCGGACCGGTGGGACGGCCAAGGCGCCCTCCATCAGCGCCCTCACCATCACTTATCTGCCGTAACGTGCCTGGATTGGTAAATAGTAGGGGTAACCACAAGGGTTACCCCTACTATTGAAGAATCCCACGGCCCTCCTCCCGTCGCCAGTACGCCGACGGGAGGAGGGCCTTCACATCTCCTTCACACCGACGGTATACGCCCGTATCCTTCTCCCCCCACCCGACGTTTGTTTCAGGGAACTCTTTTCCCTTCACCCCATCTGACTGGAGACCCCTGTTCATGCCCACGCCCGGTCCCCGTATGCTGACCGCCCTGCTGTGCGCCCTGCTGGGCCTGACCGGCCTGGCCCGCCTGGCCCCCGTGGCGGCTCTCCAGGGGCAAAACGGCCCCGCCCAGCCGACGCTGTCCCGCCCCTACAACGACCTGTATCTGCCGCTGGTCATGAACGTCGTCAGCGGCCACCCCTTCCCCACCGATGTGCCCCTGCCCACCCCGACCGCCACCCACACGCGGCGGCCGACCATCACCCCCACTGAGACGGCGACCGCCACTGACACGCCGACGCCCAGCCTGACGCCCTCGCAGACGGCGACACCGACGGCTAGCCTCACTCTCGCCCCCGGCGTGACTCCCTCTATCACCCTGACGCCAACGGTAACACGCACACCCACCGTCACCCGCACGCCCTCCCCGACGCTCACGCCTACTCCAGTTGGCCGCGTTGTCGTCGTCAGCCAGGCGGCCTTCGTCTCCCCAGCGAGCCGCCAGGTGACGGTCGTCGGTGAAATCCGCAACGACAGCGGCCTGGCTATCGAGAATATCGTGGTCACGATCACGCTGCTGCGCGACGACCTATTGCCCATCGGGTCCGGGACGGCTGAGGTCTTCGCGCCCCGCCTCGGCCCCGGCCAGCGCGCGCCGTTCCGCCTCGTCACTGAACAGCCCGACGAGTACGACAGTGCCACCGCCACTGTCACGGGTTGGACCTGGACCACAGGGTCGGCCCTCCCGCCGCTGGCCTTGCCCACTCGGACCTACCGCGCTGGCGGGAGCGACAACACCCTGTTTGGCCTGATCGCCAACTCGACCGCCGCGCCCATCAGCCAGGTGCGGGTCGTGGCCGTCTACCGCGACGGTCCAGGGAACGTGGTCAACGTGGTCGATAGCGGCATCGGCGCGGCCTCGCCCTACGGGCTGACCCTCAACCCGGCGCAGACCTCGCCTTTCCGCGCGCCGCTCGGCAGCGGCCCGACGCCCGGCGCGCCCGAGTATCTCGTCCTCTACGCGCCTGTGGCCTCGTCCGCCCCGGCTCCCCTCGCCACCCGCGCCGTGCGCTCCGAGACGAGCGCGAACCACGCCGACGTGTTCGGTGAAGTTCAGAACACGACCGTCGGCCCAGTCCGCGAGGTCCAGATCATCGCAGTCTTCTACAACGAGGCCGACCAGGTGGTCAACGCGGCCTGGGTATGGGCCAGCCAGAACGCCGACCGGGTGCTGAACCCCAGTCAGGCCGCCCCGTTCCAGGTCTCGCTGGACGGTCCGACCGCGACTGCCTGGCGGCGCTACACCCTGCAAACGTTCCACCGCCCGGCTCCCGCGCCGCTCCCGACCGGGGTAAGCGTCGAGAACCCGACCTTCCAGGTCAGCCTGGACTACCAGACCCTCGACCTGCGCGGTAGCCTGGTCAACGGCTCGACAGCCACGCTGCATCGGCCGCGCCTGGTGGTCACGTTCCTCAAGAACGGCCTGGTGCAGTATACCTTCTCGGAATATGTCGAGGTGGCCGAAGGGCTGGCGCCGGGGGCGCGGGTAGACTACGCCCTGCGCCACAACCTGCCGCGCGACGTTGGCCCCACGCTGACCGGCGTCGAGGTGAGTTACGCGGTGGATTTCCAGCCCTGAAGACGACGGAGGACGGAAGACGGAAGACAAAGGCTTATCTCCTCGGTCCTCGGTCCTTCGTCCTCCGTCGTCTCAGGCGATGGCAGCCAGAACATTCTCAACTATCGCTGCGGCTCGCTCCCAGGTAAACAAACGGGCGCGGCTCTGTCCGCGTTCGGCTAATTCGCGGCGCAGGTCAGCGTCGTCCGCCATGCGGTGCAGGGCGTCGGCCCAGGCGGTCGGGTCATGCGGCGGCAGGAGCAGGCCGGCGTCGCCCACGACCTCCGGCAGGCAAGACGAGTCGGCGGCCAGGGTGGGTGTACCGCACGCCATCGCTTCGGCCAGCGGCATGCCGAAGCCTTCGTGAAAGCTCGGCAAGGCCAGGGCCAGCGACTGGCGCATCAGGGCCGGTAGGTCGGCGGCCGGCGCGTGGCCCAGGAAGCGCACGCGGCCAGTCAGCCCTAACGCCTCTACACGCCCCTTCATGTAAAAGCCAGCCCGCCTGCCCCAGTCCCGACAGTATCAGGCGTTTGATATGATCGGGCCGCTCAGCGTAGGCCAGCGCGGCCAGCCACCATGCTGCCCGACCCAGCACATCCACCGCTCCCATGACGCCGACGACGGCCAGCGCCTCGTCCGCGCACTCGTGCATCTCGGTCATGCCCAGGTGGGCGGGCGGGTCGAGCGCTGAACTCTGGCGGGTCATACGTGACCTGGCTGACCAAGATCTGAAAATCAGGCATCGGCCATGCGGTCGCCTGGCTTCTCCTTTAAGCGGTGCGGCCCTGGCATAAACAGGATCGGCTCGCTTGAAGGCATACACAGCCAGGCCGACGTGGACTTGGTAGGATATCAGGGATCGAGCAGAAGTTGCCATGGAGGCTCCGAAGAGAGGCTAGCCACGAGGCACGAACACGGAATTATAAATATGTATCAGTCTCCGTGTCCTCGGTGTCTCCGTGGTTCAATTCTGCCCCTGAGTTAGTCGAGGGTCAGCCAGGACATCTGAACTATCGCCGCCGCGCATCCCACGTAAACAGGCGGACGCGGCGCTGCCCTGCGTTCGCCTAACTCTTTCGACGCAGGTCAGCGTCGTCCGCGACACGGCGCAGGGCGTCGGCCCAGGCGGTCGGTCATGCGGCGGCAGGAGCAAACCAGCGTCGCCCACGACTTCGGGCAGAGCGAACGAGTCGGCGACCCGGTCGGCGTACCGCACGCCGCCTCGGCCAGCGGCAAGCCCGGAAACCCTCGTGCACCAGGCTCGGTAAGGCCAGCGCCAGCGCCTGGCGCATCAGGGCTGGCAAGTCGGCGCTTCGACGCGTGACCCAGGAAGCGCCTCGGTCGGTCAGCCTGAGCGTCTCGACACGCCCTGGCCGTTCCGCCTCCCCCAGCCGACGCCGCCCACCACGGCCAGCGTCAGCCCGGCGCCGGTCCGCGCCAGCGCCTCGATCAGCGTCCCCACATTCTTCCGAGGTTGGAGCGTCCCGACATACAGAACATACGGACCGGTAAGCCGTAGGTCGCGGCCAGGCGCTCGCGCTCGCCAGGCTCAGGAACGGGAGTAAAACGGGCGTCCACCGACGGGTAAGACGACGCTGACGGTCGGGCGCGACGCCGTAGAGGCGGACCGATCTGGCGGGTCGCTTCCAGTCGGCTGGCAAGTGGTAGCCCGCCGCGCCGCCCAGCGCGTGCTGAGGTCAAGGTAGAGCCGCGCCGACATGGGGTGCGCCTGGGGGAATAAGCGAAAGCCCACGTCGTGGACCGTGACCACACTCCCACCTGGGGGAGGTCAGAGAGAAGGGGGCAAGACGATGGCGGCTGAGCGTCGGGCGGGCGGCGCACGAGTTCCCAGGCCAGCCGCGTGTGCGTCCACAGCCGCCGCGCCGGTAGGCGGCAGTAGTCCGCAGGTAAGCCTTCTAGCTCCGGCGCGAGGCGGTCGCGGTAGTACAGCCGATACTCGTGCTGGCCGCGCTCGACCAGGGCGCGAATCAGGCCAACGGAGTAATTCTCGGTGCGGTTGCGCGGCGTCGTCGCGCGGCTGGCGTCAATCCCGACCAGCACGGCGTCAGCAGGGCCAGCCTAGACCTGGCGTCGGCTCAGCGCGCTGACGACGACGCCAATGCCGGCCAGGATGAGCAGCAGCGGGGCCAGGTAGGGCAGAACGAACTGGGCGAGGGACGGACTCAGGACGCCGTAGGTGAAGACATAGCCCAGTACGCCGACTAATGTGGCGATGGCTCCAACGATGAGCAGGCCCCAGTCGCGCAGCCTACTCGTCAGAAAGGCCGCCAGGAAGCCTAATCCACCAATCAGCGGAAACGTCGGCCACAGCAGCCCCATCTGGTCCCAACTGACCGCTTCAAACGTAAACAGGAAGAAGAACAGGCCGATGAGCGTGCCCCAGACGCCAACCATAATCGCGCCATCGTCCAGCCGGCCCCGCCGGCCGCGCAACACGCCCGTGACCAGCATCGCCAGGCCGAACAGGAGTGGGAAGACGGGCCAAAGTTGGCCCATATTCATCTGAATGATGCCAAAGTTATCCAACAGGAACCATACGCCCAAGAGAATCAGAATCAGGCCAGGGACGAGCCCCCCCAGACGGCGGCGGCTCGCCTCCCCATTCGCCACCCTCTCTCGATCCATACCGACCTCCTTCACCAGAGGTAGGGGCAACCCTTGTGGTTGCCCTGCCTGGGCAGGCACATAGGCCTGCCCCTACCCATTGACGCGCGCCGCCAGAAACGGGTCGTCTACTAGGTGGCCGCGCCGCAGGACGCGCGGCGGCTCCACGGTCACGTCCAGCACGGTCGAAGCCTGGCCAATCGGCGATGGTCCCCCATCCAGAATGAGCGCGACCTGATCGGCCAGGGCCTCGGCCGCCTCCTGGGCGGTGCGGGCGGGCGGCTGGCCGGACACATTGGCGCTCGTCGCCGCCAGCGGCACACCGAGCCGCCGAATCAGGTCTCGTGTAGTGTCGCAGTCGGGAACGCGCACCGCCACCGTTGGCTCGCCCGCTGTGAGCGAAGGCGGCAGGCCAGGCCGCGCCCAGACCACCAGGGTCAGCGCGCCGGGCCAGTAACGCCGCATGAGCGACCAGGCCAGCGGCGTCAGCCGTTCGCCTACTTGCTCTACGTCCGCCACGTCGGAAAGTAGCAGCGGAATGGCTTTGTGGAGCGAACGGACCTTGGCGTCGAACAGTTTGACGACCGCCGTCTCGCGCAAGCCATGCGCGCCCACGCCATAGACGGTATCGGTGGGAAAGACGACCAATTGGTCGGCTGCCAGGAGCCGCCCGGCTGCCTCGATGGCCCCCGCTTGCGTCGCGGACAGAATACGCGCTGCCATACGCTCAGTTTACTCCACTCGCCGCCCCAGGACAAATCGCTCCAGCGCCGCCGCCACACCGTCCTCGACAACGGGCGGCGCGACCCAGTCGGCTACGGCTTTCACCGCCGGCGAGCCATTGCCCATCGCCACGCCCACCCCGGCCCACTCGACCATTGTTATGTCATTGTCATTGTCGCCAATGGCCATGACATTGGCTTGGGGGATGCCCAGCCGTCGGGCCAACCAGGCCAGCGCCGTCCCCTTAGACACGCCCGGCGGGTTGCCCTCGACAAAAAGGCGGTGCGAGCGCACGATATGCAGCCGCCCCTCGAAGCCCTCTTTCCAACGGGCCTCGATCTCGTCCGCTTCCGGCGGCTCCGCCACAATGATAAACTTCATGGGTGGCGCCGCTTCGACCACCGCGTGCAGGTCGGGCGTATGTCGAATAGGCAGCCCAAACCAGCGGTCGTAGAAGACCTGGGGGAAGCGCAGTTGGCGGAAGTAGACGACATCGTGGCTGTACAGGCTGAGGTCCAGGTCCTCGGCCTCGGCTCGCTCGACCGCCGCGTGGGCCAGGTCCTCCGCCATCGCGTGTTGGAGCAGCACCTCCCCCGTGAGCGGGTCAGCGATCTGCCCACCCTGGTAACCAATAATCGGCGTCTGGATGCCAAGCGCCTCGGCAAACGGGCGGGCCGTAATGGTCGAGCGCCCTGTCGCCAGGGTGACATGCACGCCCTGGGCCTGCGCCGCCTGGATGGCGCGCCGGACAGGCGCGCTGAGGTGTAGCTCCTCGTCCAGGAGGGTGCCATCCAGGTCCAGGGCGATTAACTTTGTTTCATTCACGTAAGTATACCTCCACCAACCGATCCAGACCGGCCAGGTCTGGGTGGACGCTGACGGCCTGAGGGCGCAAGACCTGGGCCAACTCGGCCACGGCCCGCCCCTGCCCGGCCCCAATCTCTAACAGCAGCACGCCGGCGGGCGACACATGGGTCGGAACCTGGGTGAACAGACGGCGGAAGGGGTCCAGGCCGTCTGGCCCGCCGTCCAGGGCCAGACGTGGCTCCTGCTGAACCTCTGGCGCGAGGGTTGGGATGACATCGGCTTCGATGTAGGGCAGGTTCGCCAGGACGAGGTTCACGGGCGCCGGCAGCGGCGCGAGCAAGTCCCCGATCCAGAAGCGCAGCCGCCCTGCCACGCCATGCCTTTCGGCGTTGGCGCGAGCCACGTCCAACGCGGCGGGTGACACGTCCACCAGGTTCACCGTGGGCAACTCTGGTACGGTGACGGCCAAGCTCACCCCAATCGCGCCTGACCCTGTGCCCACGTCCACGACACGGGGCCACTGGCCGTAGCGAGCGAGCCACTCATGGACAAGCCCTATGGCTCGTTCGACCAGCAGTTCCGTTTCGGGCCGAGGAACGAGAACCCGTTCGTCCACCTGAAAGACCAGGCCGTAGAACTCGCGCTGGCCCGTCAGATAGGCCACCGGCTGGCGGGCCTCGCGCCGCTGAACGAGCCGTTCAAAGGCTTGCGCCTGGTCCGGCGTCAAGGGCGCTTCCGGATGGGCGATGAGCCACGCCCGTCCCACGCCGAGTACGTAGCCGAGCAGCACCTGGGCATCCAGCCCCGCCGTCTCCACCCCAGCCGTCTGGAACCGCTGCTGCGCCGCCCGTACCGCCCCCCCTACCGTCTGCCCCACGCCCTGCGCCTCCCTCTATAGAATCCACGAATAGACAGTGCGGAGCCTCCCTGTGGGACGAATGACCACGAAGAGGGTGGTTCGTACCCTGTGTGGATTTGGGCTAAAATTGACCTCTCACGCATCACGTATCACGCATTACGTCCACCCACTACCCACTATCCACCCCCCACCTGAATGGAAGGTTTATGCTCATCGCCGTTGGTTCCACTAACCCGGTCAAAATCGCCGCCGTCGCGGACGTTGTGCGCCAGGTCTGGCCGGACGTTACGGTGCAGGGCATCGATACCCCCTCGGGCGTGTCGGCCCAGCCATGGGGCCACGCCGAAATGCAGCAAGGGGCCTTCCAACGGGCGCAGTCCGCCCGCGCCGCCCTGGACGCCGACCTGGGCTTCGGGCTAGAGGGCGGATTGGAGGAGACGGCCTGGGGTGTCACCACGCTGAACTGGACGGTCGCCGTGGACCGCGCCGGCCGTGTTGGCCTGGGGACTTCCGGCGGCGTCCTGCTGCCGCCGAGGGTGGTCGCCTGGGTCCGCGAGGGGCTGGAGTTGGGCGAGGCGATGGACCGCCTGGCGCAGAGGCCCGCCACCAAGCGCGGCCCCGGCGCGGTCGGCATCCTAACCGCTGGCCTGCTCAACCGGGAGCAGGTCTACGCCAGCGCCGTCGCCTGTGCCCTCGCCCCCTTCCTGACCCCGAACTTGTACCGGTGACGCCCACCAGGCGCTAAAGCACCTGGCTAAAGGATGGAAGCTCAAGGGGCTGAGAACCAGCCTCCGCAGGAGGCTTCCATACCTAGCCTGCCGCTTGAGCGGCAGGTGGTTGCTCGCTCTTCGCGGGCGACGGGTAGAGAACGGTGACGCCTTCCAAGCCCAGGAGCCGCGCCTGCCAGCGGCGGATTAGCTGATACAGCGACGGCGCTCCCACCAACTCCCCCACCTCCTCCGACTCCAGCCGCGTCGGGTACATGAGGAAGGGCCGCGTCTGTGGGCCGCCCAGCCCTCCGTGTGACCCCACCAGTTCCTCAAAAGCCGCCACCTCCCCCGTCTCTGGATTGTAGAAACTGTTGACGACGAGATCGCCCAGGTTCTCGTACGAGCTTAGCTCCCGCAGGTGAGCCGCCGCGTGCGGGCCAAAGGAGGCCAGCGGGTTGTCGCCTTCCACCACGTCCGTGTCCAGGTAGTAGACCCCGTTTTTGCTGATAACCAGCGGCCCATCAGCTTCGGACCGCGCCAGGACATAGGCGATGCCAGGATGGTCTACCAGACCGTCTACCAGACCCGGAAACCGCAGGTAGACGTCCTCCAGGCTGAGACGGCCGGGCCAGTCAGCAAAGTAGAGCAGGCCCATGTTGCCCGACGCACAGACGACCGTATGCGCCGTGTCCGCCGTGGTCCCCTCCGGACGCCGCCCCAGCCGGACCTGCCCGTTCACGATGCGCCGCAGTAGCGCCCGCCGCAGCAATCGCCCCTTGCGGCTGTTATCACTCGCTAGATGCGACAGCAGCAGGTTGACAGCGTCCAGGCCCTCGTCGTAATAGTCCGTCGTCGCCGTCGCGTACTCCTCGCTCACCAGCGAGTTGACCAGTTCGGCCAGCGTGACGCCGTAGCGTTGGCGGAAGGTCGCCCCCTGGCTCTGGCCGTGATCCGACAGGACGACGAACTCGTAGCGGCGTGGGGTGTACTCCGCGGCCTGAGTAATCCACTGAATTTGATGATCGAGTTGGGTCAGGATACGTAGCGCATCCGGGCGGTCCACACCCGAGTGGTGCGCCACTTCATCATAGGCCACAAACGTCGTATACGCTGAGGCGATACCCTCGAACATTTTGCTAATGAGGACGTGGCCGCACAGTTGGGGCAGCAGAGCGGTGGTCACGGCGCGCACCAAGGGATAGGGGAAGTGACGGTCTACCCTCGGCCAGACCTTGCGCAGCCGCTGCCGCCACGCCTCGCGCCACTCGGCCGCCATGTCCACCACCATCCCCACCAGCGCCTCCTGGAACAGGAAGGTGTTGGCAAAATAGGCATACAGGGCCTGCGCCTGGGTGAAGACGCGATAGCCCGCCTCCGCGAAGGTCGTCACCGTCAGCGTCGCTTCGGGCGCGTCACCCGACGCCCAGTTATTGAGGCTGAAGCCGTGGTCGCGCAGCACCCCCTGGCCGTTCAACAGGGGACGCAGGATATCGTCGGCGTCGTTGGGATAATTGGAGACGAGGAGCCGGCGCTGACGCTTGTCGTAGAAGCGAAAGGCCGGGATATTACGGTGGCTGCCGTGGAGGATACCCGCTTGCATCGAGGACGTCTGGGAGGGGAGGCCGCACTCCCACCCGACCAGCTT
>JAHCIP010000159.1 GCA_026129165.1 Anaerolineae bacterium
TGGCCGACGCCACCGGCAACCGCCAGTGGTACGACATCTCGCAGAATGTCGAGGACACCGTCATGGCCGAGAAGAAGCTCTACCCCAACGTGGACTTCTACTCCGCCTCGGTGTACTACACCCTGGGCATCCCCACCGACCTGTTCACGCCCGTCTTCGCCGTGAGCCGCGTCGCCGGCTGGACGGCGCATATCCTGGAGCAGCACGCCCACAACCGTCTGATTCGCCCCCGCGCCCTCTATACCGGGCCGCAGGACGCCGAGTACATCCCCCTGGCGGAACGCCAGCCCCAACCCGCGTGATCAAGCGAGAGGCGGTCCAAATCGGACCGCCTCTCTGTGTCAGGCTTTGGCCTCTCCCTTCGTTCGGACGCCTATCCCTTCACGGCTGCCCGTTCGTCCTGCTCTGGCAAGATCATGGAACCTTTTTTGTCGGGGTAGCGCGGCACAATCGGCTCATAGAAGTCGCGGATCACGCGCATATCCGCCTCGATGTCGCCCGTAGGCACGAGGAACGGACCCACCCCCACCTGGCGGCGGCGGTAATCAATAAAGCCAAACACGATTGGCACGCCCGCCCCGACGGCGATGTGATAGAAGCCCGACTTCCAATACTCGCTGCGCTTGCGCGTACCTTCGGGCGACAACGCCAGATAGAACTCCGGGCGAGACCGAAACAGGTTCACCATCTGCTGCACCGTATTGGAGCGCTGGGCGCGGTCAATGGGGATGCCACCGACCGCGCGGAGGAGGGGCGCGAGTGGGCCTCGGAATAGCTCGGCCTTGGCCAGCCAGGACAGGGGCACGCCCAGGACGACCGCGGCGGCCAGCATGAAGGGCGTATCCAGGTTGGAGGTATGATGCGCGCCGATGAGAACCCAGTGCCTGGTATCGGGCAGCGTCCCGACCACTTCCCAGCCTAGCAGACGGAGCAGCCGGCGAACCAGACGCGACAGGAGGGTAGGGCGGAGTGGACGGGTAGGGATGGACGACTGGGACGACATAGAACGCAGAATCTCCTCTAAGAGGGTAGCAGCCAGGTGGGTCAGGCAGATTTTTAGGCGTCATTCAACCCCTTCGCAGGCGACGCCACAACCGACCGAGCAGTGAGGGAAGCAGGATCACTGCCAGGGCGAAGGCCAGGACCAGGGCGTTGTCCGTATAGACGCTGACCATCGTTTGCCAGTAGTGGGTACGCTTCTCGCCCACGATACGCACCTCGCGCGGCGCGTCGGGAGGATACATCACCTGGACTGTGCCGCCCTTCTCAAAACGGCTGGGGCTGCCAGGGGCTACGTCCACAGCATCCACCCCGATAATGGCTTCGCGCTCGCGCGGGCCGGGCGGCATAAACTCCACCTGCACAATGTCGTAGGGCTGCGCGAGGGTGGTACGACACTGCTCACCTCCCCTAGGACATAAATTGACTTCAGTCACGCGGGTCACGTCGCGGACCGTGGCTTCGCCTCGGGCTGTCGCCGCGCTCAAGTCTTCGTACGCCTGCCACGTCTGATAGCTGTTGACGAGGGGATAGGCCAGCCCAACGACGGCGAGCAAACCCAGCGGTACGTAGCCGAGAGGTGTTTTCCGCGCCTGCCAGGCGAGAAAGACAAGGAGGGCCGCGCCGAGCCAGATGAGCAATGTCCGCCACGGCACAAGCGTAGGCGCCGAGCGTTCCACCAGCGTCACCAGGCTGAAGATGTTCCGCACCCGCGCCACCCGCACCGCAACGCTATCCCCAGGTTGGACGCGGTCAAAGTCGGCGGGCGTGGGGCGCATCGCCACGACCTCCTGGCTGGTCCCCGCCGCCATGATCTCCATCTGAGCCTGGCTATGGTCGGTGAAGGCGGGCAAGGGGCGGCCCGTCAGGTCGTAACGCACCGTGAGGCTCAGGTCATGGGTCCAGTCGCCTTCTGTACGGGTGCGGACGTACTCACTCTTCTCGATGACCTGCCCCTGGAACGGCTGCCCAACCTCATCTACGACGAGCGGCGCGGCTACGACGACCACCACCAGCGCCAGCCCCACCACGGCGGCCGGCAGGCAGCCGACGCGGATGCGCAGGGCCGACAGAATCAGCCCCACGAGCCAGATCAGGACGAAGGGGACGACAAAGGCAGCGAAGCTAAGGATAATGAGCAAGCCAATGTTGTCGGGGCTAACACCAATGCCCATAGAGCGCCTACTATGCTATGGCAAGGCGGGCCAGCGCCTCGCTCACCGAGGCCGTGAAGAATAGCTGCTTGCCTTGATTGGCTTCACGAATGAAGTCGGCCAGGGCCTTACTTGAATACTTCTCAAACTGGCCCACAATCGCCACCTTGAGATGGTAGTTGACAAACTTTTGGGTGATGTCCCCCGCCAAGCCCGTGCGCAGGTCGAAGAAGGCCGGGTCGAGCTGCTCCTCGCGCAGGACAATCCGCTCAACCTCCGTACCATACAGGTGGCTCAGGAGATCCAGCAGGTCCTGGCCGCTGCGCAGGCACACCTCCTCCCCGACCACTTCCGCGATTTTGATCCCCCGTCGGTTGTGCATCTGGATGTCGACCGCCCCACGCCCCGTGTTGTGGACCTCCTCGTTACCTATCACCACCGTCCAGGGCCGCACTTCCCAGCGCCTCACCAGCCCCTGCCTTACATAGGGGTCGTGGCGGGCGAAGTCTTCCACGCTGGCGCGGTCAGCGGTATGGAAGATGAGCAGGGCACGGTCGGCGGGGTCGCTCAGTGCGCCGCCCAACAGCAGTTCACCCCGGTCGTGGGCTGCCTGGGCCAGGCGCAGATGTTCGGCTCGATAGGGAGCGCGGCGATTCACAAAGTCATCCACCACATCATAGAACAATGCGTAGTAGTTCATAGCCATGCCTCTCTGCGTTGTATCTCCAAGTATACAGGTGAAGCCATGAATGTAAAGGGCGAGGGTCGTAATAGAGGCTTGGGCCAGCGTATCTAAGAGAAGTAGATTTCAGCCCAGGACGGCCGTCGGCCCTGTCCTCGTCGGAACGAAGGAGTGGTCATGGTTCGCGCCTCCGCTCAACAGCACTCGACCTGGTTCGTGGCCGTCGTGGCGCTGTTCATCACGTCGCTGCTCATCGCCAATATCATCGCCGTGAAGTTGGTCACGCTCTTCGGGTTTGTCCTGCCCGCCGCCGTGATTATCTTTCCCATCAGCTATATCCTGGGCGATGTGCTGACCGAGGTGTACGGCTACCGCCGCGCCCGCCAGGTCATCTGGCTCGCCTTTGCCTGTAACTTGCTGGCGGTGGCGGCCATCTGGCTCAGCCAGGTCTTGCCGGGCGCCGAGATCTGGGACGCCCAGCCGGCCTACGAACGTATCCTGGGGTTCACGCCGCGGCTGCTGCTGGCCTCGTTCTGCGCCTATCTGGTCGGCGAGTTTGCCAACTCCTTTGTCCTGGCTAAGATGAAGGTGCTGACGGAAGGCCGCTGGCTCTGGAGCCGAACCATTGCCTCCACGCTGATAGGACAAGGGCTAGACTCGCTGGTGTTTATCACCATCGCCTTTTTTGGCATCCTCCCGCCGCCCCTCCTGCTCACCACCATTGTGACGCAGTGGCTCTTCAAGACAGGCTATGAGGTGATCGCCACGCCCCTCACCTACGCCGTGGTCAACTTCCTGAAGCGGGCCGAGGGGCTGGATGTCTACGACCGAACAACCGATTTCAGCCCCTTTTCGTGGGGTGAGAAGTAAGCAGAGGTTTAGATGACGACGCGTTATGACACACTAACTCACTTGAGGCCCGGTGGGGCCCAACCCAGTAAGCTGCTGGAGACGGCGCCCAATCCGTATGCCGACCGCGACTACACCATTGACATCTCGACGCCTGAGTTCACGTGTCTGTGTCCGGTGACGGGGCAGCCCGACTTTGCCGAGATTAGCATCCTGTATGTGCCTGACCAGCGTATTGTCGAGCTAAAATCGCTCAAGCTGTATCTCTGGTCGTACCGCAACGAGGGCATATTCCACGAGACGGTGGTCAACAAGATTCTGGATGACCTGGTAGCCGCCGCCGCGCCGCGGCGGATGGAAGTCGTCGGGACGTTTAATGTGCGCGGCGGGCTGAAGACCGTCGTCACCGCCCGTCACGAAGGGGGAAATTAGCTATGGACCTCGGTCTCAAGCATCAAGTCGCCATTGTGACCGCCGCTAGTCGCGGGCTGGGCCATGCTGTCGCCCTGCAATTCGCCCGCGAGGGCGCTTCGGTCGTCGTATTCGCCCGCGACGCCCAACGCCTCCAGGCCGTCCAGGCGGAAATCGAGGCGCTGGGCGCGCCGGCGCTGGCGGTGGCGGGGGATGTCACGGTCCAGGCCGATGTGGACCGGCTGGTACAGGCGACGCTGGACCGCTTCGGGCGGATTGATATTCTGATTACCAATGCGGGGGGACCGCCAGCCGGGGAGTTTATGGCCCTCAGCCTGGAACAGTGGGAAGCGGCGTGTCAGTTGACGCTGCTGAGCGCGGTGCGGCTGGTGCGGGCCGTCGTGCCGACCATGCAGCGCCAGGGCAGCGGCTCCATTGTCAGCATCAACTCGATGACGGTTAAGCACCCCATCCCGCCGCTGATGCTATCCAACTCGATTCGGGATGCCGTCAACGGTCTGATGAAGACGCTGTCCATTGAACTCGCTCCCGACGGCATCCGCGTCAACTCGGTCCTGCCCGGCTGGACCCTGACCGAGCGCGTCGAGAGCATCATGGCGACACGCGCCCAGGCCAACGGTCAATCGGCGCAAGACGTCGAGGCGGCCATCACACGCGACATCCCACTCCGTCGCATGGGCCGCCCCGACGAGTTTGCCAACGCCGTCGTCTTTATCGCCTCGCCCGCCGCGTCCTACATGACCGGTCAGGCGTTGTTGGTGGACGGCGGCCTGTATCGCGGCAAGCTCTGACATCCCTCGTCATGCTGAGCGAAGCGAAGCATCTCGTCCAGTGAGGCGAGACCCTTCGCTCCGCTCAGGGTGACAGTTGTAGGGTTATTTCTCCAGCCCCAGTCGCCGGCGCCGTTCGGACAATTGCTCGTCAATCTGGCTCTTTTCGAGCAACTCTTCCATCTGCGCGTCCAGCCGGCTGGCGTCCATCTCGGCCTGCGCATTGGCGACGTCGAGGCGCTTCTGGACCTGGTCGCGCATGTCCTCGATGCCGGCTGTCTCACTGGTGATGGTCCCCACGCCCCGTACAGCCTTATTGACCGCTTCCTTCGACTTGGCAAGCTGGAGCATCGCCAGCAATTCCTCGCGCTGGTGCTTCACATCCGTCAGCTTGGCTTCCAGCTTGAGCTTCGCCCCCATCAGCTTGTCGAACTCGCGCTTCTGCGCCGCCGCCTGGTCGGTGTAGCTGTGCGCCATGCGCGCGATGGTGTTGTAACGGCTCTGCGCCGCCGTCGCCAGGTCGTTCTTGCCCTGCGCCAGCGCCATATCAATCTGGCGGTCGAGGTCGGTCAACTGACGGTTGTACTCATCGGCCTTGCGCTGGAGCGTCCGCCCTTCGCCGCCGACCACCGCCGCCGCGTCCTCCAGCGCGTCCAGGTTGTCTTCCATGCGCCGGATGTATTCGTCCAGGACGGCCGGGCTGTTGGCGCGCAACGCCCGATCCAGCAGCGCGTTGACGTTGGCCGTGATGAGCAGCCCAACCCGATCCAACAATGACTCTGCCATGCTGTGCCTCCTCCATCCCTGGGGTGTGTGCTAGACTCCCCAATTATAGCATACTCCCCGCCCGTTGCCCCACACCGCTCTGACAGTTGGCCCACAAGTGCGCGCCTTTGTCACCGGGGGCTAACGCGGCTATAATGAACCTGTCAACGCGCATTAGGCATCCCGATTCACGCCTCACGAGTTCACATGCCCATCTACGATCTGACGCTGCCCATCTCCGCCCACCTGGCCGTCTGGCCCGGCGATCCGCCCGTTGAGATCGTTCGTGAGATGGACGCCGCGCAGGGCGACGCCTTTACCCTGACCCGCCTGAACATCTCCGCCCACACAGGGACACATATAGATGCCCCGCGCCACTTTTTCCCCTCTGGCCTCGCCATTGACCAGCTTCCACTAGACCGCCTTATGGGACCAGCATGGGTGGCGGAAGTGGAAGATGGGAAGGATGGGAAAGGTAGGAAGGCGGGGGAAGGCGGGCTTGTGACGGCGGCGGGGCTGGAGGGGCTGAGGATTCCTGTGGATGTCACCCGGCTGCTGCTCAAGACGGCCAACTCCCACCTGTGGACCCACCCCCTGATACCCACCTTCGACCCCGACTTCGTTGCCCTGGACCCCTCGGCGGCTCGCTGGCTGGTCGAACGGGGTATCCAGTTGATCGGCATCGACTACCTGAGCATCGAACGCGGCGACGAGAGCTTCCCGGTCCACACCGCGCTGCTGCGGGCGGGCGTCGTCATCCTTGAGGGGTTGAACCTGGCCCATGTGCCGCCAGGGGCGTACCATCTGATCGCCCTGCCCATGAAGATTACCGACGCTGATGGCGCGCCAGCGCGCGTCGTGCTCATCGGTGACGATGCAGCGAGGCTATGAAAGAGTGGACATTCAGGCCGAGTATGCGCTCTTGTTGAACCGACTCATTGCGGGCGTCGGGCCGGGTCATCGTGTCGCACCGCCGACACCGGACCTGCCCCTCAAGAGCTACGGTCTGCCGACGGCCGAGTCACGCGGCCTGGCGAAAGCGTGGCGGGACGCCCACAAGGATGCGCCAGACGCCGACTGGCTCGGCCTGGTGGACGCGCTGTGGGCGGGCGACTCGATGGACGAGCGCCACCTGGCCCTGGAGCTTCTGAACGCCTACCCACGCCGGCTTCCGACTCTGCCCTGGGAGCATTTCGACCGCTGGCGGCCTGGGCTGGTGGACTGGTCCACGACGGACCACCTGGGCTACCTGCTCGGCCCGTGGCTGCTGGCCGACCTGGCCGGCCGCACGCCCCACCTGGACACGCTCATCGCCGCCCCTGACCTGTGGAGCCGCCGCCTGGCCCTGGTCGGCGCGCTCATCGCCAGCCGCGAGGACGGCGCCCTGATTCCTGACCGGCTGTTCAGCCTGCTAGACCGCGTCCAGGCCGAACGCGAGCCATTGATGGTCAAGGCCGTCTCCTGGGCCTTACGCGAATTGAGCAAACACCATCCCGACCGAGTCGCCGCCTATGTGGACCAGCGTCGCTCCACGTTGCCGGCCCTGGTGATCCGCGAGGTCAACCACAAGCTGCGCACCGGACTCAAAAGCGGCCGCCCGAAGCGCTAAGCTGTCTACCTCGACGCATCACGCATCACGTATCACGTATCACGTATCATGTATCCCATAATGGAGGACCTATGGCCAATTCCCACTCTTTTCACGATGATACCCTGATTGACGACATATACGCGCGCCAGATTCTCGACTCGCGCGGCAATCCCACGCTTGAAGTGGAAGTTACCCTCGTCGGTGGCGCGTTCGGGCGGGCCGCCGTCCCGTCGGGCGCGTCCACGGGCGCACATGAGGCGCTGGAACTGCGCGACAAAGACCCGAACCAGTGGGGCGGCAAGGGCGTCAGCCAGGCGGTTGAGCATGTCAATCAAGAACTGGCCGCCGAACTGACCGGCTGGGACGCGCTGGACCAGAAGGGGGTTGACGAGTTTATGATTGGGCTGGATGGGACGCCCAACAAGTCGCGCCTGGGGGCCAACGCGGTGCTCGGCGTCTCGCTGGCCGTCGCCCACGCCGGGGCCGACGCGCTGGGCCTCCCCCTCTACCGCTACCTGGGCGGCGTCTACGCCCACACCCTGCCCGTGCCCATGATGAACATCATGAACGGTGGCAAGCACGCCGTCAACTCCACCGACTTCCAGGAGTTTATGATCATGCCGGTCGGCGCCTTGTCCTTCAAGGAGGCCATGCGCTGGGGCAGCGAGATCTACCAGGCGCTGGGCAAGGTCATCAAGGGCCGGGGCTTCAGCACCACTGTGGGCGACGAGGGCGGCTACGCGCCCAGCCTGGACAGCAACGAGGCGGCCATTCAGTTGATTATGCAGGCCATTGAGCAGGCCGGCTACGAGCCGGGCCGCGACGTGGCGATTGCCCTGGACCCGGCCATCACCGAGCTATACGAGGACGGCAAATATGTCCTTGCCCGTGAGGGCCGCACTCTAACCAGCGCCGAGATGGTCGCCTTCTGGGAGGACTGGACGAGCCGCTATCCCATCATCTCGCTGGAAGACGGCATGGCCGAGGATGACTGGGAGGGCTGGGGCATGTTGCGCCAGCGCCTCGGCGACCGCCTCCAGTTGGTCGGCGACGACTTCCTGGTGACGAACGTCGAGCGCCTGGCCCGCGCCATCAAGGCTCGCTCGGCCAATTCCATCCTCATCAAACTCAACCAGATCGGCTCGTTGACCGAGACGCTCGCCGCCATCGAGATGGCGAAGCGCGCCAATTGGACCGCTGTCGTCTCGCACCGCTCCGGCGAGACCGATGACACCACCATCGCTGACCTGGCGGTAGCCGTCAACGCGGGCCAGATCAAGACCGGCGCGCCGAGCCGGGGCGAGCGTATCGCCAAGTACAACCGCTTGCTGCGCATCGAGGACGAACTGGGCGATACCGCCCGCTACCTGGGGCGCGACGCTTTCTACAACGTGACCAAGTAATACGGCGGCCAGGCGGCTAAGGCCGCGAAACCATCGGCCGCCTGGACCTGTCGGGGATAGGCCATGATCTACAAGCGCCCCGGTGCGACGCCCGATAAAGTAAATATTACGTTTGAGCTACCGGCCCAGTTCTGGGCGGAACGTATCTACCTGGTCGGTGACTTTAACGACTGGGACACCAACGCCACGCCCATGAGCCAGGACGGTCCAGACGGTGCGTGGCGCGTCACGCTGACCCTCGACGCGGGGCAGGAGTATCAATTCCGCTACATCGCCGACGGCCAGCACTGGCACAACGATAATGCGGCCGACAAGTACGTGGACAACGATCGCGGCTCCACGAACTGCGTCATCCTTACCTAGTCGTCGCATACGCCTTTGAAACGCAGACGCCCGGGTGGACCGGGCGTCTGCGTTTTATGTAGTCTTTCCCAACTGTAGGGGCTGACCCCCGTGTCGGCCCAGGTCAGGGCGACCACAGGGGGTCGCCCCTACCGAGGTTGCAGGCGGAAGTCCAGGGTCGCCACACCGGCGTTGAAGTACAGCCGATCCAGCGTGCGCTCCGTGAGGCTGGTCGGGCAGGCCGCCAGGGTCAGCCCCTGGGCAATGGTCCAGCCCGGCGGCGTCAGGCCCGTCAGCCGCACCGTCGCCGTTCGGCCGGCGAGGATATGGATACCCTGGAAGGCGACCCAGCCGTCGGCATTAGTCCGCCCCGCGCGACGCTCCCCGTTGTGGAGCGTCACCGTCACCTCGGCGTCATTCAATGGCTGGTCCGTCCCCAGGTTGAAATAGGCGTTACAGCTAAAGTCAATGTAGACCCGCGCCAGCAGCCGGCCGTCACACACGTTGGCCGGGTTCGTCGGGTCGCACACAATGGGGACCGGCGTCGGTGTCGGCGTAATCGTCGGCGTGGCGGTATCGGTCGGCGTCGGTGTGACGGTAGGTGTCAGCGTCACCGTCGGCGTGTCGGTCGGGGTGGCCGTCACGGTGGGGGTGGCCGTCGGCGTGCGGGTCGCCGTCGCAGTGTCGGTTGCGGTCGCGGTCAGGGTCGGCGTGAACGTCGGCGTCGCGGTGTCGGTGGCTGTTGGCGTCGCCGTGGCCGTCGCGGTCCAGGTGGGGGCGGGCGTAGGCGAGGGCAGCGGGGGCGTCGCGGTGGCCGCCGGGCCAGGGTACGGTTCGAGGGTGGCGCTGGGCATGGGATATGAGCCAGGCGTCGGGGTGGCCGATGGCGGCGGGAGGAAAGTCGCGGTGGCGGTCAGGTCAGCCGGGCTGAACAGATACGCCCGCAAGGCGAGATGCCCCCCGCGTGTTCGCGCATACGATCCAATACGGACGAGGTACGTCTGGCCCGCCTGGACATCGAAGGCGACGCGCGAGGCGTAGCCGCAGGCGTCGTCGTTGCAGGCGACGAGGTCGGTCGTGTCGCACTCGCCTCGCCAGACGGTCAGGACACTATCAAAGTCGGAGCCGCAGGTGTCAAGCTCCAGGCGACCGCTGCTGAGAGCGGTCCAGCGATACCACACGGTGTGGCTGTTGACACTCCCGCCGCAGGCTAGGCTGTCGCTGCTGCTGCTCGTCGCGCCAGTCGTGTCCTGCTCGACCCCATAGGGCCAGGGGCCGGCGGCGGGAATGATGGCGGCGGCGGCGCACTCGTCGTTGGCCGGCGGCGCGAGCGTTGGACCGGGATAGGGATACGGCGACGGATAGGGGTAGGCGGGGGGCGTCGCGGTTAAGGTCGGCAGGGCCAGCGTCGGCGTGCCGGACGGGCCAGGGTAAGGCAAGGGTGTGCTGGACGGGCCAGGGTAAGGCAGGGGCGTGCTGGAGGGACCAGGGTAAGGTGGGATGGCTGACGTGGGTGACGGCGTCCCCGAGGGCGGGGGGTACGGCCAGGCGGTCCGCGATGGCTCCGGGTAGGGACCTGGCGTGAAGGTCGCCGTGGGTGGTGGCAGCAGGGTCGCAGTCGCCGTCAGGTCGGGGCCGCTCACAAAGGCCGCTTGCAGGTGGAGTTGCCCGCCGACGCCCCGGCCATATGCCCCGACGCGGATGAGGTAGACCTGCCCAGCCTCGACGTTGACGTTGACCTGCGAGTCGTAGCCGCAGGCGTCGTCGTTGCAGGCGACGCCATCGGTTGAGCCACACTCGCCCCGCCAGACGGTGAGGACCGTGTCATAGTCTGAGCCGCACGTCTCCACGTCCAGACGGCCCGTCGCAGGAGCGGTCCAACGATACCAGACGGTGTGGCTGTTGAGGCTCCCGCCACAGGCCACCGTATCGCTGCTGCCGCTCGTCGCGCCCCGCGTATCTTGCTCAACCCCATAGGGCCAGGGGCCGCCGGCGGGGATCACGGCAGCCGTCGCGCACTCGTCGTTGGGGGGCGGGGTAAGCGTAGGATTGGGCGATGGGTAGGGCAGGGGGGGAGGCGTGACCGAGGGTGGAACCAGGGTCGCGGTCGCCGGGCCTGGATACGGTCCCTGGAGCGCCGGGTGGTTCGGCTGGTCAAGGCCAGGCGCCGCCAGGACGGCAATCTGGTCCGCGCTCGCGCTGGTTACGCCCCACACCAGGCCGCCCACCAAGCATAAACCAAGACACAGGGTGACGAGAGACGCCAGGCGGCCGACGCGCCGCGAGTGGCGGAGGTAAGGCAGCATACACAGCCTCCAGAGGGCTTCTGGGGATAGCAAGGGGGGACTGAACGGGCGGGGGGACCTGTCAATGCCATTATACTGTATGTAGCGCGGCTTGTAAATGGAAAAGTGTAAAATATTGTTTTCAGTCGGCAACTCCGGAGCGTCTGGCGCGTAACGTATAGATGTGCTACACTTTGTGGGACTGGTTTTTTGCCTCTAGAAGGAGAGAGAAGATGGGCTTGTTGGATATTGGACCGATTCACGCCACCCGACGTAATCATGGTGTCGAGCACGCGACCATCCACGTGTTGTCTGAGCAGTACCCCCAGATTGTCCTGGCCGGCCGGGCCGACCGAACGGGCTTCTTTGTCATTGGCGAGGCGCCCACCGACGCCATCGCCCCCGCCGTCGAGGAGGCGCTGCGCCGCGTGCGCGGCGGTGAGCACGACCTCGTCGTCCACCCGCGCTGCGGGACGAACCTCGTCGTGGCCGGCGTGCTGGCCGGGCTGGCGTCCTTCGCCGTGGCCGGCGGCCGGCGTGACGAGAGCATGTGGGAGAAGCTGCCCCGCATGATGCTGGCGACCACCACGGCCCTGCTGTTCGCCCAGCCCCTTGGCCCCAAGGTCCAGGAGCAGTGGACCACGTCGCACAATTTCGAGGGCGCCTGGCTCAAGAGTGTCACGCGCCGCCAGATGGGCGACATGACCATCCACCGCGTCGAAATCGGCAGCTAGACGCCTACTCCGTAGTGCGTATTTCGTATCTCAGACCAAGAGATACGAAATACGCACTACGCAATACGTATCACGCATCACGTCTATGCTCTACCTCCTCCACGGCGACAATGAATTCGGCCGCTCCGAGGCCCTGGCCGAGCTACGCGCCCGGCTGACCGACCCGGCCTGGGGCGACCTGAACACCACCCGGCTGGACGGCAAGCGCGTCACCCTCAGCGAGTTGACCCACACCTGCGACGTGACGCCGTTTTTTGGCTCGCGGCTGGTGATCGTAGAGGGCTTGCTGACGCGGCTAGCGTCGGGCGGGCGCAAGGCGGCCGGGGAGACGGCCGAGGAGGGGGGCGAGCCAGGCGAGGCTGCGCGCTCGTTCAGCGCCGGCCTGGCCGCCTACCTGCCACGCCTGCCCGAGACGACTCACCTGCTGCTGGTCGAACCCAAGACCGTCGCCAAGACCCACGCTGTGCTGAAAGCAGCGCAGGCGCTGGGTAGTCGGGCCAGCCTCCAGGAATTCGCGCCGCTCAACGTGAAGAAGGGCGAGGTCGTCCGCTGGCTGACCGAGCGCGCCCAGCGCAAGGGCGGAATCGTCCAGCCGGCCGCCGTCACCTTGCTGGCGGCCTATGCCGGCAACGACTTGCGGCTGCTGGACCAGGAACTCGACAAGCTGCTGACCTATGTGGGGCCGGGCCAAGCCGTTACCGAGGCCGACGTGCGCCGCCTGGTCAACGCCGCGCAGCAGACGAGCATCTTCGACATGGTGGACGCCATCGGTGGCCGCGACAGCCGCGCAGCCCTGGCCCTGCTGCACGAATTACTCGACGCCGGCGAAGCGCCGCTCTACCTGCTGTTTATGATCACACGGCAGTTTCGCATCCTGCTCCAGGTGCGGCTGCTCCAGTCGGCCAACCTCGCTCCCAGCGAACTCGCGTCGCGCCTGGGGCAGCATCCCTTTGTCATTGACAAGGCGCTGAAGCAGGCGCGCCAGTTCACCCTGCCCCACCTGGAGGCCATCCTGCGCCGCCTGCTCCAGGCCGACTTGGCGCTTAAGTCGTCGGGCATCAACCCGGTGCTGGAATTGGACTTGCTGGTAGTGGGGCTAACACGGGGTCAAACGGGACGAGCGTAGAGGAGAAGGAGGGAGTGATGCAAGCGCTTCGTATTCAGGCGACCGTAAATCCTGATAGGACTCTCGTTCTGGGCGATCTACCACTAGCTCCAGGAGAGGCAGTTGAGGTAATTGTGCTTGTGCCCACGCTTATCAAGAGCGAGGCGCAGCAGTATCCGCTGCGTGGTTTGCCCATCACCTACTTGCGGCCCACCGATCCTGTCGCCGAGACAGAGTGGGAGGTCACTTAGTGATTGTGCTGGACACCCATATCTGGGTGTGGTGGGTACATGGTGATGCGCGTCTGTCGCCGCAGCATCAAGCTTACCTCCAATTGAATGAGGCTAACGGCTTGGGCGTAAGCATCATATCGTGCTGGGAAGTGGCGAAGCTGGTTGAGTACCAACGTCTT
>JAHCIP010000016.1 GCA_026129165.1 Anaerolineae bacterium
GATTGACCGTGATGGCGCCAACATAATCCGTTCAATCTGCTCCCCAATCCGTTGACAGCTTGTTTTTGCCCCTACGTGGTCAATGGCTTACCTGGCACGCTGTTGAACTCGCCGCTGCCGGGGATGAAGGCGAACTTGGCCTTGATCTCGTCCGTTAAGCGCACGCCGAGGCCGGGCGCTGTGGGCGGGTAGAGGTAGCCGTCACGCAGGTCGAACGAGTCGCCCCACAGCTCCTTGTGCAGCGGGCCGGGCACGGGCGGCGTCTCCAGGATACACGTATTGGGCGCTGCGAAGCCGGCGTGAACGTTTTGCATGTGGGCCACGCCCGCGCCCCACGAGTGCGTCGCCACGCGCTTCTTGCGGCTCTCGAACAGGCGGGCAATCTTGAGGAATTCGGTCAGCCCGCCGACCCAGGCCGCGTCGGGCTGGGCAATGGTCAGTGCGTCCAGGTCGGCGTACTGGCGGAACTCGTTGAGCGTCGTCAGGCACTCACCGCCCGCGACCGGGATAGTCGTCGAACGGGCCAGTTCGGCGTAGCCCCACGGGTCGGTGTAGTGCAGCGGCTCCTCAAAAAAGAACAGGTCGTAGGGTTCCAGGGCTTGCAGCACGGCGCGCGCCGTCGGCAGGTCCCACGTCTGCCCGGAGGCATTCCCCATGTGGCCGTCCATGAGAATCGCCACGTCGGGGCCGACGTGCTGGCGCATCAAGTCGGCCTTGCGGGCCTCCATGTCCACCACCGCGCTGAGCGAGTTGGCCGGCACGTCGAAGCCGCTGCGCGGGTCGTAGTAGCCCGTGGCGACCTTAAAGGCGGTGTAGCCCTGGGCCAGGTAGAGGTCAATCTTCTCCTTGAGGCGGTCGGGCGGCCAGTTGCTCGGTCCGCCGGTGGCGTAGGCGCGCAGCCGGTCGTGGCACTTACCGCCGAGAAGCTGCCACACGGGGAGGCCGAGCGCCTTGCCCTTCAAGTCCCACAGCGCCGCCTCGATGCCGGTCAGTACGGCCGGCCCCAGCCCGACACGGCCCCAGTAATTGCCGCACTGGTACATGCGGCTGTAGAGGGTGTGGATGTCCGTCTCCAGGATGTCCACGCCCAGCAGGATAGGTGCGTAGAACTCGACCAGGGGAGGGACGACTTCCGGGCAGAAGTAACCGGCGTAGGTTTCCCCGATGCCGGTGTGTTCGCCGTCGGTCTGTAGCTCAATCAAGGCGACGCTGCGGAGACGGCGGGCCTCCAGGAAGAAAGGGTCGCCGGTATTCTGGCCGGTGAGGAGGACGGTGTTGACGGCGGTGATATGCATAATTTGCTCCTACGAAGGGCGGGGCCAGACGACGTTTTCCAGCGGTTCGCCGTTGACGAAGCGGCGGATATTCTCGCTGATGAACTGCCAGCGATAGCGCATCGTCCCATCGCTGTAGCCGGAGTTGTGCGGCGTCATGATCACATTATCTAGCTCGTGGAATGGGTAGGCCGAGGGCAGGACGCGCTCGCTGGCGGCCGGGTAGCGATACCAGACATCAATGGCCGCGCCCGCGATAACTCGGTCCCGCAAGGCCGCGTACAGCGCCGCCTCGTCCACCACCGCCCCGCGCCCCACGTTGACCAGATAGGCTGTCGGCTGCATCAGACGCAGCTCGGCCGCGCCGATGTAGCCATCCGTTTCCGGCGTGTGGGGCAGGGCGACGACCACGAAATCGGCGGCGGGCAGATAGGCGGCTAGCTCGGTCAACGCGCCGATGGACGCCAGCCCCAGCGCCTCGGCGCGGCGGGCGCTCGGCGTGCGGGTCAGCCCGCGCACCGTCATGCCCATGAAGTGGCCCCAGCGCGCCATCTCGGCCCCGATATGCCCCAGGCCGAGGATGAGCAGCGAGCGGCCGCGCAACTCGCGGCGCGGCTGACGGTCGCCCCAGTGGCCGGTGCGAAAGTCGCGGTCCTGGACCAGCAGGTTGCGGTTGAGGGCGGCCAGCATCATAAACGTGTACTCGGCCATGGCATACTCGTGGCCGAAGACATTGGACACGATGCAGCCCATCGGTAGGGCGGGCAGGTCGAAGCCTTCCGTCCCCGCGCCCGTGCCCTGGATGAAGCGCAGCGGGCTGGGGCGTGTGAGCCATCCGGCCTTGAGCGTCGTCCCGACGAAGATGTCGGTCTCGCGGAGCAAGGGCGTCATGGTTTCGGCGGTGAAGCCCGGCACGGCCATCAGGTGATGGGGGATGGTCAACGCCTGGGCCAGATCAGGGGCGTAGAGTTCCAGGGTCAGGATGCGGGGGGTATTGTTGGGCATGATGGATACCAGATCAAAATAGCGTCTCGCCCGGCGCGAGGTGCCGACCGCACACGTCCTCGTTCAGGACCACGCCCAGGCCAGGCGCGTCGGTCAACTGCACATGGCCGTCTTCGAACAGCGGCCGGCCGCGATCTACCACCTCGCCAATCCAGGGCGCGTCGTGGAAGTGGTACTCCAGGCCGATAAAGTTGCGGCTGGCGGCGGCGACGTGCGCGGCGGCAATCGTCCCCAGCGCGCAGCCGTTATTGTGCATCGCCAGCGGGATGTAGTTGAGTTCGGCGTAGTCGGCGATGGTGCGCGTCTCGTGCAGCCCGCCCGTAAACAAGACATCCGGGTGGATGA
This sequence comes from Anaerolineae bacterium, assembly GCA_026129165.1. Lineage (GTDB taxonomy): Bacteria > Chloroflexota > Anaerolineae > Epilineales > JAHCIE01 > JAHCIE01. The sequence goes on from JAHCIP010000016.1 coordinate 2,625, forward strand.
TGTCGCACGCCTCGCGGCCGATGAACAGGCGGAACTGCTCGGCGGTGAACATCTCGCCGACGCAGATGGGGATGGGACTCTGCTGGCGGACCTGGGCCACGGCGTCCGGGTTGATGATGGGCGTGGGGTCTTCCAGCCATTTGAGCTTGAAGGGGGCCAACTCCTGGGCCAGCCGGATGGCCGAGGTGACATCGTAGTGCATATGGCAGTCTACGGCGATGTCCATGTCCCACCCGACGGCCTCGCGCACGGCGCCAATGCGCTCGACGATGCGGTTCATCTGCTCGATGGGGATGTGGCGATTCCAGACATCGCGCTGGGCGTCGCTGGCAGTATAGTCAATGTCGAACTTGATGTCGGTGAAGCCGCGCTCTTTGGCTTCCAGACCCAGCGCGCGCCACTCGTCCAGGTCATCCAAGTGTTCCGGCGTGCTGCGGTCGAGGTAGATGCGGATGCGATCGCGGTACTGGCCGCCCAACAGGGTATAGACCGGCGTGTTGAGCGCCTTACCCACCAGGTCGCACAGCGCCATCTCGACGCCGGCCATCGCCCAGATAATCGGGCCGAGGGTGACAGAGTTGGGCGGCTGGGTGCGCGGGTGCGGCGCGAGGCCGCCATAGACCATATCCGTCCAGATAGGGCGGATATTCATGGGGTCCTGGCCGACCAGACAGCGCTTGATGTGCGCCAGGGCGTCGCGCATGCCCATGAAGATGAGGTTCGCCGCCTCGCCTAACCCGTAAATGCCCTCGTCGGTGTCCACGCGGATGATGAGCACCGGCCAGTTGCGGGGCTGGCCGCCGATGCCATGCGGGTCAGGGCCGATGAGCGCCATGCTCCGAATATCGGTGATTTTCATGCCGTTTACCAGCCGCTGTACTTCGCCTGGAACACCTGCTTGACGGCCTGATACTGCTCCTCGCTGAAACCCTGGTAGGGCGAGAGCAGGCGAATCGGCATCGCCTCCAGCCCCGCCAGCCGCACGATCATCTTGTCGTAGGCGCCATCAATGCGGGCCTCCGTCAGCACCGGCCCCAGGACTTCGGCCGTCATCACGTAGATGTCATGCTGCAGGCGGAACATGGTCTCGACATCGCGAGCGAGGCCGGCCTTGAACAGGGCGCGGGTCTTGTGGGGTATCATCGGCCCGAACGACGACAGCAGCGAGCACTCGCCAAACATGCAGCCGTGCGGGAAGTTGGTTTCGCCAAAGAAGTGCTGGAGTTCGGGCGCGTGGGTCATCAGGTCGTAGGCGCGGTCCAGCCCGCCGCCCGTGTTCTTGGTGGCGACCAGATTGGGTACCTCATCAATGACCCGGCGGTAGTCCTTCCCCGTGAGGACGCGCTTGGTGCGCGGCAGGTTATAGTGCAGGAATTGAGCATCGGGGAACGCGCCGCACACGTCGCGGAAGAAGGTTAGCACCTCGGTGTCGTTGAGCGCGCCCCAACTGGGCAGCGAAATCTGGAACACGCGGAAGCCGACGTCATAGGCGAATGCGATGCGCTCGACAATCGTGGGCGTAGACAGGCCGATGACGCCGACCATCGGGTACACGTCGGGGTGGGCTGTTTCCTCGCGGAACAGCCGGGTCAACTGCTGGAAGCGCGGCGTGTCTACAGCGTAGCCTTCGCCTGCCGTGCCAAAGATGTAGACATGGTTGAAGCCGAGGTCGAGGTCGTGGCGCACCTGCTGGCGGAACACGTCCTCCAGCAAGTTGCCGCGCTCATCCCACGGCGCTTCGCACGAGATGAGGATGGCTTGGGGGTAACGGGGCATGGGGTGCTCCTCAAGGAGTAGGAAGTAGTCGGTAGTCAGTAGTCGGTAGACTGATGACTGACTACTGATTACCGACTACTTTCCTACTGTTTAGTGGCGGCGCTTGAAGGACTGCGACTGCGGCACAGTCGAGGCCAGGTAGGCGCGGCCGGCGTCGAGGTCGAAGCGGTCGGGCGAGAAGGCTGAGACATCAATGCTGGTCCGACCGTCGGCGACGTACTCGGCCAGCAGCATACCGACGACCGGGTTGTAGGCGAAACCGCCGGAGTGGAAGGCCGTCCCGACGAACAGGCCCGGATAGCCCGCCACCGGCCCCAGCACTGGCTCGCCGTCCATCGAGAAGGTGATCAGGCCGACGCGCTCCTCCTCCCAGCCTGTACTCGCCAGCGCGGGCGCGTAGTCCACGAAGCCGGCCCACGCCTCCTCGGCCAGCCCATCGGGCGCGGCCAGGCTGGACAGGTGGAAGTCGGGCGATGCTACCTTATGCTCCAGCCGGTCCGGCGTCTCCACCCCGACCAGCATCCGACGGCCGCTCGCCGGACGGATATAGCCACCCAGCGGGTTGGCGTTGACGGCGGGGAAGTGGGGCGGCGTGGGCAGCGGGTAGGTCACATAGCGCTGGTGGACAAACGCCTTGACCGGGACGAGGATACCTAGCGGCTCCAGGAGCCTCACCGTCCAGGCGTACACCGTCGAGACGACGGCATCGGCCTGGAGGTCGCCGCGGCCGGTGCGCACCCCCACGACGCGCTCTCCGTCGCGGAGAACCTCCTCTACCCGTTCGCCCTCGCGGATTTCGACGCCCAGCGACCGGACGCGGGCCGCTAGGGCGGGCAGGTACTCGTCCGGTTCGCTGTAGCCGCCCTGCGGGTCGAGCAGGCCGATCCACTCGTCGTGGGGGCGCAGGTCCGGCCAGCGCCGGCGCATCTCGGCGGCGTCCAGAATCGCGTAGGGGACCTCCAAACTGTCGTAGAGGGGGAGCAGTTTTTCGCGGTCGGGCCACGACGGCGGGTCGAACAGGTTCAGACAGCCGACATGCCGGAACTGGTAACCGTCCAGGTCGCGGGACAACGCGTGGTAGAGTTCGAGGCTCTTGAGGCGAGCGCGTACGCCGGTCTCGCTCCACAGCAGGGCGGTGATGATGCCCGCCGCGCGGCGGCTCGACCCATCGCCGACCAGCCCCTTGTCGAGAACGATAATCCGCCCGTAGCCCTTGCGCGCCAGGTGATAGGCTGTGCTGAGGCCGGTGACGCCAGCCCCGATGATGATGGCGGTGTTCATGCGCGTCCGGGGAACTCCTGCCCCCGCACCGAGAGGAAGCGGAACTCGCCCTTGGGCTTCTCACACTCCACCAGGAGGCGGCTTTCCTCATTCTCCAGGCCCAGGTAAATCGTCTCGGCGCTGATGTAGTGCAGGGCCAAACCGCGCCGTCGGTTGGGCGTCGTGTTCGCGCCCGTGCGGTGCCAGGTCAGGCCGTGGTGGAACATGCACTCGCCGGCCTTGAGTTCGACAGGGGCGGGCGCGGGCAACTCAGGCCGCGCCAGGAAGGCCTGACGGTACTCGCGGGCGACCGGTCCCCACTTGTGGCTGCCCGGTAGCATGGTCATGCAGCCATTGTCCACTGTGGCATCGTCGAGGGCGATCCAGCAACTCACATGGTCCTGCGGCACAAAGAAAGGCCAGGCTGTCGAGTCCTGATGCCAGTCGGTGACGGTGCCGTGGAAACGCGGCTTCATCATCAGTTGGTCGGTATAGAGCTTGATGTTCGGCCCCAGGAATTCCTGCAGCACGTCCAGAATCGCGGGCTTCCTGGCGACCGCCTGGAACAGGTCATCAAAGTAGCACAATTGGGTGAACTTGCGCACTCGGTCAATGGCTGGCACGTCCGCTGTGTCCTGGCCTCGGAAGGCCGCCTCAAGCTGCATGAAGCGCGACGGCACATGGGTGAGCTTGCCTTCGGCCAGATCCGCGCTCCGCTGGCGCAGCGCCGCCAGTTCATCGTCGCTCAGGACGCGGGTGTAGGGCAGATAGCCCTGCTCGTGGAAGAATGCTGTCTGCTCCGCCGTCAGTCCCATGTCAGCCTCCCTTAGACCACTTTCGAAGTTTGCGATTGCGGGTTGAGGGCGTCGTTCAGCCCGTCGCCCAGGAAGTTGACGCCGAGCGTGGCGATGGCGAGCGTCGCCGCCGGTACAGCGACGAGCCACGGGCGGTACGACCAACTGCCGATGTTGGACTGAATCATGTTACCCCAACTGGCTTGCGGCGGCATGACCCCGATCCCCAGGTAGCTGAGCGACGATTCGAGCACCATGCCAGAGGACAGGGTAAAGGTCATGTAGACGATGACCGGGCCGATGGCATTGGGGATGAGATAGCGCAGGGCGATGAGCCATTCAGGCACGCCGACCGCGCGAGCCGCCTCGATGAACTCCTTCTCGCGCAGCGACAGAATCTGGCCGCGTATCAGGCGGGCGAAGACCGGCCAAAAGACAACAGACAGGCCGCCAAAGACGATGAGCAATTCCAGCCAGCCTGTATTCTTGAGCGCGGCCCAGCCGGTGGTGGCGTAGAGCGCCTTAGCCTGGTTGAGAATCAGCGGTTTAAAGGTCGCCGCGATCATGGCGGCCAGGAGCACGGTCGGGATGGACATGGTAATGTCAATCAGCCGCGTCACCAGGAGGTTGGCCCACCGACCGCCGTAGCTGGCGATGATTCCCATGACCATGCCAATCACCACACTAAAGAAGGTGCTGATAAAGGCGACCAGGGTAGCCGTGCGCGCCCCACCAATAATGCGGCTGAGCAGGTCGCGGCCGACCTCGTCGGTCCCCAACAGGTGGTCCCACGTGGGGCCTTCCGCCGTGCGCAGCAAGTCCTGGCGGGTATAGGGGTAGGGCGCGATCCAGTCGCCGGCGATGGCGGTGAAGATGAGCAGCCCGGTAATCACCAGCCCAATCACCGCCAGGCGGTTGCGCATCAGCTTGCGCAGCGCGTCCTGCCATAGGCTGCGCGGTTTCTTCTGGGCGAACTCGAGGGCGGCGAGTTGGGCGGCGCGGTTAGCGCCCGTGCTCGGGGCAGCGGCTATCTGACTCATCAGCTTACTCCTACGACTCAAGGGTGACGCGGGGGTCCAAGAAGGGGTAAATCAGGTCAACCAGGGTATTGGTGAGAATGATGAGGATGGAGCTGACCAGGGTAATGCCTAGAATCACGGGGTAGTCGAGTTGGCGAAAGGCATTTTCTGACAACGAGCCAAAGCCGGGGATGGCGAAGATATTGTCCAGGAACACGCTGCTGGCGATCAACCCCTCGGTGATGAAGCCGAGCGCCGTCACGACGGGAATCAGGGCATTGCGTAGGATGTGACGGACCAGGGTGGCGTAGGTAGACAGACCCTTAGCCTTGGCGGTACGCACATAATCTTGCGAGAAGACTTCCAGGACGGCCTGGCGGGTCTGCCGCACAACGACGGCCAGCGGGCCGAACGTGAGAATGATGATGGGTAGGGTCGTCTGGCTATTAAACAGGCCGTTCCAGCCGCGCGGCACTTTCATCCAGTGCAGCACGAGGACAAACAGAATGAGCATCAGCGGCCCCATGACGTAAACAGGAATCGTACGGAGGACAAGCGTCCCGCCGACGATGAAGTAGTCGAGCCAGGAATTTTGTTTCAGCGCGGCTAGAGCGCCCAATGGGATGCCAATCAGGGCGGTGATCAGGGCGGCAGCTAGACCCAGTTGCGCCGAAATGGGCAGGGTCGCCATGACGGCCTTGAGGATGTCACGCTGGCCGTTGATGGAGATGCCCCAGTTACCCTGTACGGTGCGAGTGATGTAATTGACAAACTGAGTAACGTAGGGCTGGTCGTAGCCGTACTGGCGGCGGATACGGGCAATCAGTTCAGGGTCATCCTGTTGCCGTACTTCATTCTGCAACAGCATCAGCTTGACCGGGTCAAACGGGCTGATATAGGTCAATGTAAAGACAATGAGCATTACCGCTAGAAGGGTGGGGATTGCCAAAATAAAACGTCCTGTCAGGTACTTGAACATTCAACTTCTCCTGCTCTTGCTGCGCGACTTCTAACCTCGGTCTGTCACCCTGAGCCGACCAGGCTCCATTGTCATCCCGAACAGAGTGAGGGATCTGCTCTGGCGTATTGTCGGAGCAGATCCTTCGCTCCGCTCAGGATGACAGTCGAGAGAGTACAACGCACTGACCACTCACCACTACCCACCACCCACCAGATCCTAGTGCTTGGCGATGTACACGTCCAGGAGCGTGTACCAGTTGTTGTCCACGTTGACGCCAAAGTTCTTGACCCACGGCTTGGCGTTGTACTCGTACAGATCCCAAATCATGGGCAGCACGTAGTAGTTGCTCAGCAATTGGGCCTCGGCCTTCTGCACCGTCTCGCAGAACTTCGGGTCGTCCCGCTTCATCGAGACGAGGGTATCCGCCAGCTTGGCGAACTCATCGTCCTTGAGGCTGATCTGGGCCGGGGTGCTGTAGTAGTTGTAGAGGCCGATAATCATGTCGGCGGGGTCGGGGATGGTCGCGCCCCAACTGCCGCGCCGCACCTGGACCGACTGGGCGTCCTGGCCCCAAGCGTCGAGGGTACCGGGCTTGATCTCAACATCGGTGATACCCAGGTTCTGCTTCCACTGCTCGGCCATGATCTCGGCGGTGCGGATATAGTTAGGCGATTGGCCGTTGGTGGTGATGCGAATCTTGCCCAGCTTATCCACCGAGCCGTACTTCGACTTCGCCAGCGCTTCTTTGGCCTTGGCGGGATTGTAGCCGAATTCCGGCCAGTTGTCCTTCTTGTAGCACTGGAGTTCTGGCGTCAGGTGCGTCTTCATGACGCGGTCGTTGCGCGCGCCTTCCCACGCCGCCGCGATGGCCTTGTCCCAGTCTACCGACCATGCGAGCGCCTTGCGAACGTTGATGTCGTCCAGCGGCGCCAGCCCGATCCAGAGCGGGAAGAAGAAGTTGGTAGGGTAGGGAATCTGGTAGAAGGTATTTGACTGGTCCTTGCGAATGCGCTCGCGGATGTTGGTCAGCCACTGCGCCGCGTCTACCTCGTTGTTCTGCCACTGGATGAACGAGACGTTCTCATCCGCCGCTTCTTGAGCGATGATGCGCGTGATGGTCGGCTTCTTGTCGCCCCACCACTTGGGGTTCTGAACGATCTCATACTGCTTCTTGTCTACGTCCCACACCTTGACCATAAACGGGCCGTTAGCGCGAGCCGTACCGTCGGACGCGTACAGTGGCCCCTTCTTGACATCGTCCATCTTGGCGAAGCCGGTGTTGAACTTCGCCAGGCGGTTGATGAAGATAGGGTCTGGGGCGGCCAGCTGGAACTCGATGGTCTTGTCGTCCTTCGCCACAACGCCGACCAACTCCTTGGACTTGCCGGCGATGATGTCCTTGGCGCCCTTGACGTTACCGAACTCCGACGCGCCTAGGAAGCAGCCTTTGCATTGGTCAGGGTCGAGACCGTAGGTCCAGTAGTCCTTGGCGTCCTTCGCCGTTACCGGGCTGCCATCCGACCACACCGCCTTGGGGTTGATCTTCACCGTGATGGTGAGGCCATCGGGGCTGATCTCGTACCCCGTCGCCAGCCAGGGCTGGAGGTTGTTCTTGGTGTCGCGGAGGAACAGCGGCATCCAGATATGGGAGATGATGAAGCGGCCGAAGCCCGACTCATTGGCCGGGTCGAGCCGGCTAAAGCCGCGCGTGACATAGCGCAAGGTCTGGTCGGCTGAGAGGTCCGCGCCAGCCTGCGTCGGCGCGGGGGTGGGCGTAATCAGCAGCGGCTTCTCGACCACCTTCTCAACCACGACGGTCTGCTGCACGACCTTCTCGACTACCTTCTCCACCACCTGGGTCACGACACGTTCCGTGACCTGCGGAGCGGCCGGGGCCGACTGGCACGCCACGGCGACGGCTAACGAGAATGCCGCGAGCACCGCTAACACGACCGACAGACGGCGTCGAAATGGGAGCACTTCTTCCTCCAGTATGGGGGCAGTAGTCAGGAGTCGGTAGTCAGGAGTCGGTAGTCAGAAGTCGGTAGTCGGTAGTCGGTAGTCGGAAAAGAAGATCTTTGGCTGACCACCGACCACCGACCACTGACCACTTCGCTGTTAGTGCTTGGCGAGATAGATGTCCAGGAGGGTGTACCAGTTGTTGTCCACGTTGGCGTTGAAGTTCTTGACCCACGGCTTGGCGTTGTACTCGTACACGTCCCAAATCATGGGCAGCAGGTAGTAGTTGCCCAGCAGCTTGGCTTCGGCCTGCTGGATCTGCTCGCAGAACTTCGGGTCGTCCCGCTTCATGCTGCGCAGCGTGTCAATCATCTTGCCCAGTTCGTCGTCCTTCAGGCCACTGCCTGAGGTGGCGTCGGTGTAGGTGTTGTAGTGCGAGCCGATGAGGCTCAGGGCGTCGGGCAGGATAGCGCCCTGGCTCTGGCGGCGCACCTGGACCGACTGGGCGTCCTGGCCCCAGGCGTCGAGCGTACCGGGCTTGATCTCAACATCGGTGATGCCCAGGTTAGTCTTCCACTGCTCAGCCATGATCTCCGCGGTGCGGATGTAGTTGGGCGACTGACCGCCAGTAGTGATGCGAATCTTGCCCAGCTTGTCGGGCGAGCCGTACTTGGAGGCCGCCAGTTCCTGCTTGGCCTTGGCCGGGTCATAGCCCCAGCCGGGCCAGTTGTCCTTCTTGTAGCACTGGAGTTCCGGCGTCAGGATGGTCTTCATGACGCGGTCGTTGCGCGCGCCTTCCCACGCCGCCGCGATGGCCTTGTCCCAGTCCACAGCATGGACCAACGCCTTGCGGACGTTGAGGTCGTCCATCGGCGCTTGACTGAGCCACAGCGGGAAGTACAGGTTGGTGGCGTAGGGAATGTTGAAGAAAGTGTTCGCCTGGTCCTTGCGGATGCGCTCGCGGATATTGCTCAGCCAGAGCGCGACGTCCACTTCGTTGTTCTGCCACTGGATGAACGAGACGTTCTCGTCGGCCGCTTCCTGGGCCACAATGCGCGTAATCGCGGGCTTCTTGTCGCCCCACCACTTGGGGTTCTGGACGATCTCATACTGCTTCTTGTCCAGGTCCCAAATCTTGACCATAAACGGGCCGTTGACACGGGCGCTGCCGTCGGAGGCGAAGTTGGGACCTTTCTTGACATCTTCCATCTTGGCGAAGCCGGTATCGAACAGCGCCAGGCGGTTGATGAAGATGGGGTCGGGGCCGGTGAGCTGGAATTCCAGCGTCTTCTGGTCCTTAACAACCACGCCAGTGAGGTCCTTGGACTTGCCCGCGATGACATCCTTGGCGCCCTTGACGAGTTCCATACCGCCGAACGCGCCCAGGTAGCAGCCCTTGCACTGGTCGGGGTCGAGACCATAGGTCCAGTAGTCTTTGGCCTCTTGCGCCGTCACGGGCGAGCCATCCGACCAGACCGCCTTCGGGTTGATCGAGACCGTATAGACAGTCCCATCGGCGTTGGCCTGATAGCCGGTCGCCAGCCAGGGCTGGAGGTTGTTCTTATTGTCGCGGAGGAACAGCGGCATCCAGAGGTGCGAAATGATAAAGCGTCCGAAGCCGCCTTCCGAGGCGGGGTCGAGACGGCTGAAGCCGCGCGTGACATAGTGGATCGTCTGGTCGGCGGCCATATCCGCCCCTGCCTGGGTTGGGGCGGGCGTGGGCGTGATGAGAACTGGCTTCTCCACCAGCTTCTCGACCACGACGGTTTGCTGAACCACCTTCTCGACCACTTTTTCGACCACCTGGGTCACGACACGTTCCGTGACCTGCGGAGCGGCGGGCGCAGACTGACACGCGACCGCGACGGCTAGCACAATCGCGGCGACAATGGCAACGACAAGATATCCCCAACGAGAGAATGGCAACATGGCTCGCCTCCTGTGCGATTCAAGTCAGTGGAATAACACGGTCATCTCCACGGGGCGCATCTTAGGGCCGGACCTCACCTCCTTTCGTTGAAGGTATCATATTGACATAACAATATAGATAAATGGCGTGAGGATGAAATGTGGCGCCACTATACACCAGCCAGCGTCGTCTGTCAACCGGCCCCGCCGCCGAGTAGGACTGTGCCATAGTCCACGCCCTTAGAGCACGGATTAAGAGGATTTACGGATCCAGCCCCCACGCCCGACTAACTGAGTGAGCCGCCTCGACTGCCAGCTTCCAATCCGTCCATCCTCCCCATCCGTGCTCTGGAGCAGCGACTTTGCCATGGCCTGGGTGACGGAGGGGTTCACGCCGGGTATTCAAGGCGCACCGTATCCACCATCACGACGCCATGGGGCAGATAGACCGGGTCTACCGCGTAGTCCACACCCGCCCGCAGCCGATGGATGTCCTCGACGGGGCTGAGCGGCACAATCGTCAGCGGGAAAAGGACCAGGATGATGTCGCAGTTCAGGTCGGCCAGTACCGCCTCAATGGGGCCTTCGCCGTACAAGTCGGTGCGGTCGTGCCGCGACCCCAGGCATGTCCATTGGGCCGGGTCCGGCGCGAGGGTCAGCGTTTGCTCGCTCCAGTCGCGTGTGATGGTCAGCGGCTGGCCGGTCAGGACGTAGTTGGTGCGCGTGCCAGGCACATCCGCCTGGGCCAGCAGGACCAACTGTGACCCCTGGAGCGCCACATCGCCCCGCAGGCGTAGCGTGAGCCGCGCGTTGGTGAAATCGCGGCTGTAGCCGCCAGCCACGAAGCGGTTCTCGCCGACCAGGGCGCGGGTTTCGTCGGTGACAAAGGCGGAGTGAGTGTGCAAAGCGGCGAGCAAGTGGAGATAGCCGCCGCCGGGCGGAGCGTGGTTGTAGTCCACCCACCACGGGCTGCGGGCGACGAGAACGCCGTTCTGAATGTCGGAGCGTGTCGAACGGCCATCCCAGGCCAGCCAGCCGCCGGGACCGTCGTCAAATGTTTCGATGTAAGGGGCGCGAGAGGGCATAACGACCTCACGGATAGGCGGGCGTAGATAGGTGTATTAAACGCAGAACATGAAATTAGTCAAATCGGATTGACAACATGCTAAAAGTATTTTATAATAATGTCGACAAGTGACCCCTGGAGGATGGAGACATGGCAGGTCCCATGATTCAGTTCCCCACGCTCGGCAGTGCGGCGCCCCAGGCGCGGCTCCTGGCGATTGACGACACCGCCCTCCCCTTCCGCAAGAACCTCAGCCTCCACCTGTCCCGTCCAACCGTGCGGCAGGAGGCCGTGCTGACCCCCAGCCGCGACAACCCCAACGCGCCCGACCATCTGTCCGCCCACTTCTACGGCACTGTCCTCCACGAGGGCGGCCGCTTCCGCATCTGGTACTACTCGGTCAGCCACGGCGGCGCGCCCGGCCAGCTTCAGCAAGGCCCCATGTGCTATGCCGAGAGCGACGACGGAATCCACTGGACCAAACCCAATCTAGGTCAGGTGGAATTTCGCGGGAGCCGCGACAACAATGCCGTCGCCCTGCCGGATGCGCTCACCGAGGGGGTAACACTCATCCGTGACGACGACGACCCTGACCCAGCCCGCCGCTACAAACTCCTCATCAACTGCAAGTACCCCCCGAAATCGTGGAGCGTGCGCCCCTGCGTCAGCGCGGACGGCCTGCACTGGACGACCAGCCCCCAGGTCGCCATTGACGATTTTGTGGAGCAGGCGTCGTTCTTCAAGCACGGCGGGCTGTACCTCGTCCATGCCCAGTCCATCTCACCCTATATTTGGGGTGAGAGTGGCAGCCGGCGCGGGCGGACCGGCATGGTCTGGGCCTCGCCCGACTTCGACACCTGGGTCCAGGCGCCAGCCGAGGCGTTCGCGCTGACCGAACCGCAGGCCGCCGAGGCGCGCGGCCCGCGCCAGCCGTATGACCAGGTCCACCTGGGCGTCGGCGCGGCCAGCTTCGGCAACGTGTGTGTTGGGCTGTACGGGCTGTGGCACAACCGCGAGTACTTCCACGACATCTCGTGCGACCTGGGGCTGGTCGTCAGCCACGACGGGGTTCACTTTCGCGAGCCGGTCAAGGGCCACGCCTTCATTCGGTCCCAGGATTCGCCCGCCCCGCCCCTCGACGGCCAGACCTTCCCCACCGTGCTGTGCCAGTCCAACGGTATCCTCAACGTGGGCGACGAGACGCGCATCTACCACGGCCGCTGGCGCAACGCCCGCTACGGCGACGACTATTACGCCGAGACGGCCCTCGCCACCCTGCCGCGTGACCGCTGGGGCGCTCTCGCTCTGTACGACGACGCCCCGTCCGGCGTGGTGTGGTCAGCGCCCATTGAGTTGCCTGCCGGAGATACGCAGGTGCGGCTCAACGCCGAGGGCGCGGCGAGCATACGGGTCCACCTAGCCGACGAGAGCTTCCACGCTCTGCCCAGCTTTTCTGGTGAGCAGGCCGGCGTTCCACAGGCGGAGGCCGGCCTCGACTGCGCCGTGACGTGGCCGTCGGGCAGCCTAGCCCCGCTGGCCGGTCAGCGCGTTCGGCTCCAGGTCACGCTGGAACGAGAGGCAGGCCGTGACCCTCGGCTATACGCGGTGTATATAGGAGACGACCGCGCCGACCGAGGTCGGGCCTGAAGGGCGCTCCGCGCCGAGCGTCCCTCTGCAGGGACGCGACTCTCCCCGTCGGCGCAGGCCGACGGTCGGCCACCGGCCCACTAGCCCCGACTTTAGTCGGCGGCGTCAGATGACAGGGGAGTGACGCGCATGCTCATCCACAACTCGTTCGACAAAGGCCCGGAGGGCTGGTGCTCGTATGATTACCATGCCAGCATCGTCGCCGGCGGTCATAATATCTTTATCCTGACCACCTGGGCGCGCCAGGGCGGCGTGGCTAACTCAGGCTATGTGTGGGCCGACCACTCCCGCTGGAGCACCGACACGCCGGAGCGCCCGGTGTCTATCCTGCCCCTGCTCTTCTACCGCCACTGGATCAACGAGGACCCGCTTGACCTGCGCGGGGCCGAGGTGTCCGTCTACCTGCGGGGCGACAACCTCGACCTGGGCGACGCCCAGTGCTACTTCTGGGTCGTTGGTAATGGCGGCCGCTGGCACCTGACCAGCCAGCCGCTGACCATCAGCCAGGGGGTCTGGGCGTCGGAAGCCCAGCGGGTGACGCTGGACAACGACCCGAGCCGCTGGCACAATAGCTGGTCCGGCCACATCCCCAACCCCAAGCCACTGGAGTCGGTCTTGAGCCGCGTGGTGAGCTATGGCTTCTCGTTTGTCGGCATGCGCTACGAAGTCTCGGGCCGGCTGAGCATGGATGAGTTTCAGATTCGCCTGCCAGCGCCTGCCCACCCCTGACCCCACGAGGGATACGCCATGACCCCGGACGAAGCCCGCCGCTTCCACGACGAGAGCCTGGTCTTTCTGGCCTATACCGTCACGCCGGTCCGCCTGACGCGGCAGGGCGCGAGCCTGCGCCACATGGCCGAGTGGCTGGACGGGCCGCGCGTGGACCTGCCCAAGCTCAAGCAGGGCGGGGTAGACGCCGTCTTCCTGTCGGTCGGCTCCGAGTCGCTGCTGGTGGAGGCGGTCAGCAACGCGATCTGGGCCACCCAGCCGCCCCAGAAGCGGCTCATGCGGCCGGTGTGGTCGGGGCCAGCGGCGGTCAAGCGCATCCTGTGGGGGATTGACGCCCTGCACGAGATGATGGCTGCCAACAGCGACGTCATCGAACTGGCGCTGTGCGCGGCGGATGTGGAACGCATTGTGGCGAAGGGCAAGATCGCGGGCATTATCCACGTGACGCGGGGCGACATTGACGACGACCTGGCGATGCTGAGGACCTACTGGCGCAACGGCGTGCGGGGGATGCAGATCGCCTACGACGATGGCCGGCCGGGCTGGGTGGACGCCTGTTCGTACCCGCCTGTCGCCCACGGTCTGACCGATTTCGGGCGCGACGTGATCCGCGAGATGAACCGCCTGGGGATGCTCATTGACCTGGCGCATGCCTCGGACGCCGCCTACGCCGCCGTCCTGGGAGTCTCTAGCCAGCCGGTCATCTCGTCGCACTCGGGCAGTCGCGCCCTGTGCAACGTCTGGCGCAACCTGACCGACGACACCCTGCGCGCCCTGGCCGCCCACCGCAGCCCGGTCGGCGCGTTCTTCGGCTCGGGCTATCTCGACGAACGTTACTGGGCCCAGCCGGCGGCGCACATCTTCCGCGAGCAGGCCTACCGCCGTCAGGCCGCCCTGGCCGCCCAGACCTGGGACGACCCGATGGACCTGGCGCTTGCCCTGCGCTCGCCCGCCCCCTCCGATGAGCCGCCCCCGCCCTTGCCCCAAACCTCGCCTATGTCCGTCCTGCTGGATCACATGGACCACTCGGTGCAGTTGATGGGCGAGGACTACGTCTGCCTCGGCTCGGACTTCGGCGGCATTGACAGCGATGGGGTGACCGGGCTGGACGAGCCGTCCAAGCTGCCTAATCTGACCGCCGCGCTCCTGGAACGCGGCTATACCTCTGAGACCGTCCGCAAGATTCTGGGAACCAACCTGCTGCGGCTCTTCCGCGAAGTGGTTGGGTCTTAGCTCAAGAGACACGCTAAGGAGACATGATGGAACATGCGAAACTGCGCGCTGGCGTCATTGGCGCTGGCCTCGGTGGACACCACGGCTACGCCTACGCCCACGCGCCGGAGTATGAACTGGTCGCCGTGTGCGACATCAAGCCTGAAGTGTTTGCTAACTTCTATGACCGCGCTCACCTGCCGGCTGGCAGCCTCCACGAGTACACCGACTACCGCCAGATGCTGGAGCGCGAACGGCTGGATGTAGTCAGCGTGGCGACCCCCGACCACGTCCACGCCAGCCCGGTGTGTGACTCGGCCGAGGCGGGGGTGAAAGGTATCTTTGTCGAGAAGCCCCTGGCGATTAGCCTGGCCGACGCCGACCGCATGATTGAAGTGACCGAGAAGCACGGCGTCAAGGTGTCGGTGGACCACACACGCAGTTGGATCCCGTCCTACCAGCACGTGCGCCGCTTCGTGCGCGAGGGCGAGATCGGCCCGCTGACACGCATCGTCTGCCACCACGGCGGCCGGCGCTCCATGCTCTTCCGCAACTGCACCCACACCATTGACGCGCTGTGCTTCTTCGCGGACTCGGAGCCGCTGTGGGTCATCGCGGCCCACGAGCGCGGCTTCGAGGACTACGGCACGGAGTACAAGGGCATGGGCGGCAAAGACCCCATGCTCGACCCCGGCTCGACCATCATCATCGAGTTCGCCAACGGCACGCGGGCGATTATGAACAGCGCCAAGAACACACCCCAGGTGGTCGAGTTCGACCTGATGGGGCCGAATGGCCGCTACGTCGTGACCGACAGCACGGCCTACGCCTGGAAGACCGACAAGCCAGAGGGCGCGCTCACGTCCGTCCCCGCCCCGTGGGCCGAGGGCTACAAGCCCGGCTTTGGCGACACCCTGATTCCCGCCGTCCAGGAACTGGCGCAGATGATTTGGACCGACGCGCCGAGCAGTTCGCCGCCCCGTCGCGCCCGCTGGACGCTAGAAATCATGCTCGCCGCCCTATTGTCTCAATCCCGCGACAGTGCCAAGATTTACCTGCCACTGGAGAGGTAGTCAGTAGTCAGTACAAAGTAGTCAGTACGAAGTAGTGGGTAGACTTCTGGCCGACTACCGACTACTCCCCAAGGAGACCCCATGCGCGAGATTGGCTCGCGGCTCGAACTGTTCGTGGACGACTGGCTCATCGAGACGCTCCAGGGCGCGGCCCTCCGCCTGCACTCGCCTACCTTCCGCGACGTCGCCCTGTATTTCGACCAACCGTGGGAAGGTGGTGGGGCACACTACGTGGCGATGGCCGAGGTGAACGGTGAGTATCGCTGCTACTATCGCGGCTTCTACAACGACCGCCAGGGCGCAACCTGCCTGGCGACCAGCCGCGACGGCGTCCATTGGGAGCGTCCGACGCTGGGCGTGGTCGAGTGGCGCGGCTCGCGGGACAATAACATCATCTTGTTCGGGGAAGCGCCGGGGACCTTCGCCCCGTTCCTGGACACCAACCCGGCTGCCCCGGCTACTGAACGCTTCAAGGGCCTGGGGGCCGAGCGGGTCGAGTCGCGTGACGTGCGCCGCTGGCCGCACCTGTTCGCCTTCGCCTCCGAGGATGGGGTTCACTGGCGTAAATGGCGCGACGAGCCGGTCATCAGTGATGGCGCGTTCGACTCGCAGAACCTGGCCTACTGGGACGCCTATCGGGGCCACTACGTCGCCTTCTACCGCGACTTCTACACGGTCGCGTCGGGCGAACGGGTGCGCGGCATCAAATGGGCCACCTCGCCTGACTTCATCCACTGGACACCGGGCCAGTGGCTCCAGTACAATGATGTCCCCGATGAGCACCTCTACACCAATGCCACCATCAGCTACGCCCGCGCGCCGCACCTCTACCTGGCCTTCCCCAAGCGTTTTCTCCCCAAGCGCCGCGTCAAGTACGATCACGACGACGACGGCCTGAGCGACGGCGTTTTCATGAGCAGCCGCGACGGCCTGCACTGGCATCGCTGGCGCGAGGCATTCCTGCGTCCCGGCCGTGAGCCGCAGGACTGGGTGGACCGCACCAACGGTATTGCCTGGGGCATCTACCAAACCGGCCCGGACGAGTTGTCCATCTACTGGATTTCGCACTACGGCCAACCGACGTGTCGGCTCAAGCGGGGCACGCTGCGCCTGGACGGCTTCGTCTCGCTCCACGCCGACTTCCCCGGCGGCGAGATGACCACCCATCCATTGACGTTCAGTGGGAGCGAACTGGTCCTGAACTATGCCACCTCGGCCGCCGGCAGCGTGCGCGTCGAGGTCCAGGACGAGCAAGGCCAGCCGCTGCCGGGCTACAGCCTGGACGAGTGTGTCGAGATGTACGGCGACGAGATTAAGGCGGCGGTGCGCTGGCAGAGCGGCGCGAGCGTCGGCGCGCTCCAGGGGCGGCCAGTCCGACTGCGCTTTGCCCTGGCCGACGCTGATGTGTACGCGCTGCAATTTGCCGTCTCAACCCCTTGACAAACGCGGTGGCTTGCGGTATAGTGGTCCTACAATAGTACCACTATCCGCGAGCCACCGCAGAATGTTACAGCCCCTGTCTCGATCCACCCTCACGCAGCAGGCGACTGAGGCGATTCGGCAACTCATCCTCCGTGAGAACCTGGCCCGTGGGGCGAAGCTGCCCAGCGAACGCGAACTGTGTGAGACCCTCGTCGTCAGCCGTAACATCGTGCGTGAGGCGTTGAGCGTGTTGGAGGCCGAGGGCGTCATCACCCGCCAAGGGGGCAAAGGGACATTCGTCGCCCAGGTGGATCGGACACTGGCTACCGAGACGACATCGGTCACCATCAAACCCAATGGGCAGCCGGCCCTGGTGTCGCGGGATGCCCGCTTCGCCCTGGAGATGGGCGCGTTGGAGTTGATTGTCGAGCGTATCGCCGATGACGAGATCGCGGCCTTGACCCGCCTAGTGGATGCCCAAGAGCAGCGCGTGCGGGCGGGGGCGCGGGCCATCAAAGAGGACATCGCCTTTCATGTGGCCTTGCTCAAAGCGAGCAAGAACCCTATCCTGATTGAATTGGCCCCGCTGGTCATTGACGGGATGCGCGAGGGCCTGCTCCAGACGCCGCTGGGCTTCTACCGCAGCGTGGACAGCGACTTCCTGGCGCATCGTACCATCATCGAGGCGCTCAAGCGGCGTGACCTGGACCGCGCCCGCGCGGCCATGCGCGCCCATTTTCTCTATACCGACTTTCCCGATACTTTGCTACAGCTACCTGAGCCAGAATAATGGCGGCTCAGGCTACACCATCCCGCGTGAGGAGGACTGGCACATGGACGAGCGACTGGCCATTGAGGGTGGGACTCCAGTGCGCACGCGGCCCTTTGGCCCGGGCCATGATTTTGGTGAGGACGATGCCGAAGCCGTCGCCGAGGTCGTCCGCACCGGCGCCGTCGGCAAGGGCAAGCGGGTGCTCGAGTTCGAGCGGGCCTTCGCGGCGCGTCACGGCGTCCGCCACGGCATGAGCGTCACATCAGGCACGGCGGCCATGCACGTCGCCGTCGCGGCCATCAACCCCGACCCCGGCGACGAAATCATCGTCACGCCCTGGACCTCAGGAGGGAGCATCATCGGTTTGCTGCTCCACAACTGCGTGCCGGTGTTCGCCGATATTGACGACACCTATACCCTCGACCCCGCCGATGTCGAGGCCAAGATTACGCCACGCACGCGGGCTATCATTGCCGTCCACCTGTTCGGCAACCCGTGCGACCTGGACGCCCTGGCCGACATCGCCCGCCGTCACAACCTGTTCCTCATCGAGGACTGCGCCCAGGCCCACTTCGCGGAGTACCAGGGTCGCATCGTCGGCTCCATCGGCGACATCGCCGGCTACTCCTTCGGCGGCAAGCACCTGTCGGCCGGCATCGGCGGCATGGTCCTGACCAACAACGAGTCGCTCTGGGAGCGCGGGCTGCTGTTCTCCGACGCTGCTCTACCCCGCGCCGGCGGCCCCTACGCCGGCCGGCCCTATGCCAACTACTTCCTCGGCCCCAACTATCGCATGAACGACCTCATCGCCGCCCTGCTGCTGTCTCAGATGAAGAAGGTGGACGGCTACATTGAGGCCAAGATTCAGGCGGCCCAGGCCCTGACCGAGGGCCTGGCCGACCTGGACGAGATCACCCCGCAACGCGTGCGCCCCGGCGATCGCAACACCTACTGGGTCTACGGCGTCACCCTGGACACCGACCGCCTGACGTGCGATGCCTGGCAGTTTGCCGACGCCGTGAACAAGGAAGGCGTGCCGATGGGCGGGCCGTACCTGGGCACCGGCAAGGAAGGGCCGCTGTATCGCAACCCGTTCCTGGCCGAGCCAAACCTCTACGGCCACAGCCGCTTCCCGCTGGACTATGGCCGCGAGCACGCCATTGACTACCGCCTGATCGAGTGCCCCAACGGGGAGCAACTCATGCAGCGCGGCGTCAACATCCAGATGCGGCCGAGCTTCACCGAAGCGGACATCGCCGACATGGTGGCCGCCATCCGCAAGGTGACGGTCCACTACCGCAAGCCGGTGTTCGCCCTGGCGTAGGCTGCGCGGGCGTAGGGGTAGCCCTCTGTGGCTCCCCTGCGCTAGGCTGGCGTAGGTCGCGCGGGGCGTAGGGGTAGCCCTGTGTGGCTACCCTCGCGCCAGACAGGCTTGGGTCGCGCGGGCCTAAAGACCCGTGCTAGGCAGACGAAGCCCAAGGGGCTAGGCTTGCTAGCCCGCCAGGGCTTTGTATCAGTAGCCCAGCGGCTTCAGCCCTGGGCGCACTTTCGAGGAGCAACTGATGGGTACATCGCGTGAGTATCGAGTCGGATTGGTGGGTTATGGCGGGCGGGCGCGTCAGCTCGGCCAGGCATGGTTAGGAGTGTCCGGGGCTAAGTTGGTCGCCGTGGCCGACCTGAAGCCTGACCTGCGCGACAAGGCGCAGACCGAACTGCCTGATGTGGCGGTCTATGAGAGCCACCAGGCCATGCTCGACCAGGCGGACCTGGATATTGTGACCATCGGCACGACGGGCTACTTCCACGCCGCCATCACCCACGATACGGTCGCCAAAGGGATACGGGGCATCTACTGCGAAAAGCCGATGACGTGCAACCTGGCCGACGCCGATCAGATGGTCAACGACTGCAAAGAGGGCGGCACGGTCTTTGTCATGGGGCACCAGCGCCGCTACCACCCGTCCATTATCCGCCTGCGCGACGCCTTACGCAACGGCGAGATTGGCCGCCCGGCGCACGGGTATATGTACTGGGCCAGCGGCCGCGTCGGCTCCAATGGCACCCACTTCTTCGACGCCCTCAACTTCATCCTGGACAGCCAGCCAGTCGAAGTCGTGGGGCGGGTGGGGCGCGGGCTGGACCTGACGAAGGTGGAGGACCACCCGGTCTACAATACGCGGCTGGTGGACGACCCCGGCGCCATGGGCTTCATCACCTACGCCAATGGCTTCCGCCTGGCGTTGGACTGCATGAACGATGTCCTGCTGCCCTATACCTACCTGTTCTGCGGTACCAAAGGCCGTATCTCGGTGGATGACGTCACCTTCGAGGCGGATTACCGCGCGCGCGATGCCGACACGCGCAGCCACCGCGACGCCTGGAAGCCTGTCCCGCGCCGTGAGTTCGGTGGCACGGGGCCGTGGGTCGGCTACGAGTCCGAGCAGGGCGCCTATCGTGACCTGATCCACTGCATCGAGACGGGGGACAAGCCTGTTTCCACGGTGGAAGACGGCCGCTCCGTCATCGAGACCATCACGGCGTTTCACCTCTCGTCCGACGCCGGAATGAAGCCGGTCTCGCTGCCGCTCCCGCCTGAGGTGCGCAACTATCCGCTGAAGGTACACTAAGCAGTACAGAGTAGTCGGTAGTCAGACAGTCGGACCACTGACTACCGACTACCGACTACCGACTACTGACTACTGTCCTCCGTCCTCCGTCGAGGTTTTATGCCTTTGGATGTCGTGCAGTTGACCCGTGACCTGATAAGCTACCCCTCCGAGAGTTTCCGCAGTAATGTCGCCATCTCCGACTATCTAGAGGCGACACTCCAGGAGCTTGGCTTCGTCACCGAGTGGCTGGAGTACACCGACGACCAGGGCGAGCGCAAGGTGAGCCTGGTCGGCCAACGGGGACAGGGGACGGGCGGGCTGGCCTTCTTCTCGCACACCGACACCGTGCCGGGCGTAGGCTGGAGCCGTGACCCCTTCGCGCCGGTCGAGGAGGAGGGACGGCTCATTGGACTGGGCAGCGCCGACATGAAAGGACCGGGGGCGGCGACAGTCGTCGCCGCGGCCAGCGTTCCGGAGAGCGAGTTGCGGCATCCGGTGCTGGTCGTCTTTACCGCCGACGAGGAGATTGGGGGCGGCGGCGCCAAGCAGGTGGCAGCCGAGTCGCGCCTGCTGCGGGACGCGCAGTCGGCGGCGGGCATCGTGGCCGAGCCGACGCGGCTCATCCCGGTCTACGCCCACAAGGGCGGCGCTCAATTCATCGTGACGGCCCACGGCGTCGCCGCGCATACCAGCACCGACCGAGGCATCTCCGCCAACTTCCTCATCATCCCCTTCCTGGCCGAGATGGCCGAGTTGGCGAAGACGCTCAAGTCCGACCCGCGCCACCAGAACGCGGAGTTCGACCCGCCGACCAACGGCTTCAACCTGGTCATCAACGATGGCGGCGTGCCGACCAATATCACGCCATCGAAGACGGTCTGCCGCCTTGGGTTCCGCCCGATGCCCGGCGACCGTTCCGACGAGCTAGTGGCCTATATCCGGTCCCGTGCCGAGGCCCACGGCCTCGAGATTACCTGGCGCAAGCTAGACCCGTTCTACACCCCGCGCGACAGCGAGATTGTGCAGGCCGCGCTGGCGGCGACAGGGGCCGAGCGAGCGATGACCGTGCCGTTTGGGACGGACGCCTTTTTCCTGAAAACGCTGTGTCCGATGGTAGTGCTGGGGCCGGGCAACATCGCCCAGGCGCACACCGACGGCGAGTGGATTGAGGTCGCCCAGTTGCGCGAGGCCGTAGCAGTTTACCAGCAGTTGATTCAGCGGTTCTGCATGTGATTAAGACAGCCTTGCTCTATTGCAAACACGTCCGGCTGTCATGCTGAGCGAAGCGAAGCATCTCACACACCAATGTGAGACCCTTCGCTTCGCTCAGGGTGACAATCGAAACCACCCTTGCAGGAGAGCCAGTCGAGCTGACAAGGAGGGTTCATGCCCCGCAAAGTACGCTTCGCCCAGGCTGGCGTCACCGCCATCCACGCCAATATGTTCCGCGACACCCTGATGCTCTTCCCCGACGACATTGAAGTGGTCGGCTTCTATGATCCAGACCCAGACACGGCGCGCGGGCGGCTCAAGCCCAACGCCCAGGCGGTCCCCTTCTACGGCAGTATCCCGGAACTCATCGAGAAGGCCAGGCCCGACGCCGTGATGGTCTCGGCCTACCCACGTGATATGCCAGGCATGGCGCAGCAGGTGGTAGATGCCGGCGTCAACCTGTGGATGGAGAAGCCCTTCGCCACCCATTCCCGCCACCTGGTCCCCATCGCCCAGGCCGTCGAGCGCCAGGGGTTGGTGTTCTCGTCCGGCTACTCGTGGCGCTTCCACCCCATCGCCCAGCTTATCAAGCAGACCTACGACGACGGCCTGCTGGGCAAGCCCTACTCGATTGACTTCCGCTTCCTGACCACCAGCGTCACGCGGCGCAACCCGCAGAACCTGTCCTTCAAGAATGAGATGACAGGCGGCGGTATCTTGAACTGGCTCGGCTGCCACTGGTTCGACCTGATGCGCTACCTGACGAGTTCGGAAGTGACGCGCGTGGCGGCCATCGAGGCCAATGTGGGCGGCCACCCCATTGACGTCGAGGACGCGGCGGCGGTCTCGCTCCAGTTCGCCAACGGCATGATTGGCAGCCTGCACACCGGCTTCTTTACCCCAGGCGATAACGAGACAGACATGGGCATTCGCGGCTCGCTGGGCTGGGCCAGGTGGAACGTGGACGAGAACGCCGTCACCATCAAGAGCAGCGACCCCAGTTGGGCGACCGCCCCGCAGCGCCGCTTCGATATCACCACCACCAAGATGGACGGCTACGGCGCGGAAGGCTACGCCCTCATCAAGGCGTTTGTCCAGGCCATTCGCGGCGAAGGCGAGAGCGGCTACACCGTCCAGGACGCCATCCGCTCGCTCCAGATCATCGAGGCGGCGCATGAGGCCGCCCGCACCGGCAAGACCGTCGAGCTTCCCGCATGAGCGACCAGGTTCACGTCCTAAACACCTACCCCCTGACCGACGAGCAAATCGCGGCCCTACGGGCCGTCTCGCCGCGCCTGCTCATCGAGCATCGGTCGGATAGCAATCCGGAAGCCGAGGGCCACCCCCAGGCCGAGATCCTGTTCTGCGACACACTGCTTGGGGACCTGTCGCGCTGGCCCCGCCTCAAGTGGATGCAAATCTCGGCCGCTGGCATCGAGCACCTGCTGGCGAACCCGCCCTGGCAGCGCGGCGTCCAGGTCACGACGTTTAGCGGGGTGGCCGCCGTCGCCATGGCCGAGTTCACCATCACCGCCATCCTGGCCTGGACGCGCAACCTCTACATCCTGCACGGCCTGCACATCGCCCGCACCTGGGCGCCGGACCGGAGCGCGCTCGGCGGCCGCGTGCTGCGCGGCAAGACTCTAACCATTGTCGGCTATGGCAGCGTGGGACGCGAGACGGCGCGGCTGGGTAAGGTGTTCGGAATGCGCATCCTTGCCGTCCGTAACCGACCGGAGGCGGCCGAGGACACGGGCTACCACGAGCCAGGCACGGGCGACCCGGACGGCAGCCTGCCGGACCGCGTCTACCCGGTGTCGGAGCTACACGCCGCCCTGGCTGAAGCCGACTTCGTCGCGCTGAGCCTGCCGCTCACGCCGCAGACGCGAGGTCTGATCAACGCCGACGCGCTGGCGGCCATGAAGCCCACCGCCTACCTGGTCAACGTCGGGCGCGGCGCGACCATTGACGACAACGCGCTCACCGCCGCGCTGAACCGGGGCCAGATCGGCGGCGCCTGCCTGGACGTGTTCGCCCAGGAGCCGCTGCCGTCCAGCAGCCCGCTGTACCAGGTTCCGAACCTGATGGTGACGCCGCACATGTCGGGCGTCCGCTATGACTACTGGGACGCCGCCATGCCGCTGTTCGACGCCAACCTACGCCGCTACCTGGCCGGCGAGCCTCTGCTGAACGCCCTCCAGCCGGGCATGGATTATTAGGACTGCCGCATGCGCATCCGTGATCGCGGTATCATCTTCGACGCCTCGACCCGCCCCAGCCACCAACGCTCGTGCGCCTTTACCTCGGTGGCGCGGCTGAGCGATGGCGCGCTGCTGGTGGCCTTTCGCAATGCCACAGGCCGCGACGCGCCCGATGGCCGGCTCTGCATCCTGCGCAGCCGCGACGAGGGGCAAACCTGGGAGACGCTGCACGCTGGCCTGACCGCCGAACTGGATGGGGTCACGGGCAACTTCTATAGCGGCTACTTTACCGAGTTGGGGCCGGGGCGACTCCTGGGCGCGTTTCAATGGGTAGACCGCTCTGACCCGGCGCTGTCCTTTGTCAATCCGGTCACAACGGGCATCTTGCCCATGCGCGTCCTGCTGGCCGAGTCGGGGGATGGCGGCGTCGCCTGGGGGCCGTTCCGTCTGGCGAGCCTGGCCCCCCACCCCGGCGCGTCCATCACTGGCCCCATCTGGCGGCTGCCGTCGGGCGCTCTAGCGATGCCGTATGAGAACTGGAAAGAGTACGACGACACGGGGCAGGCGGTCCAGGCCGCACGGTTGCGACTCTCCCCTGACGAGGGCCTCACCTGGGAGGCGTACCTCCTCGTCGCGCAGGACCCTGTACAGCGGATTCTCTACTGGGACCAGCGCAGCACCGTCTCGCCCGTGGATCGGTCCCTGGTCACTATGTTTTGGACGCATGACCGCCAGCGTGGCGAGGATATCCATAACCACATCACCTGGGGCACAGCAGACGGCAGCCTGTGGACAGTCCCGACGCCCACGCCTCTCCTGGGCCAGCACTGCCAGCCCATCGCGCTGGGCGGCAACCGTCTGCTCGCCGTGTACGTCCACCGGCGCAACCCGCCTGGCTTGCGAGCCGCGCTGAGCGATGATTGGGGACGCACATGGCGTATGGATGAGGAGTTGGTCTTTTACGACAGCCGGGTGGGGACCGAGCCGGGTATGGCCGGGGAACCGTCGCACGAGGCGTTCTGGCAGGACATGATGGCCTGGCGCTTCGGCCACCCGCGCGGCGTGCTCTTGCCGGACGGCAGCGTCTTCGTGGCCTACTACGCCGGCGATGCAAAGACCCAGAGTATCCATTGGGTGCGCCTCGATGGGTTTGAGTAACCGCATGGACATCCAACGTTTTCGCGCCGCCCGCGACCGAGGCGCGGCCTGGCTGCTGGGTCAACTCAACGCCGATGGCTCTATTGGCCCGTCGGACGTGGGCACGTTCTACTACCGCGCGCCGTGGGCCTTCGCCCTGGCCGGCGAGACGGCTGCCGGCGTGAGGCTACTCGACTGGATCCGCCGCCACCGCTTCACGCCCGACGGCGCCTTCGTCAGCGGCGTCGACTCGGCCGACAGCGTGGACGGCTGGTATCCCTACCCCTTGAGTTCGCTCATCGTCGGGGCGCAGCTACTGCGCCAGTTTGACCTGGCGCGGCGCGGCGTCCAGCACCTCCTGACGCTCCAGGACCCGACGACGGGCGGCTTCTACTCGACGCGCGATGACCACTCCGCTACCGCCTGGCAGGAGTTGGCCGTGGCGTGCGGGGCGATGCTCCCGCTGATCATCACCGGGCAGTTCGAGGCGGCGGCGCGGGTGGGCGACTTCCTGGTGCGGCTGTGGGAACTGCAACCGGAGCCAACCGAGCGCCTCTATTGCGTCTACACCCGCGCGGATGGGCTGCTGACGCGCTGCCCGGACCAGGTCCGCAAGCTGGCCGTCAACGAGGCCCAGGACCCGTTCCAGTATCACTACAACGGCGGCTTCGCGGCGGCGGCGCTGGCTTATCTCTATCAGGTCTGTCCCGAGTCGGTGTATCTGGAGACCGCGCGGCGCTACATGGCCTTCTCGATGCACTCGACGCCGCGCCAGTTCGAGGTCCAGCAGGTGTGCAAGTCGGGCTGGGGGGCGGCCCTACTCTATCTGGTCACGCGCGAGAGCGTCTACCGCGACTGGGCCGTCAAACTGGGCGACTGGTTTATCGCCAACCAGTTCCCCGACGGCCACTGGGTCCAGACGCGACAACTGGAAGACCCGCCGAAGCCGACGACGACCATCCTGATTACCGCCGAGTTTGTCATGCACCTGGACTCGATCTATTCCGCCCTGGCCTGCGGCGAGGAGACCGTACTTTAATGCCCCCCTTTGCCATCAACCAACAACGGCAGTTCTG
This sequence comes from Anaerolineae bacterium, assembly GCA_026129165.1. Lineage (GTDB taxonomy): Bacteria > Chloroflexota > Anaerolineae > Epilineales > JAHCIE01 > JAHCIE01. Next base: position 28,458 of record JAHCIP010000016.1, read on the forward strand.
GTTCAACAGCCAGGCGCTTATCGCTGAGAGCCAGTTGATCCGCATCCTTCAGAACCGTCCTACCAAGCATCCGCGCAATCCCATCCTGGTCGCTGACCAGCCCTGGGAGGGGAGCCTGGTCCAGTTGTTCACCACCGTCGAGTATGACCCGGTCACGGGGCGCTGGCAGATGTGGTACGAGGGCCATCCGGCTGAAGTGTTGCTCTGCACGGCCTTCTCGGACGACGGCCTACACTGGCGTAAACCGAACCTGGGCCTTGAGACGTGGCAGGGCAGCACAGCCAACAATATCATCCTCCAGCCGGGTTACTGGGACGCCCATCAGCCCGCCGTCGTCAAGGCCCCCACCGAAACGGACCCGGCGCGCCGCTATAAGCTGTACTATTGGATGGGGCCGGAATGGTTTAGCCCATCGAACCCGGTCCAGGCCGCTGCCGGCAACAAAATCAAGGACTATACCCGCAACGGCTGGTATGTCGCCTTCTCGCCGGACGGGGTCCATTGGACCCCTCAGACGGCCGCGCCGGTCCTGGGGGGCCGCGTCGCGTCTCATGCTACTGGCGCCGGGGCGACGGCTGACTTTATGCAAGACATCCAGATGTCTATCGGCGACTACAACACGGTCATCTGGGACGAACAACGGGGCCGCTATCGGTCGTATCATAAGCTGGACAAGCGCCGGCCGGGCTGGGATCTGTTCCGCCGCTGTATGGGGCTGGCTGAGAGTGACGACGGCATCCACTTTGAGCCATCCCTGTCGATTCTCGACCCCGACGAGGCCGACGACGCCTGGGCGCGGGCGCAGGGTGGCATCCGGGCTGAATTCTATGGGTTGCATGTCTGGCCGCACCAGGGCTTCTACCTGGGTCTTCTGTGGATGTTTATGGTGACCAAGACCGGCGAGCCGCCCTATGGACGCGGCTGGGACGACGGTCCGATTACGCCACACCTGGTCTACAGCCCGGATGGTATCCAGTGGCAGCGTTTGCCGGCGCGCGAGTCGTTCATCCCACTGGGTCCGGCCGGCAGCTTTGAGGCCGGTACCATCTATAGCGGCGACCGCCCAACCATTGTCGGTGACGAGGTGCGGTTCTACTATCATGGGTGTAGCTACACGCATGGCTTCACCGAGCCGGTCAACAGCCCCAACCAATACACCGGCATTGCCCTCGCCACGCTGGAACACGACCGCTATGTTGGCTGGCAGGGTAGTTCAGTCCCCGGCCGGCTGCTGACGCACCCCCTAACGTTCACCGGCCGCACGCTGCATCTCAATCTGGACGCCTCACGGGGCGCGACACGGGTGGCTCTCCTCGACGGCGCGGGGAACCCGCTGCCAGGCTATGGCCTGGACGATTGCCAACCCCTGACCCTCGACAGCCTGGATCAGGCCGTCCACTGGCGCGGCGGGAGTGACCTGTCGGCCCTCGTCGGTCAAGCGGTGCGGGTGCAATTCGAGTTACGACTGAGCACCCTGTTTACCTGGCAGTTCGTCTGAACCTGGACAAGGAACGCTGATGCCTAATTCTCATCCCCTGCGAGCCGCCATCGTCGGGCTGCGCATCCACGCTGGCACGCTGGAGCCGGACCGAGGCCACGGCCTCATCAAGTCGTTCAAAGCCGCGGCGGGCGTGGACGTGGTCGCCTATTGCGAGTGGGCGCCGGACCAGGCGGCGGCTTTACGGGCGTTGGGCCAGGCCGACCCGACGGCGCGGCTCTACACGTCGTTGGATGACCTGCTAGAGCGCGAGAGCTTCGACGTGGCGGTGGTCATGCTGCCGCCCAACGAAGCACAGCCGACCGCCTTGCGGCTGATTGAGGCGGGCAAGCACCTATTTATTGAGAAGCAGGCGGCGCGGACCACCGACGAAATGCGTCCCCTGGTCGAGTCCGCCCGCCAGGCCGGCGTGTGGGTCCAGGTCGGCTACCCCTGGGTGGCTCATCCGATTGCCCAGCAGATGCGCCATCTGCTGGATGAAGGCGTCATCGGGCGGCTGGTGGACCTGGAAGTCCGCCATGTGACGGTCAAGGTCGCCCCCGGCCACCGTGACCCCCAGCAGTGGCTCTACCGCCGCGCTACCGAGGGCGGCGGGATGCTCCACATGGAGGGCGGCCACTGGATTACGCTCATGCGCTACCTGGCGGGGGACGAGGTCCAGTCGGTCATCGCCCTGTGCAGCCGCACAGGGGTGGGCATCCAGGACGACCTGGAGGACGTGTCCACCGTTGCCATGCAATTCCGAAATGGCCTCCACGGGAGCCTGCACATGGGCTACCTGCTGCCCCTGGTCGGCCCGCGCGACGACACCAGCGTGGTCTTGCGCGGGACCGAGGGGACGATGACCTGGCGTCCCACGGGCGACTCCGAGTTCACCGTGGCCAGCGCGGCCCCTGCCTGGCGTACCGCGCCCGTGCGCACCTTCCGCCTGGACCTGGCGCGGCGGCCCGTCTACGCCGACGAGTGGGGCTACCAGTTTGTGGCCGCCTTCGTCCAGGCGGTCCGCGAGGGCGGGGCGGTTCCGGTCAGCGCCGAGGACGGCCTGCGCTTCCTGGCAATTGTCGACGCCGCTTATGAGTCGTGCCGCACCGGGCGGCGGGTGGACCTGTAATGAGCCAGGAATTTACACCTTTAGTCGAGGAATTTCCGGTCCAGGTGGGCGAGCGGCGGGTCACGGCGCGGCTGGTCCAGCCGCCAGCCGACCGTCTCGCGCCGCGCCCGGCGCTGCTCATCAGCCTGGCCTCCGACCGCGTCACAGCCCAGACCGTCCACCCCTACTCCATCGGAACTGAGTTGTTCCTGGCCCACGGCCACCGCGCCGTCAGCCTGGACTTGCCCCACCACGGCGAACGGGCGAACGCCGACGGCGAGGGGATTGTCGGTTTCCGCAACGCCTTTGTCGCCGGCCGCGACCCCTTCGCCCGGCTGGTCGAGGAGGGCCGCGCCCTGGTGGACCTGTGCCTGGCGCGGGGGCTGGCCGAGGCAGGGCGTATCGTCGTGGATGGCACGTCGCGCGGCGGCTATATGGCCCTGCGGCTGATGGCTGGCGACCCGCGCATCCGAGCCGGCGCGGCTCACGCGCCAGTGACGGATTGGCGCATCCTGCGCGAGTTTGCCGCCGACAGGGACCGCCAGGACGTGGCCGACCTGCGGCTGACACGCTACGTGGACCAACTCGCGGGGCGACCTATTCACCTTGCCATCGGCAATCACGACGAGCGGGTGAGTACCGCCGCCTGCTGCCGCCTCTACCTGGCGCTCGATGACGCCAACCGAGAGCGCGGGCTGACGGAGGGCGGCGTGGAATTCCTGTGTACGCCGGACGAGGGCCACTCGTTGGGCGACGAGTGGCGGCGGCGGGGCATCGAGTTCCTGCTGCGCCAGGTGGAGGCCTAAAGCCATGCTCACGCCCGGCCATGACCCGATTCTGTTGCTCGATGACCTGTGGGTTGCCGAGGTCGAGGGGCTGCGCCAGCAGTTCTACCCGCCCACCAAGTACGCCCACAACCCGATTATGGTCAAGACGGAAGCGTGGGAGGGCGAGGGGCCGTACCTGTGGGGCAACCGGCTGCTGGTGGACCCAGACACAGGCGAGTACCGCCTGTGGTACGCCGCCTTCCGCCACGCGGACAATCATTACCGCTGGGGCTATGCCGTCTCGCATGATAGCCTTCACTGGGAGAAGCCCGACCTGGGGCTGGAAACGTTCGAGGGCCAGCCCGCCCGCAACATGCTGCCCGGCGGCCCGCACCCGCACAAGGCGCTGCGCTGTCTGGAGCGCGACCCACGACCCGACTGCCCGCCCGACCAGCGGTACCGCGCTATCCGCTTCACCTACGACGGCGAGTTCGCCTCGTTTTCGCCCGACGGCCTCCACTGGACCGAGTACCCCGCCAATCCGGTCTGGCGTGTCCCCTCGGACATCATTCATACTATGTGGGACCCGGCGCGCGCGACCTTCGTGGCCTACTTCAAGCTATGGGAGGTGCGCGGCCAGCGAGTGGACGGTCCAGACGGGCCGCAGCCGTTCCGCGGCTACCTGCCCTTCTACCACACCGACACCCGCGACGGCGTGACGCACTTTCGCGGCCCCCTCGTCACCTTCCAGCCAGGCGGCGGAGCGACGGTGCAGGAGGACGCCGAGTTTACCCTGCTGGCCGAGCGCCTGTCCTTTGACGACGGCGGGGGCGGCATGCTCAGCGGCGCGTGGACCTCGAAGCGCGTCATCTGCTGGGCCAGCAGCGACGACTTCATCCACTGGAGCGGCGAGCGCGTGGTCGTCCAGGCCGACGAGCAGGATAACCCGACGGCCAACATCCAGTACATGTTTGTGTTCCTCTACGGCGGGGTCTACCTGGGCGTGCTGACCATGCACGACGAGACGGGCCAGTTCAACCAGCAGTTGGCCTTCAGCCACGACGGTCTGGCCTGGCAGCGGCCCTGGCGTGACCCGTTTATCGCCGTCGGGCCGCCGGGCGCGTGGGATTCGGGCATGGTCCTGGGGCCGGTGGACCCCATCGTCCTCGACGACGAGCTGCGTTTCCTCTACGGCGGCTTCCCCATCATCCACCACACCGACGCCCAGACCTGGGACTCGGCCATCGGCTTCGTCAGCCTGCGGCGGGACGGCTTCGCCGCCTGGGAGACCGACACCGAGGGGACGCTGACGACCCAGCCCTTCGTCTGTCCCGGCGGTCGGCTGCTGGTCAACGCCGACGCGCAGGGCGGCGCGGTGACGGTCGAAGTCCTGGATGAGGCGGGCCAGCCCATTCCTGGCTTCGAGGCCGCCGGTTGCACGCCGCTGACGACAGACCATGTCGCCGCGTCGGTCCACTGGGCCGACGCCGACCTGGACGCCCTGGCCGGCCGCCCGATCCGACTGCGCTTTCGTGTCCAGGCCGGCCGCCTGTTTGCTTTGCGTTGGGAATAACCTACCCCCCTGCCCCCTCCCTGAAAAGGAGGGGGAGTAGAAATGCCCCTCTCCTCTAGGGGAGGGGATGGGGGAGGGGTTAATGCACAGGAGATGCCTATGTTGCGCGTGGGAATGATTGGCGCGGATAGCTCGCACACCGAGCTATACGGCCGGCTAATGAACCTGCCCGATGGACCCTTTTATGGCCGCGCCCAGGTGGTCAAGCTGTGGGGGGCGGACCCGGCCGAGGCTCGCCAGAAGGCCGAAGTCTGCCGCATACCAGAGGTCGTGAGCGACCCGGCCGACGTGCTGGACGGGGTGGACCTGGTCAGCATCAACAACCGCTACGGCGATGACCACGTCGCCCCGGCGCGGCTGGCCCTGGCGGCGGGTAAACCGACCTTTGTGGACAAACCCTTCACCAACAGCCTGGCTGAGGCTAAGGCATTGGCCCGCCTGGCCGCCGAGCACAACGCCCCGCTTATGTCGTGCTCGTCGCTGCGCTACGCCGCCGAGGTGCAAACCCTCCTCAGCGAGGCGCAGGGCTGGGGCAGCCGAAACCTGGTCCAGACCGTCGGCCCGGCCGCGGGCGCCTTCCCCAATCCTCGCGCCAGTCACCCGTTCTTCTACGGTGTCCATGCCGTCGAGATGCTGCACACGCTCATTGGGCCGGGCGCGGCGAGCCTTACCACGCACCGCACCCAGGCGTGTGATGTGGTCGTGATTGACTACGCCGACGGGCGGCGGGGCGTGGTCAACCTGCTGCGCCAGGGGCCGGCCGTCTACCACGCGGCGGTCTACGCGGCGGACGGCTGGGGTCACGCCGCGATTACCGACCACGGCGGCTACTACGCGGCGACGCTGGCCCACATCCTGGACATGGCCGAGACGGGACAGACAGCCTGCCCTATCGAGTATGCGGTCGAAATTATCGCCATCCTGGACGCCATCACCCGTTCGGCGGAGCAGGGCGGCGTGCGGATAGCCGTCGAGGGAGCGCTATGAAAACACAGGTCACGCCCGTTCCCATCGCCATCATCGGTCCGGGGCGCATGGGGAAGCTGTATGCCAAGTTGCTGGATGATCTGGCTCTGACGCGCCTGGTAGCGGTGTGCGGCGAGAGCGAGGCGACGACCTACGGTCTGGCCGATGCGCACGGTGTCCCCGGCTACCCTAACCGCCGCTACCCCGACATGCTGCGCGACCACCCGGACATCGAAGCCGTCATTGTCTGCACTTCGGAGTGGGAGCATCTGAAGCCAATCCTGACTGCATTGGACGCCGGCAAACATGTCCTGGGCGAAAAGCCAATGGCGACGTCGCCAGTGGACGCGGCCGCGATGGTCGAGGCCGCCGAACGGGCCGGCCGGCGGCTGATGGTCTGCCACAGCTTGCGTTTTAACCCGCGTTATGCCATCATGCGCGAGGCCGTAGCGCGGGGCGACATTGGCGACATCCTGCACGTCCACGCCCGCCGCAACGCGACGCCGACGGCCGCCGACCGCGTGGTAGGCAAGTTCCCGCTGCCCTACTGGCTCATGCCCCACGACATTGACATGACGCTGTGGACCGTCGGCCAGCCGGTGGTCAGTGTGCGGGCTGAGTCGCGGGCCGGGGCGGCGTCACGCGACGACTTCATCACGGCGACCCTGACCTTCGCCAACGGCGTCGTGGCGCGTATCGAGAACACCTGGGGAACGCCGCCCCGTGGCGGGCGGCCGCAGAACGAGCTATTCACCGTCTACGGCACCACAGGCGCGGCCGAGGTGCTGGGCTATGAACACGGCCTGGCAATCTATCGAGAGAGTGGCGTCGAGTATCCCGATAATGCCTACTCGCCTGTCTTTCACGGTCAGACCGAGGGCGCGTTCCGTTCGCTGGCGCGCCACTTCGCCGGCGTCGTGCGTGGGCTGTGGGAGCCAGTCGTCACGGGCCGGGACGGGCTGGCGGCGATTCGGGTGGCGGCGGCCATTGACCGCGCTCTCCAAGCGAGGCGCGAGGTACACCTGGAGGAAATCGAGTCATGATTAAGGCTATTGAGCACATCGCCATCTTTAGCGCGGACTCCAAGGCGCTCGCCCAGTGGTACTGCGACACGTTGGGCTTCGAAATGGCGCTGGCGTCGGAAGAGAACCGTACCTATTTTGTGAAGCTGCCCGGCGGCGGGATGTTTGAGATTCTGCCGGCCAACGCCAAGCTGCGTCCCGCTAATGTGATGGATGACGCGGGGCTGCGCCACATCGCCCTGGCGGTAGACGACTTTGACGCGACGTACCAGGCGCTGAAGGCCAAAGGCATCACCTATGCCGGGCCGGTGCGCGAGAGCTTCGGCGGCTCGAAGCTGGTCTTCTTTACCGACCCCGACGGCAACCTGCTGCACCTCGTGTGGCGGGCCAAGCCCCTGTAGGAGAGAGTACACAGTAGTCAGTAAACAGTAGTCAGAAGGCGGATTACCGACTACCGACTACCGACTACTGTCTACTGTCTACTGTCTACTGGAGACTTCCATGACCCTCACCTGGGGTATCATCGGCGCGGGGCAGATCGCCGAGCGCCAGATGGTTTCGGCTATGCGCGAGACGACCGGCCACGAGTTGGCCGCCGTCATGCGGCGCGACCGTGCCGGGGCCGACGCCTTCGCCGCCCGGCACGGCGTCTCGCGCGCCTATCACCGCGTCGAGGACTTGCTGGCCGACCCGGCGGTCAACACCGTCTACATCGCCACGCCACCCGTCGCCCACTTCGATAATGTGACTCTGGCGGCTCAAGCGGGCAAGGTCATCTTGTGCGAGAAGCCGCTGGCGAGGACCGTCGACGAGGCGCGGGCTATCGTGGATGTGTGCCAGCAGCATGGCGTCCCGCTCATGGTCTGCTACTACCAGCGCTATAACGCCCGCCACCAACAGATCCGCCAACTGGTGGCTGACGGCGTCATTGGGCAGGTCACCGCTGTGCGCGTGGCCTTCTCCGACCGCTACCCGCCCGCGCCGGGCGCCTGGCGTCACGACCCGTCTATCGGTGGGGGCGGTCCCCTGCTCGACCTCGCGCCGCACTGCATTGACCTGGTCCGCTTCCTGGTCGGTCCCGCCATCGAGGTCAGCGCCCTGGTGGATACCCTGGCGTCGGATTCGCCTGTCGAGGACACGGCCACCCTGCTGCTGCGGCTGGCGAACGGCGCCCAGGCCGTCATCACCACCCACTGGAGCACGGCCAACTTCGACCCGCAGGGTCAGAACACGGTCGAAATCTGGGGGACGCGCGGCTCCATCCACGCCGCGCCCATCAACAGCAAGGACTCGTCGGGCGTCACCCATGTCTGGACCGAGGCGGGCGAGCGGGTCTTCGAGATACCCGTGGGCGGGCCGCGCACCCACGTCGCTCTGCTCCAGGCGTTGGGCGAGGCTGTCACGGCGGGCGTGCCCATGCCCATCCCCGGCGAGGACGGCCTGGCGGGGATGCAGGTCATCGAGGCGGCGTACCAATCAGCGCAAACTGGGCAGAGGATAGGGATTAGGGATTGATGCGCGTCGTATTCTACTGGGAGGCAGCGGGGCTGTCGCTGACGCGGGCTAACCCCTACGGCGGGTTGCTGGCCCGCGCCCTCGCGCCGCTGGGCATCGAGATGGTCCCTGGTTACGCCGAGGACCTGACGCCCGACTGGCTCCGCGCCCACCAGGACAGGGTAGACGTCCTCCATCTCAACTGGCCCAACTATATGTACCAGTCCAGCGACCCGGCCGAGGCGATTCGCCGCGCCAGCGACCTGGTCGCCAACCTGGCCCTGGCGCGGGAGTTGGGCTACCGCGTGGTGTGGACGGTCCACAACCTCTACCCGCACGAGAGCGCGCACCCTGAACTGGACCGCCTGGTGCAGACGAGCCTGTGCGCCCTGGCCACGGCGGTCATCGCCCACTGCGAGCACGGCCGCCATCTGGTACTGAGCCACTTCCACCGCGAGCATAGTGTCCTGGTCATCCCGCACGGCCACTTCATCGAGCCGTACCCCAACACCCTGTCGCGGGTGGAGGCGCGCGCTCGGCTCGGCATCGGCCAGAGTCAGTTTGTCTACCTGTTCTTCGGTAACGTCC
>JAHCIP010000160.1 GCA_026129165.1 Anaerolineae bacterium
AGGTAGCAGGGGTGGTAGTGGCCGTTCGGGTCCGGGTGGGATAAATCGTAATCGTCACCTGTAGGGGACCACGCGGGAGGTCTATGTAGTCCACGGCGGTCTGGTACAAGACGATGGGCAAATCAGGCCCACCATTCATGGGCGGCGGGGTGTAGCCATTGGGGACCAGGAAGGCGGCGATGCGCGTGGCGTTCTGATCATTGCCACCGGTCGTGATGTCCGCCGTCCAGGTTCCATCGGCGCGAATGGGGGTGAGAGGTTCAGCGAAAGTGGGCTTCGTCCACCACCCTCCATTGACCAAGATATAGACGGCGACTTTGTAGTTGGCGGGTTGAACACAGTCTACACCACCCCACAGGTCCTCAAAGCTGCCGTAGGGGGGGACATAGGTGAAGTAGAGCTTGGGGGGACATTGGGCGAGGGGGGCGGCGCTCGCGGGAGGGGCAAGCCGGAGCGCCGCCATCAGTAGCGCAACTAGACAGAACGACAGGCACAGCGAGACACGAGCGGTCTGGATCATTTGGCCCTCCGTAATGATGGTTCAGCCCAGTGTGCTGGTTGAATTCTTGTCTATTGTACCTTGCCATGACCGATAGAGATTGAAGATGCCTTCACGTGAGGTAGATGAATGACTATCGGGCAACACATTCATTGTTGTCCACGTTCAGCCGTTCCACTCTGCTACACGAGTGGGCGCGCGCGCCCAGCCCGGCGGCGGGGCGTGGTACGGCGTCAGCGCGACGAGGCGGCCCGCTCGCCAGTCAGCGGCGCGGGACCGCCGCATCTCGACCAGGAAGGGCGCGACAAAGTCCTGGGGCAGCAGGCCGAAGACGTGGACGGCGTAGTCGTGGAACCAGGCGCGGCCGAGTAGGTAGGGGGCGACGTCGGCTTCGGGCAGGCCGTCGCATAGCATGAGGTGATAGGCGAAGATGCGCTTCGCGCCGTGCCAGGCGACTTTCTCCGGCGCGGTCAGCCAGCCCTCGTAGCGGCGGCGGGCCGCGTCCAGGCTGGCGAGCGGGTCGTCCATCGGCCGGCCGTGGCCGGAGCAGGCCCAGGTCAGCCGCAAGCGGGCCAGCTTGTCCAGCGTCTCCAGCGCGCGCTCGATCGCCCCCACGCCCTCGCGGAAGGGGTTGAGCCACGCCACGTCGTCGCCGTGGAAGACGTCGCCCCCGATGAGCACGCCGTCCTGGGGCGCGTAGAGCGAGATGTGGCCGAGGGTGTGGCCGGGCGTGTGGACGACCTGGAGGACGACCTCACCTGTGTTTAGTTCGTCGCCGTCGCTCAAGAGGCGGTCCACGCGGTACGGCTCAATGGGCTGGTCGAGCCAGGCGGAGGCGCAGGCTTCCGGGTCGCGGCGGTTGATCACACCAGCCTCCCAGCGGTGCGCGGCGATAGATACACCGTAGCCGGTCTGGAAGCCGTAGTTGCCGCCAATGTGGTCGCTATGGTAGTGCGTGTTGACGACGAGGGCGAGCCGGCGCGGCTCGACGCCCGCCGCGCGGACCAACGCCTCAGTGGCCGGGAAGTCGCTACCGAAGCCGGTGTCCACCAGGATGGGACGCGGCCCGCGCACCAGGACATGGTTGGCGCTGGGGAAGACGCGCTGAAACAGGTGCAGCCACGCCGGCGGGGGCATGAGAGTTGCTCTCCACTCGCTGATGCCCTCTATCATAGCACGTCTACGACGCCTGGACAAGAGACCGCTTTCTTATGATTTTCTTAACCATGTTACCCAGCATCTCAGCCAATTCTTAACCGCGCCCATTAGGATAGAGAGAGACTGCAAGAGACACAGAGGACGACAAGACCTATGACAATGCAATCAAATACCCCGCCGCGAGGCGGCAGTCGCGCCGGATGGTTCGCCCTGCCTCTGGGCTGCCTGGTCGGCGCGATTGGTATGTTGGTGGTAGTGGTGGGGGTGGGGATGCCGCTGGCGATTGCCCACCGCAGTGACCTGCCCCTGGAACGGCTGTATGGCGACATCGCGGTCTCCCTGGCTTCGCGCCAGGGCGGCAACGCGCCGAACCCGCTCGGTACGAACCCACGCGCCGTGGAGGCCGGTCGCAACGCCTACACCGGCTCGTGCGCGGTGTGCCATGGGGCCAATGGCGACGGGCGCGGGGCGTTTGGCGCGGGCCTCTACCCGCCAGCCTCGGACCTACGGGGTGAGGATACCCAGGAGAAGAGCGACGCCCAATTGTTCTGGATTCTCAAGAACGGCCTGAGTTTCGCCGGCATGCCGGCCTTCGGACAGCAGTACGACGACCAGACCCTCTGGGCGCTGGTCAGCTACATGCGGGCGCTGCCCAAGGGGAGCGGCGCGCTGGCCGTCCCGACGCCGGACGCAACGCAACTGGCGATGGCCGACCCCAATGGCGACCCGGTCCATCACGGGGCAGCGGTCTATTTCGCGCAGGGCTGCGCCAATTGCCACGGGGCGGTGGGCAACGCGCCCGGCGAGTTGCGGCTGCGCGGGGCTGATCGTGAAGCGCAGCAAGTCATCCGCAACGGGCGGACCGGCATGCCCGCCTATAACCAGGCCCAGGTCACCAACGCCGAGCTGAACGACCTCATCGCCTACATGGGGACCTTTTCGGGCCAGCGCCGATAAACTTACGGTTATGGCAGCCCTGATGGGTTTTGAAAACCCGTCAGGGCTTTTTTAGTGTGACCAACTTTACAACTTGAGTGTGACCGATTTCATGGCGTGTCGCCCGTTTTTGGCTTAGGCTGATAGTACCTTTTTACCCTGGTAAGCTTCAGCACAAAGACAAGGAAGGCACAAATATGTCCATGAAGTTAGTTCCCAAGTTCCTCGCCATTCTGGCGCTCCTCACCCTGGCATTCCTGGCCGCTAGCCAGGCGACTCACGTCGCCGAAGCGGCGCCCCCCTGTCCCCCCTGTATCATTGACCCGCCTGACCGCCCCGACCTGAGACTGGGGACGCGCAGCGCCGACCCCAATGGCGCGCAGTGGCGGGTATCGTTCACGGCCACCAATGGCGGGACGCGCGCCGCTGGCGCCTCGCAGGCGGTCGTCAAAGACGGCGCGACGACAGTCCGCACGTTTAATGTGGGCGCCCTCGCCGAGGGCCAAAGCCGCACGTTCAGCTTCGACTACCCTAAGACGGCGTGTAGCGTCTCTCTCCAGGTCATCCTCGACGCCAATCACACGGTCGCCGAGAGCAACGAGTCAAACAACAGCGGTACGATTAGCCGCGATACGTGCCCACCGCCCCCTGGCCCATCCGAGGACACCGCCATCTGGCGCGCGCAACTGCGCATGGTCGTCGCCGACGTGGATGACGCCGGGACCGACGACAGCGTCAAGGTCGAACTCAACGACAACCACCGCACGTGGCTCGACTACGGCCGCGATGACTTCGAGCGCGACAGCGACTTCACCTATGACCTGGTCCTGACCAACCTGAGCAAGCTCGACGACATCAAGTACCTCCGCATCACGAAGGAAGGCAACGATGGGCTGTGCTTGAAGTCGTTCGACCTGCTCATCAACGGCAAGCGGATCTACAGTCAGAACCTCGCCGTGGGCCGCACCCCTTGCCGCTGGCTGGATGGCAATGACGGCCACGCGCCCAGCCTCACCGTGTCCCGCGCCACGCTCCGCGCCCACAGCCTGTGGCAGCAGTACACCCAACCCTTCCCGCCCCTGCTCATCCCCCGCGAGGAGTTGGAGAGCCGCATCGAGAGTATCATCGGCGACAAGCTCCATGGCACGAAGCTATACTGGGGTCAAATCTCGGGCCGCGCCGTCGAGGTCACCCGCAAGGACGACCACACCGTGCATGTGGACTTGGACCTGGCTTATGACCTAGACAACTGGTTCGACCCCGAGGTGGACGTTGACTTCGACATGGCGGTGACGTGCAGCAACGGTAAGATTACGCTGACGGCGAGCAATGTGCAGGTCCACGTGGACGCCAACTGGGTTACCGACGTCCTGAGCCTGGGTCTGGTCAACATCGCCGAGCACTACATTGACGGCCGCATCAATGACGGGTTGAAGAACTTCACCTTCAAGACTGAAGTGGGCGTGCCCCTCTGCCCGACGATTACCGTCCGTCCCAACGGCGACATCGCGTTCAGCCTGCCCTAAGGAAACAAAAAAGGCCTGACAGGTTTCTGAAACCTGTCAGGCCTTTTAGTCTAGCCTACTTCGCGGCGCTCACGTCATAGATGTTGAACTCGCCGGGGAAGTGGTCTTGGGCGGTGGTGGAGTAGCCCTTGACGTAGGGCTTGACCAGGAACACGTTCTCGGTGTTATAGAGCGGGGCAATCGCCACGTCGCCGAGGACGAGCTTCTCAGCGTCCTGATAGAACTGGATACGCTTGGCCGGGTCGCGCTCGATGTCGCCCTGCTGCTGCAGCTTGTCCACTTGGTCATTCTTGTAGCTGTAGCGGTCGGCGAACGCCTTGCTGTCCCAGTAGACGCTCATCCAGTTCTGCGGGTCGGGGTAGTCGGAGCACCAGCCGCCGATGGTGATGAGCGGGAAGGTCTGCTTGCTCTTCTGGAGCGCCGTCATCGTCGTCGCCTCGACCGGGTCGAGAACCGGGGTGATGCCCAGACTCGCCTGGATCTGGCTGGCGATGAACTCGAAGCGCGTCTTGTTGCGCGGCGAGGAGGCGTAGGTGATCTTGACCTCGCCCGTGTAGCCCGCCTTCTGCCAGGCGGCCTTGGCGGCGGCCGGATCGTACTTCAGGTCGGCGCCGGCGTCCTTGCTGTAGCCAGCGATGCCGGGCGCGATCCACGAAGTCGTCGCCTTGGCGATGCCGCGCAGCACGTCATTCACATATTTGTCGCGATCCACGGCCTTGGCGAAGGCCACGCGGGCGTCCTTGTTGTTGAAGGGCGGAACGGCCTGGTTGAACAGCATACCCAGCGTGCAGCCCTGCGGATAGCGCACAACTTCCTTGCTCAGGTTCGCGTCTTTCAGCGCCGTTTCAAGGTCTTCGGCGGCCAGAGGAATAATGTCCAGCTCACCGTTCTTGTAGGCTTCGAAGGCGACCTTCGAGTCGGTGATGTAGCGGAACTCCATGCGCTCTAGCTTGACGGGCTGGCGGAAGTTGGGGTTCGGGACGAGGACGGCCTGCTCCTTCTCCTTAAGGGTCTGGAGCTTGAAAGGGCCGTTGCCGATGTGGTTCTCGGCCTTGGTAAACCAGTTCTCGCCACCCTTCTCCACCACCGATTGCTTGAGGGGATAGAAAATCCACAGACTGGTGGTGAAGGGGAAGTAGGCGGCTTGCTTGATGGTCTTGATGGTCAGGGTCGTGTCGTCCACGGCCTTGACGGCGACGGCGTCACGCAGCTTCTGCAGGTCTTCCTTCGAGGTCGCCTTCAGGTCGGCGGTGCCGTACTTCTCGGCGCCTTCGATGAGGAAGGTCTCGGCCTGGTATTGGCCCGCGAGTTCGGGGCTGGCCGAGCGCTTGATCGTCCACTCAAAGTCCTTGGCGGTCAGGGGCGAGCCATCGCTGAACTTCAGGCCGGGGCGGAGCTTGAAAGTCCACGTCAGACCGTCCGCCGACACATCCCACTTCTCCGCCGCGCCGCCGACAATCTTGAGGTCCTTGTCCAGCGTAGTCAGACCCTCATACAGCATGCGCAGGTGCTCGATCTCGTTGCTGAACGAGGCCGCGCCGGGGTCGAGGCTGTCAGGGTAGGTGGCGACGCTGATGCGCACGACGCCGCCCTTGGCCGCGGCGGCCTGGGTCGGTTGGGCAGCAGGCGCGGTGGTCGCCGCCGGCTTCGGGGCTTCCGTGGCCTTGGCGGCCGGCGCCTGGGTCGGGGCCGGAGCCTGGGTCGGGGCCGCCGACTGGGCCTGGGTCGCGGCTGGTTTGGGGGCCGGCGCTGTGGTGGGCGCAGGCTGCTGTGTCGTCTGGCCGCCGCACGCCGCGAGGGCGACGAGCAGGACCAACAACACGAGAGCTACAGATTTCCTCATCTGAATCTCCTCCAGTAAACGTGAAATTAGGTGAAATACCCCGCAATGGGGGCAAACGGTAACGCGCCTAATTATAGCCTCGTTGTAACCGAGGCGACAAATATGCGCGTAGACTCTACTAAGCTGTATGCGGAGGCTTCCCCATTGGTTCGCGGTTCGGGGGCGAAATAGGGGAAATCTCGAAATTGCGCGGAGCGGGGGGGATATCCGAGGGGGGCAGCCCTCCGTGGTTGCCCCTACGGGTGATGCCAAATTGCAGGGGGCAGACACGGCACAGGGCGCGGAGGCATGTACATCCTCCGCGCCCTGTCGTATGGTGCGTGACTCAAACCGTCAGGCGGCCTCACCCCGCGCCGTCGGGGACGAGGTGACAGGCGACAAAGTGGTTGTTGCCCACGTTGCGGAACTCCGGCACCTGGACATCACACAGCCCCTTCTGGGCGATGGGGCAGCGCGTGTGGAAGCGGCAGCCGGCCGGCGGTCGGGCCGGGCTGGGCACGTCGCCCGTCAGGATGATGCGCTCGCGCTTGGCCTCGATGGCCGGGTCGGGGATGGGCACGGCGGACAGCAGCGCCTTGGTGTACGGGTGCAGCGGGTTCCGATACATGGTATCGCGGTCGGCCAGCTCGACAATCCAGCCCAGGTACATGACGGCCACGCGGTCGGAGATGTGGCGCACCGCCGACAGGTCGTGGGAGATGAACAGGTAGGTCAGGTCGAACTGGGCCTGCAAGTCTTCCAGCAGGTTGATGACCTGCGCCTGGATGGACACGTCGAGGGCCGAGATCGGCTCGTCGCACACGATGAAGTCCGGGTTGACCGCCAGGGCGCGAGCGACGCCGATGCGCTGGCGCTGGCCGCCGGAGAACTCGTGGGGGTAGCGGTTGACGAAGTAGGGGTTGAGGCCGACGACCTGGAGCAGTTCCTGGACACGCTCCTGGGCGGCCTTGCCCTTGAGGATGCCGTGGACTTCCAGCGGCTCCGCGATGATGTTGCCAACGGTCATACGCGGGTTGAGCGAGGCATAGGGGTCCTGGAAGATCATCTGGATGCGGCGGCGCATCTTGCGCAGATCCTCACCCTTCATCTTGACCAGGTCCACCATCTGACCGTTGTCGCGGAACAGAACTTCGCCCGCCGTCGGCTTGTGGAGCTGGAGGATGGCGCGGCCCGTCGTGGACTTGCCGCAACCCGACTCACCCACCATGCCCAATGTCTCGCCCTTCTTGATGTCGAAGGACAGCCCGTCCACAGCCTTGATGTCGCCGACATGACGCTGAAAGATAATGCCCTTGGTAATGGGGAAATACTTCTTCAGCCCTCGGATGCTGACCAACGTGTCCTGGCTACTCGCCGCGCCGCTGGTCGCCGCTTGGGGTTGGGATACCTGGCTCGCCATGAAATAATACCTCCGGATGAGATGCAGCTATCGCTTGACGTCCTGCCAGCGCCAACAGGCCGACAAGTGCTTGGTGCTTGTGGTCGGAGCCAGCGGCGGGCGCTCTTCGAGACACTTCTGAATGGCATAGGGGCAGCGCGGGGCGAACGGGCAGCCCGTCGGATAGTTGATCAGGTCTGGGGGCAGGCCCTCAATCGGTTCCAGCTTCTCTTTGCGGATTTCGTCCAGACGGGGGATGGACTTGAGCAGGCCGAGGGCATAGGGGTGCCTGGGGCTGGCGTATAGCTCGCCGACCGGCGCCTGCTCGACGATGCGGCCGGCGTACATGACGATGACGCGGTCGGCCATGCCCGCGACCACCCCCAGATCGTGGGTGATCCAGATGACGGCCATGCCCACCTCTTTCTTCAGGCGCTTGACCAGGTCCAGAATCTGGGCCGAGATGGTCACGTCGAGGGCGGTCGTTGGCTCGTCGGCAATGAGCAACTGGGGGTTGGCGGCGAGCATCATGGCGATCATCACGCGCTGGCGCATACCGCCGGAGAACTGGTGGGGGTAGTCATCCACGCGGCGGGCCGCCTCGGGGATATTGACCTTCTCCAGCAACTCGATGGCGCGGCGCTTGGCGGCGGCCTTGTCCATGCCGAGGTGCAGTTGGAGCACCTCGCTGATTTGTTGGTTGATGGTCAACACCGGGTTAAGCGACGTCATTGGGTCCTGGAAAATCATGGCGATGCGATTGCCGCGAATCTGGCGGATCTCGTCATCGTCCAGCTTCAACAGGTCACGACCGTCGAACATAATCTCACCGCTGGTGATGCGACCCGGCGGCGAGGCAATCAGGCGCATGACGGATAGCATCGTCACGCTCTTCCCCGAACCGCTTTCGCCCACGACGGCCAGCGTCTCACCCTCGTCCAGGGTGAACGACACATCGTTGACCGCGTTGACCACCCCATCCTGGGTGTAGAAACGCGTGTTGAGGTTCTTAACGTCGAGCAGGGTCCCCATGAGGCCTCCGATACAGGACGGATAAGTTCTACCGGGCAAGTCACGTAGGGCGACGAGCGTGAAACTTAATGATGGACTAGATTCACGTCTTCGTCATCCGTGCCCCGCTATTATACGAGATGTGGGAAATCTGTCTAGTCCGACGATGACGGCGGTTATAGTAGCAAGTATTCCCGCTGCTGTCAACTCCGGCCTACCGCGACCCCTCCCCTATCTGCGGGTTAAGCGCCTCATTTAGCCCATCGCCGATAAAGCTAAAGGCAAACACGAGCAGGCTAACAATGGCGCCGGGCGCCCAGACGAGGTAGGGCGCGTTGGCGGTACGCCACAGTCCATTGGAGGCATTCTCATAAATCATATTGCCCCAACTGGGGATGGGCGGCTCGACGCCTAGCCCCAGGAAGCTCAGCCCCGACTCGGCCACGACCGCTCCGCCCAGTGACATAGACAGGACAACGATGATCGGCGCGAGAATATTGGGCAGGATATGCTGGCGGATAACGCGCCAGGTGTTGACGCCGCTGGCGCGCGCGGCTTCGATATAGAGGGAGTTTTTGGACGAGAGCACCTGGGCGCGAACGAGACGCGCCAGCCCCGGCCAGCCGACGACGCTCAGGGCCAGGATGACAATGATGAGTTCGGCGTAGCCAGACCGCACCAGGTCCTTCAAAACCGAACTGGCCTCCATCATACTCACCAGGCGCGGCTTGAGGGTGACGCTCAGCAGCAGGGCGAAGAGCAGGCCGGGGAAGGCCAGCAGGACATCGGCCACGCGCATGATGATGCCCTCGACCCAACCGCCGAGATAGCCCGCCAACGAGCCAAAAATCAGCCCCAGGGCAAACGAGACGGTCACGGCGAAGGGCGCAACGATGAGGGCCGTGCGGGCCGCCCAGATGAGGCGGCTCAACTGGTCGCGGCCCAGTCGGTCAGTCCCCAGCCAGTGTTCGGCGCTGGGCAGCTGCTGCGAAACCGCCAGGTTGTTCTCTCGGTACGAGTAAGGGGCAATCCAGGGGGCGAACAGCCCGCAGACAATCCATGCGCCAACGATGAATAGCCCCAGGACGGCGAGCTTATGCCGGCTGAATCGCCGCCAGCCATCTATGAAGCGGCTGCGCCGCGAGGTAGCCTGGGGGACCCAGGCTCCTTGCCCGGTGGGGCGAACTCCTTGAGCAACAGCCATTCAACTCTCCTAACAGGTTCCCTCTCCCCGTGGGAGAGGGTTAGGGTGAGGGTCTTTGTCTCTCACGTCGCGCGGATACGGGGGTCTATGTAGGCATAGGCTACATCTACCACCAGGTTCGCAATGGCAATCGTCGCCGCCGTCAGGATGACCAGCGCGGTGATGACGGGGTAATCGCGGGCGAGAAACGTCTCGAAGGCCAGGCGGCCAATACCGGGGATACCCAGGAGGGTTTCCATGAAGAACGAGCCGCCGATGAGGCTGCCGCCCAGCGCGAGGCCGAATAGCGTCGTCAGCGGGATGAGCGAGTTGCGCAGGGCATGGCTGGTGATGACCATGCTCTCTGGCAGGCCCTTGGAGCGGGCCGTGCGGATATAGTCCTGGCCGATCACCTCCAGCAGGTTGGCCCGCGTCTGACGGGCGAAGACGGTCATGGGGCCGAGGGACAGGATGGCGATGGGCAGGATGGCGCGGATGTCCAGCAGCCCTTGCCACCCGCCCGGCGGCAGAATCCGCCAGCGGACCGCGAACAGAAACAAGAGCGGTAAGGTAATGGCAAAGGTGGGAATCGAGTCGAGCAGGACAACCGTCGAGATGATGCCGTAGTCCACCCAGGAGTTGCGGAACAGACCGGCGACGGTGCCCAGGAAGATGCCGATCACCGTGCCGATGAGTAAGGCGGCCAGGTTGAGTTGCGCCGACACACCCAGCCGCTCCCAGATGAGCGGGCCGACGGGCTGGCCGCGATACTTGTACGACTCACCCAGGTCGCCCTGGAGGGCCTTGGAGATGTACTTGACGACATAAACGGGGAAGGGGTCGTTGAGGCCCAACTGCTGACGCAGGGCTTCGGCCGCCTCTTTGGGGGCGCGCGGGCCAAGCATCACCTGCACCGGGTCGCCGGGGCCGTAGTAGGCCAGCGCCAGGGTGATGATGGTCAGGATGATCAGGAGAAAGGGCAGCCAGAGCAGACGCCGAATGATTTGGGCAGTCATAAGTTAGTGGTCAGTGGTCGGTGGTCAGGGCTAAGAGTTGAGTTTAGCTTGCAGGGCATTCGAGAGCGCATTGAGCAGACGAGCCACTTCCGCCATTTGGCCCAGGATAGGGTTGGCCTGGTCTTGGTCCAGTAGCTCCAGCCGTTTGGCAATCAGAAGTTGGGTTTCAAGCTCGTTGAGCGAGCCGTAGGCTATGGACAGATGATTGAGAAACCCCTTGGTGGTGTGCCGTCCTTGTCCTTCCGTAATGTTGGATGGGATAGAGACAGCGGCGCGGCGCATCTGGCTGGTCAGGCCAAACATCTCTTCTCTCGGCAAGGTGCGGGTGGCTTGATAGATTGCGACTACCGGGTCCATCGCCTTTTGCCAGACAATCAGTTCCTGGTAGCTCTTGACGGCCACACCTGCCACCTTGCCGAGAGAAGAGGGTCAGTGGCTGTCTGTTCACTAGCCACTAGCCACTGACCACCGACCACTACTTCTGAATTGAGACGTACTTGTACACCGGCACGATCAGCGGCGACGGCTGGTAGCCCTTGACATACGGCTTGACCAGCAGGTGATCAATACCGTGCAGGAGGGGAATCCAGGGTACATCGTTGATGATCTGCTGCTCGGCCTGCTGGTAGAGCGCTAGCCGCTTGGCCGGGTCGGCCTCGATGGCGGCCTGGTCCAGCAACTTGTCCACATTGGTGTTCGAGTAGCCGGTGTGATTATCCAGGCTCTTGCTATGGAACAGGATGTCCAGGAAGTTCTGCGGGTCCGGGTAGTCCGCGATCCAGCCCAGCGAGTACATCTGGTACGGGTTCGGCTGGCGGCTGACGTCCTGCAGGAAGACGGCAAACTCCGTCTGCTCAATCTGGACATCCACGCCCAGGTTCTGCCGCCACATCTCGACCATGGCCTGGATCAGGTCCGACGGCGCGCCGCCGCCCGCCGAGCTGATGTTGATGGTGACATCAGGCAGCTTGCCCGCGTACTTCGACTCCTGGAGGAGTTGCTTGGCCTTGGCCGCGTCAAAGGCCGGCGCCTTCGTGTCGCCGCGCTTGTAGTTAGGCATGTTGGGCGGCACAATGCCATCGGCAATCTTGGACGTATTGCGGAGCACCACATCCACCAGCTTCTGCCGATCAAGGGCCTGGGCGAACGCCTGGCGCACCTTGACATCATCGAAGGGCGGCTTGGCGACATTGAACGCGACGTAGGAGGTGCTGAGGTCTTCCTGGACCACCAACTCCTTATTGAGCGGGTCGCTGGGGTTCAGGACGCGCTCGATATCGTTCGGGCCGACGCCCGCGATGTCCAGTTCGCCGTTCTCGTACATGATGAGACTGGAGCCGCCCGCCAGCGTGAAGTCCACGGTTTTCAAGGCTGGCTTTGGGTCGCCGTAGTAGGTGTCGTTGCGTTCGAGGACGATGCGTTGGCCGATGTCATAGCGCTGCAGCTTGAAGGGGCCAGTACCGTTGGGCTTGTTGGTCCACGTGCGGCCACCGGCGGTCACGTTCTTCTCGTCTACGACAAAGGCGGTCGGATAGGTCAGCTTCGCCAGGAAGTACTGCTTGGGCCCGTCAATGGTAATTTCCAGCGTCTTGTCGTCAATCACCTTGACCCCGGAAACAGCCTGGGCGCGGCGCGTGAGCTTGTCGCGGCAGCCGACGATGTCACCCAGGTAGGTATCGGCGACGACTGAGCCAGTGCGCGGGTCGCAGGCCCGTTCGAGGCTGTACTTGAAGTCGTTGGCTGTCAGCTTCTTGCCGTCGTGGAAGGTCACATCGTCACGCAGATTGAAGGTATAGACCTTGCCGTCCTTGACGGTCCAGTCTTTCGCCAGGTCGGGCTGGATCTTGAGGTCGCGGCTAATGGTGACGAGACCGCTAAAGATTTCAACGATGTAGTTGGCCGAGGTCGAATCCTGGGCCAGGGCGGGGTCCAGGGTGGGCGGGTCGCCGCCCGGAATGCGCAGCGTGTCGGGCGAAGCTTTGGTCGCGCCACCACTGCTGGGCGCAGCCGGCCGCTGAGTCGGCTGCGCCTGGGGCGCCTGGCCGGGGCGTTGGGTCGCCTGGGGCTGCGGTTGGGCGGGCTGGCCCTGCGCCGGGCGCTGGGTCGCCTGGGCTGCGGGGCGTTCGGGTTGCGTCGGCTGGCTGGGGCTGGGATTGAGCAGTCCGCTCAGTCCGCCCTCGCGCGTCATCACAAACGCGCCGACACCGAGCAGGGAGATACAGAGGGTCAACAGCAAGCACACCGCCAGGACAATTCCAACAATCAACATCGTTCGATTGCGCTTCGGCGGTTCCGTCGGCGGGGGCGCGCCATACGGGGGCAGGTTCGTCGTCATCACTCCTCCACCAGCTTACAAGGCCGTAACGACTCCCGTCGGACCGAGTCGGGCGCTGAAGTCGTTACGGTGAGGTGAACTATGCCAGGTCAAAATCGGTGACTCGCTATTCATTCTAATGTAACGCTCGGTAAAAGTCAAAGCATTTTGGCCTGGGTTAGACTAGAGTTTGATTAGAACTCTGACCCACACCCCAACAGGTTGTGTAATATACTTCGTTCCTCGGCTACAGGTTCGCGGCCCAGGAGTTGGCGAATCTGGCGCTGGGCGGCGGGTGTGTCCCAGGCGCGGGCGGCTTCGGCGTGGTAGGTCGGCGGCTGGCCGTGGAGCATGGCGCGGCACTCGAAGGGCTTGACGGGGTGGATCGTGCAGCGGCCCTCCGCATAGAAGATACACTGGCCGCGCGTCGTGGACAGGAACTCCTGGCCGGGGCTAACCTCGACCACGGCCGGCGACAGGACAAAAACGATCCGGTCGCGGCCCCAGCGGTCCACCATCAGCCGCGTCCGAAACAGGCTATCCAGGCTGACGCCCAGATAGTCAGCTACCCTCTCCGCCTCACCGGGCGTCAACCACCCTGGCTTGAAGCGGCACGCCGCCTGACACTCCGCGCAACAACA
>JAHCIP010000161.1 GCA_026129165.1 Anaerolineae bacterium
TCGCGCCATCGGCTCTGGCTCGCACCGTTCCAGGAGCCGGGCGCGCCTGGCCGGCTGAGCCTCACCTACGCCGAGGCGGAGCAGGCTGCCTGGGCTATGGACGCCTATGGCGTTCGCTTTCGAGGCGCGGGGGCCATCTTCGCCGCCCTGGCCGTTGCCCTCGACTGGCCCTGGCTCCTCCGCCTGTACGAGCTTCCCCTCCTCCGCGCCTTGGCCGACCACGCCTACGCCTGGGTTGCCGCTCACCGTAGCCGCTTCCCCGGCCTCACCCCCTACTGCCAGCGCCACCCCCAACGCTGTGCAACTAGCCATGATTTATAAGATTAACATGATTTGGGCTATTTCTGGCTGGTGTTTGGGCAAATCATGTCAATTATGTTGATCATGTCCATCCCTCTTCGAGCCTGCAACTGCACATAGGTTTGACATGGAGCAGGAATCGAAATAAGCTGTAGGCAAGTGGTTGCGGTGTGCCGAATACAGACGTGGAAGTGACGGTCATCGTTCAGCCGGTGCCGCTCGAGGGACAGACAGGGCTAACCGAATGGCCGGCACAACTTGAACGGGCGCTCCCTAAGCGTACTCCATCGCCTTCAATCGGTTCGCCCCCTATTACCCTGTCTCATAACCTGATTCTCGTCACCCACAACACGCGCGAGTTTGGCCGTGTACGAGGGCTGAGGATCGAAGATTGGGAAATCTAATTCGGAGCAACGAATGTCCCACCCTCCATATCTGTGGCTCAACGGCGACATCGTGCCGTGGGAGTCGGCCACCATTCACATCGTGGATGCCCGCGAGTTGTCGTCGGTGAGTTCGGTCTTCGAGGGCGTACGCGCCTACTGGAACGCCGAGCGCCAGCAGTTGTACATCTTCCGCTTGCAGGACCACATCCGCCGCCTGCTCGGCTCGATGAAGGTGCTGCGGATGCCGCCGCCGTTTAGCGTCGAGGCGCTGGTCCAGGCGACGGTGACGCTGGTGCGCCAGAACATGCAGCGCGAAGACCTCTATATCCGACCGGTGGCGACCGTCGCGCCGGGGCCGCGCGCCCTCGGCACGCCCGCCGACTCGACCAACGTCGAGATGCTCATCTCGGCCGCGCCCAGCCCCAGTTCCCTCAGCCTGGACCGCCAGCGCCATGTCGGCGTGAGTTCCTGGAATCGCATCTCGGACAACTCGCTGCCGCCGCGCATCAAGTCCAACGCCAACTACCTTGCCAGCACGCTGGTCGCGACGCAGGCGCGGGTGGACGGCTATGACGGCGCGATTATCCTCAACACCGACGGCAAGGTGTCCGAAGGGCCGTGGGCCTGTGTCTTCCTGGTGCGTGACGGCCGGCTCATCACCTCTACCGTCACCAGCAACATCCTCGAGAGCATCACCCGGCTGACGGTGATGCAACTGGCGCGGGACGTCCTGGGCCTGGCGGTCGAGGAACGTGCCGTGGACCGTACCGAACTCTACCTGGCCGACGAAGTCTTCTTTTGCGGCACGGGCCTCGAACTCGGCCCCATCGTCTCGGTGGACCGCTACCCCGTAGGCGACGGGACGGTCGGGCCGCTGACGACGCGCCTGCGCAGCCTCTACCAGGATGTCGTGCGCGGCAAGGAGACGGCCTATCTAGACTGGCTGACGCCGGTCTATTAGCCCTCACGCCCCCCGCCTTTGACCAATTACAGCGTCCCTGCTATCATGGGCAGCTAATTCAGCCCCCTGGCCTCCCCCCGTAGACGGGGGGACAGGAGGGGGGCTTGCCCTGAGGGGAATAGGCCATGATCAAGATTGCTGAGTTTTTGGGGCCAACGCCGTCGCCGCTATGGCGTCTGGCGAAACAGGCGGGGATAGACTGGGCCGTCGGCGGCCTGCCGTTCAATGACCCTCACAACGGGGCCGACGCGCCCTGGGATTACGAGCCGCTGCGCCGCATGAAGCAGGGTTATGAGAGCGGCGGCTTTCAGTTGGCTGTCATCGAGGCTCGGCCGCCCCTCAACCGGGCCAAGCGCGGATTGCCGGGCCGCGACGAGGAAATCGCCACCGTCTGCACCCTCATCGAGAACATGGGCCGGCTGGGCATTCCCGTCTGGTGCTACGAGTGGATGACCGACTTCAACTGGCTGCGTACCGATACCGCCAGGCCGTCACGGGGTGGGTCGGTCGTGACCAGTTTTGACTACGCCCTGGTGAAGAACTCGCCGCCGACCGAACTCGGCCCCATCAGCGAAGACGACCTCTGGCGCAATCTCGACTACTTCCTGCGGCGGGTGCTCCCCGTCGCGGAGCAGTGGAACGTCAAGCTCGCCATGCACCCGGACGACCCGCCCTTATCGCCCATTCGCGGTGTCGGGCGTATCATGCGCAGCGTCGAAAACTTCCAGCGCCTCCTGGACCTGGTCCCAAGCCCGGCCAACGGTCTCACCCTCTGCCAGGGCAACTTCACGCTCATGACATCCGATTTGCCCGAGGTGATTCGCCATTTTGGGCGCCAGGGGAAGATTTTCTTTGTGCATTTCCGCGATGTGCGCGGCACGCCGGAGAAATTTGAGGAGACGTGGCACGACGCCGGCCAGACGGATATGCTGGCATGTATGCAGGCGTACCGCGACATTGGCTTCGACGGCGTGCTGCGGCCGGACCATGTGCCCACCGTCGAGGGCGACAGCAACGAGAACGCCGGCTACTCCTCGTTCGGCCGCCTGTACGCCATTGGCTATATTCGCGGCTTGCAGCAGGCGGTCTACGGACGTTAAGCGTCGAAAACGGCGAACCTAACCCCCCGGCCCCCTTCCCTGCGAAGGAAGGGGGAGTTAGCGCCCCTCCCTTACTACGACGCGAAGCTAGTCCTTTAGGAGGGGAGGGGACAGGGGAGGGGTTCTCTCCACAGCAACCCACCAGCCACACGGAGCAAAACACTATGCGCGTGCAACCCTCTCGTGAAGACCTGATCGAAATGACCAAGCTCAATCCCTTCGAGCGCTTCCCCGACGGCCGCCCGCGCGTTCCCGATGAGCTTCTTGAACGGATGAAGCTGGTTACGACGGAGGAAGCCTGGTCGGTGCTGCGCCACCACGGCTACCACCGCCAGTTCGAGGGCAACTGGCGCGAAACGCATCCCGGCCAGATCACTGTCGGCCGCGCCGTGACCGCCCAGTTTGTCCCGCACCGTCCAGACTTCCACGACGCGGTGCAGCAGACGGGCCTCGGCGAAGGTCGAGGGAAAGTTGGGGGCCAGAACTCGTGGATCATCGAGACGCTTCAGACCAACGATGTCATGGTGGTAGACATCTTCGGCAAGGTCAAAGACGGCACAGTGGTGGGTGACAACCTGGGCACGGCGGTACGGACCCGCACGCGGGCGGGCGCGGTCATTGACGGCGGCATCCGCGACTACCAAGGGCTGGTCCAACTCACCGACGTCAACTTCTACATCCGTGGGGTGGACCCGACGGCTATCGCGGATGTCACGCTGGCTGGCCTCAATATCCCCATCCGCATCGGCGGCGTGACTGTCTTGCCGGGCGATGTCGTCCTCGGTACGCCCACTGGCGTCATCTTCATCCCGCCTCATCTCGCTCAGGCCGTGGTCGAGCGCAGTGAGGAAATCCGCGTGCGCGACGAGTTCGGCAAGCAACGGCTGGCCGAGGGCAAGTACACCAGCGGTGAGATTGACGTGGCGACGTGGCGCGAGGACATCGAGGCCGACTTCCAGGCCTGGAAGCGCGAACACGGCAGATAGACGACAATGAGGAACCAGAATGACTCAACCATCCCAGGACCAGCCGCGACCTGAAGACCACGTCCGGACCGCTTCCCGTCCCAGTGACCTGCGCATCACTGACCTGCGCACGGCGACGGTGGGCTGGAACCGCTGGCGTTTCCCCCTCGTCCGCATTGATACCAACCAGGGTCTGAGTGGCTATGGCGAAGTGCGCGATGGGGCGAGTAAAACCTACGCCCTTATGCTCAAGAGCCGCCTGCTGGGCGAGAACCCGTGCAACGTGGACAAGCTCTTCCGCAAGATCAAGCAGTTTGGCTATCACGGCCGCCAGGGCGGCGGCGTGTGCGGCGTCGAGATGGCCCTGATGGACCTGGCTGGTAAGGCATATGGGGCGCCGGCCTATATGCTGGCCGGCGGCAAGTTCCGCAGCCGGATTCGTATGTATTGCGACACGCCCAACGAGCCGAACGGTGAGGCGATGGGCAAGAAGCTGGCGGAACGCCTGGAGCGTGGCTACACCATGCTCAAGATGGACCTGGGTGTGCAGCCGCTGATCGGCGTCAAAGGCGCGCTCTCCTGGCCGCAGGGCATGTTGGAAGGCGACCCGGGCGACGAGGTGGAACGGCTCTTCAATACCCGCCAACTGATGCACCCATTTACCCACGTGCGCCTCACGCCCTATGGCATCCGCCTCATCTGCGAGTATGTCGAGCAGGTGCGCGCGGTCGTCGGCGACGAGGTGCCCATCGCCGCCGACCACTTCGGCCATATTGGGATTGACGACTGCATTCGGCTGGGGGAGGCGCTAGAGCCGTACAACCTCGCCTGGCTGGAAGACCTCGTTCCCTGGCAGTTCACCGACAAGTGGGTCCAGATCGAGCGGGCGCTCAACACGCCGGTCTGCACGGGCGAGGACATCTACCTGAAAGAGGGCTTCCTGCCGCTGTTGCAGGCGCGCGCCGTCAACGTGATCCACCCCGACCTGGCGACGAGCGGCGGCATCCTGGAGACCAAGAAGATTGGCGACCTGGCGCAGCAGTACGGCATCAGCATGGCGCTGCACATGGCCGGTACGCCCCTCAGCACCGTGGCGAGCGTCCACTGCGCCGCCGCCACCGAGAACTTCATCGCCCTGGAGCACCACTTTACCAGCGTGCCCTTCTGGAATGACTTTATTGATGGCCTGCCGAAGCCGCTCATTCAGGACGGCTACATCCAGGTCCCGGAGGGGCCGGGCCTGGGCTTCACCATCAATGAGGACGTCATCCGCGAACACCTCATCCCCGATGACACCGGCTTCTTCGAGCCAACAGCCCAGTGGGACACCGAGCGCAGTTGGGACCGCCTGTGGTCGTGATGGGCCGCCTGGCTCATGGACCAGAGGCACGTTATCATCGCCGCACCCTGTGCCCTCGGCGGCGGCGATAGCCCATGAGGGCTAACAGCAGACCGCCGACAACAAGCGTGATCAGCCCACGCTGCCCTAACCGCCGCGCGATCAGCGGCGCGAGACCCTCCACCTGGTCGCCTAGCCACCGCCCTATGCGTGTCCACCACGGCGTAGCGGATAGGTCGGTGGGCGGTGGCGAAGGCTCCGAGTAGAGGGGCATCTGACTGGAGGCCGGCATCGGCTCGCCCTGCCAAGTGAACGTCGCCACCCCGCCTGCCTCTAGCCCATACTGGAACGCCTCGGCTCCCCAGTGCACGGTCATGGCACAGGGGCGGTCGCCGTCATTGAGCGCCATCAGCGCCGTCGTGCCGTCTGGATTGTGGAAGGCGACGGTCTCAATCTGCGCGCTTGTGCTGGCGGCAGCGATGCGGCGCGCGCCTGGCGCGATGAAGCGGCTTGCATGTCCCAGGACGTAATACTCGACATTGCGCTCCACCTCGCCGTTGGCCGTCACCGTCACCACGCCCCGGCATTGGCCGCCCGCGCCGGTGTGAGGGTTGCCGTGCTCGTCCAGCGCCAGGTTCCACAGCACCACCGCCCGCGCCCCATGCCGCGTCGTACCGATGACCAGATACCGCAGCATCCAGCGCAAGTCGCGCGCGAAGTCTGAGCCGATCACGCCCGTACACTCGGTGAAATAGATGTCGCGGTCGGGATGAGCCGCGCGGACGAGGGACTGGGCTTCGGGGCGAGGCGGGAAGGAGTAGCCGTGGAAGGCCGTCCCCGCCACGTAGCGCTTCGCACGGGGGTCATTCAAAATGGCAATCGGATAGCGCGGATTGTTCCAGTTGTGGTCCCAGATGATGATTTTGATGTCGAGTTCGGCGCGCGCCAGCGCCGGCCCAAGATGCTCGCGAATAAACTCGGCCTGCTCGTCAGCCCGCATCCGCATCGAGGGATAGCTGAAACTCGCGTAGTCCGGCTCGTTCTGGACCGTCAGCGCGTCAATCGGCGCCCCCGCCGCTGCATACGCGCGAGCGAAAGCGACGAGATAGCGGGCGTAGCTGTCATAACAGTCGCGGCGCAGCCGACCGCCGTAGAGGGGATTGCCAGGCAGCCAGCGGCGCTTCATCCAGCCAGGTGGGCTCCACGGCGAGGCCATCAGCTTCAAGTGGGGGTTGATCGCCCGCGCGCGGCGCAGGATGGGCAGGATGTAGACCTCGTCGTGCGCGATGGAGAAGTGGCGCAGCTCTGGGTCGCGCTGGCCGGGCGGCATATCGTCGTAGGTATAGTGGCGCAGGGCGAAGTCCGACGCGCCAATCGGTACACGGAGGTAACTCAGGCCGATGCCGCCCGTAGGACTGAATAGCGTCTGCAGCGCCCGTTCGCGCGCGTCGGGGGTCAGATAGGTGGTCAGCAGCCAGGCCGCCGAATCGGTCAGCGCCGCGCCGAAGCCCTCGACTGCCTGGTCAATCCGGGTCACATCGAGTATAATGTGCGCCGGCGTCCTGGATAACCCCGGCTCGAAACGGAGCGGGGGTTGGGGTTCCAGCAGGTGGCGTCGGTCGCCCGTGGTCAGCCACACCGCCACCTGACCATTGATACCGTCGGTCATACCTTGCCTCATTCCGGCTGGCGTTCCCCGTCGGAGCGCCAGGACTGTCAAGGAGCAGCAACTATGGGCAAGCGCGTCATGATTCTAACTGCCAGCGTCGGCTCCGGCCACAACATCGCGGCGGGTGTGCTAGAGTCATACTTTGGTCAGGCGCCGGATGTCGAGACGGTTCAAGTCCTCGACGTGCTCAAGTTGACGAGTGACCTCTACCGCCGACTCCAAGACGACGCCTACTTTACGATGGTTTCCGCCGCGCCGTGGCTAGTGGGTATGGGCTACGACCTCAACGATCCACCGTTCCGCGCGCCGGAGCTTCTGTCGCCCTGGGACCAACTCAACACCATCGAGGTGGTCAGAGCGATTGAGGCTTACCAGCCGGATGTCGTCGTCAGCACCCACTGGCTGCCGGCCCGCCTGGTCTCGCTGCTCCTCACGCGCCGCACATTGCGCGCCACGCTGTCGGTGATTACGACCGACTACGACTTCCAGGGTCTCTGGCTCAGCACGCCCTTCAACCGCTTCTTTGTCGCCCGCGACGAGACGCGAGCGTACATGATTGACATCGGGCTGCCCGCCGACCGCATCACCGTCTCCGGCATTCCCGTCAAGGCCGTGTTCAGCCAGGCGGTCGAGCGCGACGCGGTGCTGGCGCGCTACACGCTGCGGCCCGATGTGCCGCTATTGCTGATCTCAGCCGGGGCGGCCGGCGGCGCCTACACCCGTGCGATTGTAGCACAGACGCTGCGAATGCGCCACGAATTTCAGGCCGTGGTCGTCTGCGGGCGTAACAAGCAACTGAAAGACGAGATCACGGCGCTGGTCGCGCGGCACGCTGACCGCTACCGTGTCGTGGGCTATACCACGGACATGCCCGACCTGATGCGCGTGGCGACGCTGTTCATCGGCAAGCCCGGCGGCCTGTCCTCATCCGAGTGCATGGCAGCGGGACTGCCGATGGTCCTGATCAACCCCATCCCCGGCCAGGAAGTGCGTAACAGCGACTTTCTCCTGGAGGAGGGAGCGGCTGTCCGCTGCAACTATGCCACCACCGTGGGCTACAAGCTCGACTGGCTACTGAACGACCCAGACCGGGTGCGGCGCATGGCTGACAGCGCCCGGCGCCTCGGTCGGCCGGACGCCGCGTCGCTCATCGCCGCCACCGTGCTGGCCGAACCCCCCACGCCCTTCTGGATCAGCCGCGCCGCGCAGGGGGCGATCCGCACCGCCGCCGAGCAGGGCGTTTTAGCTCATGACACGGATGCTGATCGCCGCATTGTGACGCTGAGCGATGCCGCCACCGGCCTCTCGGTCGGCCTGGCTACCCTGGCTCAACTCCAGACGCTCGCGCCCGTCGTGCCGGATGACATCGTTTTCGACGCGGCCCTATCGTTGACGCCGACCCTGCTCACCATGTTCAAGCAGCGGGGCGGTGACCCGGATCTCCACATGCTCCTACGGCACGCACTGGGCAATGCCGAGGAGGTAACCCTCACCTTCGAAGTTTAGACGGCGCATCAGATGACAAACAACTCCGTCTGTGGGGGCGCGAGCCACTCGATGCCGCTGTCCGTCACCAGGGCATCCTCTTCCAGCCCCACATAGCCGATGCCTGGGACTTCGACGCCTAGCTCCAGGGTGAAGATGTTGCCCACCTCCACCGGCATGAAGGGTGTCTCGCCGTAGCGCTCCCACCTCGGCCCCAGCAGCCCCATCCCGTCATGCACCGCCCGCCCTACCTGATGGCCGAAGGCGTGCAGGTACTCCGGATAGCCGGCGTCGGTGATGACCTTCCGCGCCACCGCGTCCACCTCCCAGCCCGCTACCCCCGGCTTGAGCGCCCGCGCTCCCGCCTGGATCGCCGCCACGACCGTCTCGAAGGCCCGCGTCAACTCGGCCGGCGGCGTGTCCCCCGCCCCCCGCGACACGTACCACACCCGCTGCAAGTCCGAGCAGTAGCCATCCTGCTTCACCCCCAGGTCCATGTGGACAATCGTGCCGGGCGTCACGCGGTACTCCCCCGCTGTCGTGTGGCCGATGGGCCGCGCCCCGTTGTGCACCGTCGGGCAGTACTCCGCGTCCCACGCCATGCTCAGCCCCAGGTCGGCTACCCACGCGCTCACCATGCCGTGGATCTCGGCCTCGGTCTGGCCGGGCTGGAGACGCTGGCCGACGCGCTCGAAGAGGGCCAGCGTGGTGTCAATGGCGGCGCGGACGCGGGCGACCTCGGTGAGCGACTTGCGGGCGCGCACCGCCGACACGAGCCGGTCGGAGGGCACGAGGCGCTCGGCGTAGGGCGTGCCGGCCAGGTATTCCTGGAGCTTGAGGTACAGGCCCGTGGTCAGGCCATCGGCCATCTTATCGGAGGTAGAGATGTTGATGGCGATAGACTGGGGGTCGAGCTGGCGCAGGGTGTCGAGTAGGGCGTCCCTGGGCGAGCCAACGTAGTCCAGCACGCGGTCGAAGTTCCCCGTACCCTGGAGGTTTGGCACGTCGTAGGTCCCGACGATGGCGACTTTCTCGCCCTGGGCGGGGATGATGAACGCCGAGATCCAGGTCACGGTCGTCCCGACGACCAGGGCCAGGGACGGGTCGGCCATCTCCAGGGTCTCGCGGCCCATGAGCAGCCACGCGCCCAGGTCCAGCTCGCGCAGCGCCGCGACGGCCTGCGCAGTCTTCTCGTGAACGATGGCGTAGTGCGTGGCGGGAGTATGGGAGGTCATCGAGGCTCCTTTTCGATAGGCGATATGGGTTGAGCTGGAGTGTGTCACCGCCTTCAATCTGCCGCCTGCGCTTCCACCAGCAGCGAGGCATGGCGCGGCGTGCCCCGGAGCAGCAACAGGGCGATGAGGCCGCACGCCGCCATGACTACCGTCATGGGTACAGTGGTCCCATTGTGCAGCACACTGACAGCAGCGGCGGCCAGGGTCGCGATGACGGACCCCAGCGAGCCGAGCAGCGCCGACGCGGCCCCCGCCCGGCGGCGAAAGGGGGCCAGGGCCAGGGCGGTGGTGTTGGGCAGGATGAAGCCGATGGTGGCGACAAAGATGAAGTTGAGGACGAGCATCAAGGGCAGCCCGCCGATATTCCGCCACGCCGCGAGGAGCAGGCCTAGCCCGGCCACGAACTGCACCGGCTGGACGGCGCGCAGTATCTGCGGGGGGGTCTGCCGCGCCAGCCAGTAGCGGTTGACCTGACTGGCCGTGACAAAGCCCAGGGCATTCACGCCGAAGATCCAGGCAAACGTGCTGGGGCTGACACCAAAGCGCTCGATGTACACAAAGGGCGACCCGGCAATGTAGGCGAACATGCCCGCCGACGCCACGCTGCCTACCAGAGCGAAACGCAGAAACTGGGGCAGGGCGGCGATCCTGGCATAGCCGCGCACGACCGGCCCCAGCCGCAGCGACATCGAGGCGTCGGCGGGGCGCGTCTCAGGCAGCACGAGCCACGCGCCGAGCAGGGCCAGTACGCCAAACAGGGCGAGAAAGACGAAGATCGAGCGCCAGCCGAACGCCGCCAACAGAACACCGCCCAGCGTGGGGGCCAGAATGGGCGCAACGCCCATGACCAGGGTCAGCAACGAGAAGACCCGCGCCGTCTCGTGGGGTGGGAACAGGTCGCGTACCATCGCGCGGGAGATGACCGCGCCCGCCGCGCCGCCGACGGCCTGGAAGAAGCGCAGGCCGATGAGAGCGGACGCGGTGGGAGCAAAGGCGCAGCCAACTGTCGCCACGATGTATAGTCCGACGCCGACATACAGGGGCATCTTGCGGCCAAAGCGGTCAGAGATGGGGCCGATGAACAGCTGCCCCAGCGCCATGCCGAAGAAGAACGACGAGATGGACAGCTGCACCGTGGCAATGGAGGCCCCCAGATCGTGGGCGACCTCCGGCAGCGCGGGCAGATAGGTGTCAATGGAGAAGGGGCCGAAGGCCGTCAAGCCGCCCAGGACCACCAGGACCAGCAGGCTATTAGTGCGCAGGTCAGCTCTATTCACCAGGCTCTCACTTGCTTGGACGCACTGCTGAAGGCTACGGTGGACGCAGGTTGGGTAAGAACGTCCATATCACGGCGCACGCAGCAGCCGCGCCACCTCACCAAATAATCGCGAGTAGTCGACGCGGGCAAAGTCGGTGGTGTCCACCTCGAAGACGTGGCCCCCGATATCCAGCGGGCCGAGGCGCGCCGGCACATTGGCGAGGGCCAGCTTCAGGTCAGCCTCGATATGGCCGGGGTGGCGTTCCCCAGACCGCGCCCGCCGCTCGAGTCGTTCCACCAGCATCTCCGGTCTGGCCCAGCACACGATCTGAATCGGCGTGAAACGACAGTGCGCGTGCAAGGCCATCACATCCCGCGCGCCCATCTGCGGGTCAAAATTACACTCGATGATGCACGACTGGCCCGCCGTCAGCGCCGCCTCCGCGAACTGAAACAGCAGGGCAATGCTGGCTCGCCCCAGCCGCATCGACCAGGCTCGATCGTGCCAGCCCAGGCTGTCGAACAGGCTCTCCTTGATCATGTCCTTCGACATGAGGGGCAGGGTCACATGCGCGGCCAGTGCCCGCGCGAGGGCCGTCTTGCCCGAGCCGGGCGGTCCGCCGATGATAATCAGCCGGGGCACGTGGCTCACGGGACCTTCTCGCCCACCAGCGCGGCCACGCTCCCGTGGGGCGAGACATGCCGATAGTGGGTGAATCGCAGCCGATGGGCCGCCGCACGTTGCGCCCATAGCGTGTCGGCCAGGGAGCGCGCCGTCAGCCGATACGCCAGATTGACGATCCACGTCCACGGATCGGCTCCGGCAAGGATCGCGTCATCGACGACGATCAGCCGCCCCCCGTCAGCCAGGACACGGCCGATCTCGGCCAGGGTATCAGGATGAACGATGTATGGGGCGGGGAACGTACTGACGACGGAGCGGAACACGGCATCGCCAAACGGCAGGGCTTGCGCGCGGGCGCAGACCAGGGACGCGCCGTCGCGGCGTCCCTGCGCCAGGCGCAGCATGGCCGGCGACAGCTCGACGCCGACGGCCACAGGATGAGCGGCCGCCAGATGGGGGAGCAAATGACCGGGGCCACTCCCCAGTTCCAGAATCGGTCCCGATTCCAGATGCGCCAGGGACGCCCGGCCCCACGCCTGCCAATCTCCCTTGGACACCACCCAGGCAACGAGGTCATAGCCGGGCGCGAACGCGGTGTAGAGTGAGTGGAAGCCACGCTGGACCAGAGACACCCAGGCTCGTTGTAGCATGCGCTCGATTATAGGGAAACAGCGCGGCCAGGCAAGCCGCGCCGGTGAGGACGTCACCTCCTGCGCCCGCCGGTGTTGTAGACTGTAGACAGGGCGGCGACTCGCGCGCTGGCCGCTTTTGGCTATGATTCAAGGCTACGGCGACGCGCGACGCCGCTGCGTAGACATCGCCGCAAAGGAACGCGTATGGCGCTACTCATCCCGCTCATCTTCCTACTCATCGGCTACGTCTCAGGCTCTGTCCCCTGGGGCCTGGTCGTCGTGCGCCTCATGACCGGTCAGGACATCCGCACCGTCGGCAGCGGTCGCACTGGCGGGACGAATGCGCTGCGCGCGGCGGGCCCCGTGGCTTTCGGCCTGGTGGCGTTCCTCGACGGCGCAAAGGGCTTCCTGCCTGTCGTGGCGGCGCATCTCCTCTTCCCTGACATCCCCCTCGCGGCAGCGGCGGCCGGGATCGGCGCAGTGGCGGGCACCATCTGGTCCGTGTTCATTCACTTCAAGGGCGGCGCGGGCGGCGTGACCAACATGGGCGTCACCCTGGGCCTCAGCCCTATCGCGGCCATCGCCGCCATCGTCCTGGGCCTGACGGCGTTTATCGGCTCGAAGATGGCGTCCGTCGGCACTCTGACCGGTAGCGCCACGAGCCTTGTGACCCTCATCGTGCTGGCCGCCCTGGGCCGCTCGCCCTGGGCCTACGTCCTCTACGGCATCGCCCAGTTGGTCTTTGTCGTCATCGCGCTGCGCCCCAACATCGAGCGCATCCGCAACGGCACCGAGCGCCGCATCGATTTCAGCAGCTTCAGCGGCAAGAAAGCCCAACCGTAGGGGCGACTGGCGGCCGCACACCATTGCCTCTTGAATCCTCACGTCCGCGCCTGTCCGCGTTCGTCCGCGTCCTCATCGCTCGGCGTCCCGTCGCCGTGCTTCAGTAGCGCGCCCCAGGCGGCGACGGCCCACAGCAGCGCCTGCTCGTGGTGCAACAGCATGGGGTAGGGGATGGCGGCCGGGTCAAAGAAGCCGCCGTCGAGAATCTCGCTGCTCAGGCGTAGCGGGCCGCCGGGCGTCGTCGCCAGGTAGACGATATCCAGCGTGCCGCCCATCTCCGCCACATAGAGCGGCCGATGGACGCACGCCGCCAACCCGGTCTCCTCGCGCAACTCGCGCGCCAGGGCCGTCGCTGGGTCCTCGCCGGGCTTCAGCCAGCCGCCGGGCGGCCCCCACGGGAAACGGCGGCGGTAGACGTGGTGGAGCAGCAGCACCCGGCCCTGGGGGTCGAACACCCAGCCCGTCGCGCCGACATTGAAGCGCGCCTGGGTCAGGCCCACCAGAACGCGGTACAGCCAGGCCGGGATGAGGGGCGTCAGGCGGGCAGCCGCGCGCTTGACGT
>JAHCIP010000162.1 GCA_026129165.1 Anaerolineae bacterium
CAGGAATGACGAGCATCCCCTCGTACTCATCGCCGTGGATGCCAGCCAGGACGACGACCGGCGGTCCGGCCTCGCGCCCTCGCGCGGCTAGGAGGTTCAACCGCAAGGGCTGGCCGTCGGGCATGGAGGCCACGTCTAGGTCGAGGACGGTTTTCGTGGCGGTGGCCAGGCTGTCAGGTGTAAAATCGCGGATGTGGGGCATGGAGTGTTTCACCATCCAGGTAAGGCGAACGATTCGCCACGTGGGAACTGGGGCCTGAACGCCCCAGCGTGGGCGACGACGCACTAGTTGAACCATTAATTTGAGGGGAGGAGGTTAGTCTGTTACCACCCACCACCCCCCACCCCCCACCCACTAACACCAGCGCCACGTCAAAGCCGGCCAGCACCAGCGTTCGGTCCAACGGCCCCGGTAGGTAGGCCAGGGCCAGGCCGAGCAGAACGAGGCCCGCCACGCCCAGGCCGAGGCCCAGGGCGGCGCGTTCGATCCAGTTAGGCTGGGTTCCCGACAGCCAGACCTGGGCAGCCAGGGCGCCTGGCAGCAGGAGCAACGTCAGCCCGGCCACGGCGCGGAGGAGGAGAGGGACGGGGAGGAACAGGAGAAAATGCGCGGCGAGGGCGACCGCCGCGAGGAGGGCCAGCGTACGTCGGACGCCCGGTGTCGCCCGCGCTGTCGGCGCAGGGAGCGGGGACTCGCCAGCCTGGAGTAATCCCTGGCTATCCGCCATTAGCCTGTCACTCTAGGGTCAGCCCCTCAGGGCCGACCACCTACCGCCAACGGCGGCGTAGCGGCGGTCTCGTCGTCGCCCAGAGTCTCGCGCACGACGTAGATGGGCTTGTCCTGGGCTTCATAGTACGTGCGGGCCAGCACCTCGGCCAGCAGGCCCGTCGAGATGAACTGGATGCCGACCATCACCAGCAGCACAGCCAGCATGAGTAGCGGGCGTTCGCCGATATTCTGCCCCAGAAAGAGCTTGACGAAGGTGAGGTACAGGCCGATGAGAATACCCAGCCCGGTCGTGAGCAGGCCCAGCGTGCCGAAGACGTGGATGGGCCGCGTGTCGAACGACAGCAGGAAGCGCACCGTCATCAGGTCGAGGAAGACGCGGATGGTGCGCGAGATGCCGTACTTGGACTTGCCGTACTTGCGGGCGTGGTGGTTGACCGGCACCTCGGCCACCCGCACCCCCATGCGGCTCGCCAGGGCGGGGATGAAGCGGTGCATCTCGCCATAGAGACGGATCTCCTTGACCACGTCACGGTGATAGACCTTGAGCGAGCAGCCGTAGTCGTGGAGGTGGACGCCCGTAACGTTGGAGATCATGCGGTTGGCGATCATCGAGGGCAGGCGGCGGCTGAGGAACTTGTCCTGGCGGTTGACCCGCCAGCCGCTGACAATGTCGTAGCCTTCCTCGGCCTTGGCGATGAGGGTGGGGATATCGGCCGGGTCGTTCTGCAAGTCGGCGTCCATGGTGATGATCCACTCGCCCTGCGCCAGGCGAAAGCCCGCCGCGAAGGCCGCCGTCTGACCGAAGTTGCGGCGGAACCGAATCACCTTGAGCCGGGGGTCTTCCTGGTGATACCGCTTGAGCAACTCGAAGCTGCGGTCGCGGCTCC
Organism: Anaerolineae bacterium; assembly: GCA_026129165.1. Lineage (GTDB taxonomy): Bacteria > Chloroflexota > Anaerolineae > Epilineales > JAHCIE01 > JAHCIE01. The sequence continues at coordinate 1,618 of JAHCIP010000162.1, forward strand.
CGTCGTCAATGATGATGATTTCATACGTCCGACTATAGGCTTCGAGGGTCTGGGTCAGCCGGTCGTAGAGTTCCGGGATGGACTCTTCCTCGTTGAGCAAGGGAATGACGATGGACAGGTAAGGGTCACGCACGTTGCCACTCCACCTGGGCACTAAGGCCCGTCTCAATGTCCACACGTGGCTGCCAGCCGAGAACGCGCCGCGCCTTGGACGTGTCGGCCTGGGTCGCCCGCTGGTCGCCGGGCCGCGCCGGGCCAGGGATACGCTCCAGACGGCGGCCCACCAGCCCCTCCACCAGTTCAATCACCCGGTTCCAGGACACGACACTTCCGCCGCCGATGTTGAACGCCTCGCCCGTCGGGCCGTGGGCCAGGGCAGCCAGGTTGGCCTCGACGGCGTCGGAAATGTAGGTATTGCCGCGTGTGTCCGTGCCGTCGCCAAAGATGGTCATCGGCTTGCCGTGCAGCACGGCGTCAATCAGGATATGGATGCCCATGTCGGGCCGCTGGCGCGGGCCGTAGACCGAGAAGTAGCGCAGCACAGTCACCGGAACGCCAAACGTGTCTCGATAGTTCCACACCAGGTGCTCGGCGGCCAGCTTGGTCAGGCCGTAGGGCGAGGCCGGCTGCAGAGGCCGCGTCTCGTCGCCCGTCGCCTCGCGCCCATACACCGACGAGGTGGAGGCGTGAATAAAGTGCCGCACCCCGACCTGACGGCTCGCTTCCAGAAGCCGCTGCGTCGCCAGGATGTTGCACGTCATGTACTGGTCGAAATTTGTCCAACTCTTGAGCAGCCCGGCCATCGCCGCCTGGTGAAACACGACCTCAACCCCATCCAGCAGCGGCCCCAGGTCCGCCGTGCGTAGGTCGGCCTCGACAAAGGTGAAGCCGGGCGCCTGGCGCAGCGCCGTCAGGTTGCGCTCCTTGAGGGGTCGCGGGTAGTAGTCGGTAAAGCAATCCAGGCCGACGACGCGGTGGCCCTGCGCCACCAGGGCTTCCGCCAGATGGCTGCCTATAAATCCAGCCGCGCCTGTAACCAAACAAAGACTCATCTGATAACCTTATGCCGCCACCGCTGGCAGAGGCAGGAGCAGTGTAATCGGAATGGTCTCAGCGCCGGACGGCGTGTAGGCCGACAGCGTCAGAATATCGCTCACGGGAGGCCGCTGCAAGATGTCCAGCGCCAGATCGCGCAACTCGTCGCCTAACTCAGCCAGCCCCGTGAGGGGAAAACTACGCGGCCCCACTTCCGTCCGCTGCGCCAGAACCGAATACTCGAACAGGGTCAGCCCAATCGCCCGGCGCTCGGCCTTATTGACCCGCAACAGGAGATGCTCATTCAGCTCGATACCCGTCCCCTTCTCGCCCGGCGAAAAGTTGATGTATAGGGTATCGCTCAACTCATCGTACTTGAACATCAGCCTTCTCTCGCCCAGCGCCACGGAACCCGCCCACCAGGTACAACACACCTCCCACCGCCCCAGTGACCAGGTTGACGGCGTAGAAGGCCAGGGACAGGGCCAGCGCCTGGTCGGCCGGCACGCCGACGCTGCTAAACAGCGCCACATAGGCGGCCTCGCGCGCGCCGAGGCCGCTGATGGAGATGGGCAGCGCCAGGACGAAGGAGATAATCGGGATGAACAGCAGGTAGTAGAGCCACGGCGCGTCCATCAGGGCGTTGACGTGCAGCCCCTGCCCCAGGAAGTAGTTGGTGGCGACGAGTTGCAGGTTGAACAGGGTAGAGAGGCCGAGGGCCGTCGTCAGCGCGCCGCCGCGATACGCCGCGAACGACTGGGCAAAGCGCCGCACGCCGGGCCGGTCGAGCGACTGCGCCAGCCAGGGTACGCGCCCAAACCAGCGCCGCAGCGTATCCGCGCCCATCATAGCTAGCATCCCGACCAGGACGCCCGCCGACACGACGACGATGACCAGGGCAACCCTCGTCTCGATGAGGCCGGGCCGCCACAGCAGTGTCGCGCCCAGCGTCACCAGCCCCATCGCCATCAGGCTCACCAGCCCCGCCGCGCGATCCACCAGCACTGAACTGGTCGCCATCGCGCCGCCGGTCCCATCCCGCGCCAGTTCGACCACGCGAATCACGTCGCCGCCGATGCCCGTCGGGAGCATATTGTTAAAGAAGGTGCCCACGAAGTACAACTCGGTCAGCCGGCTCAGGCGTATCCGCTGCCCTAGGGCGGCGAGCAGCCCCTGCCAGCGCCAGGCCCGCAGCCAGACGCCTACCAGGTAGAGCGCCAGGGCCAGGCCAAAGTCGAGCGGGTTGATTTGCCACAGGCGGGCCAGGGTGTTGCGCGCGCCGACCTGCCAGAGCAAGACGCCGAGCAAAACCAGGCTGACGGCGACCCGCAGCCAGTTCGAGAACTTACGCATGACTTATCCAGGTTCGTGAAGCGTAAAGCGTGATGGGTTCATCGCCCGCGTTACGCCTCTGAGAGATGTGATTATAGCACACGCCGGAGGGGGCGCAAAGTTAGGGGCAGAAAGGGATGAAGGAATAGGGAATACGGAGGAGGGGCTAGGGTGGGGGCTGGACCGGCGTGGTCAGGATGATTTGCGCGCCGTCCACCGCCCGGTCATTCTCGACCACGGGCAGCCGCGCCCCGGTCTTGGGGTCATACAGACCCACCTGGAGCCGCAGATCGGCCGGCGCGTTGGGCGCGAGGGTCAGGCGGTGGGTGTCCGCGATGACCTGGCCGGGCGTCCAGGCAGACGTCATGGCCCGGCCGGCGTCGGGCGGGCCGTCGTGCTGGCCGTAGCCCTTGCCATCGGGACCGACCAGGTGGTTGAAGACCGTGTAGTCCACCGGCGTGGGCGCCAGGCTGCGCCAATAGAGGGTGAGCGTCACCTCGCGGCCGGCCATAGCCAGGTCATAGCCCAGGAACTCGGCCACCTCGCCCAGGCGAGCCGGTTGGCGGTGCTGAATCACGCGGTCCAGCGGGGCTAGAATCACGCGGTCGTTGTCGCGCACCACCGCCGCGTAGTTCTGCTGGAGCCAGGCGTTATACCCTTCCAGCCGATCCAACCGCCCATTCCATAGGGCAATCGCGGCGGGCTGGTACGCCTGCGTCACACGGATGGCCTCCTCGTCGGTGAGCAGGCCCGCCTCCACCCGCTTGGAACTGGGGTAGACCAGCCAGGGCACCTGGTTGCGGCCGGCCCGAAACGCGATCATCGGCGGGTCGCCCACCACAAAGTCGGCCGGCGCGGTGTGCTCGGCCAGCCAGGCCGCCGCCTCGCCCAGCGAGCGATAGGGCGCCGGCTCGACCGACTCGGCCAGCAGCCCGGCCTGGCGCGGCGCGTGGACAATGACCAGGACCAGCGCGGCCACGCTGGCGGCGACGAGCCAGCGTTCGCCCTGCCGGGCGCAGCGCAACGTCGTCCAGGCGGTGGCGACGCCGACGCCGGCCAGGACGGCCAGCGGGTAGAACAGCAGGGCGAAGTGATGCTTGGCGAACAGAGGCCGCTGGTTGACCAGGGAAACGACCGTGACAGCCAACCAGACCAGGAGAATGCCCCCGACTTGCCAGCGGCGGCGGAGCAGGGCCACCAGCCCCAGGCCGGCCAGGGCGGCCAGTCCCAAGTTCTCGACGCTCAGATATTCGACTATCCACTGGGCGTACTCGGCGGCGCGGTTCGGCCAGACATCCCGCGCGGCTACCGGTGTCCCGACCACCTGCTGCATAAATGCGCCGAGGTTGTAGACCAGCGGGAAGGGCAGCCAGACCAGCAGCCCGCCCAGCGCCAGGGCCAGCGTGGCCCATCCCGCCTCGCGTCGGCCCTGGCCGCCCCACCAGACGCCCAGCCAGACGACCAGGACCAGTGGCAGCAGCAGGACGACGCCGATGAGCTTGAGCCAGAGCGCCCAGCCCATGACCAGACCGGCCACGAAGAGCCAGCGCCGCGACCGGCTCGAGGTATAACGGTACGCCAGGGCCAGGCTGAGCAGCCCGACGCTGAGGGGCGGAATGTCACGCTGCACCGAGCGGGCCAGCCAAAAGAAGTTGGGGGTCAGGGCGAGGGCGAGGACGGCAGCGGGTCCGGCCAGCCGCCCCAGGCCGGCCGTCTGCGCGAGTTGATGGGCAAGCCAGGCCACGCCCACCAGCCCGACCAGTCCATAGAACAGCGTCGTCAGCCGACCGACTTCGACGCTCTCGCCAAACAGGCGAAACGCCGTCAGCAAGGACAGCGGGACGCCTGGCGGGTGGTCCGACCAGATATCGGTGTAGAGAGAGTAGCCCTGCCCCATCATCCGCGCCGTCATGAGCATAATGCCCTCGTCGGCGTCCCACTGCATGGGATGGAGCCACTGGGCATAGACCAGCCCCGTGCTGACTACCAGGAGCGCCACGACCAGCGCCACGAGGCGGTCGGCGGCTCGGCCGCTGATATCGCGGGGGATAGCAGGGACACTGATAGGGGGCGCGGTCTCACGCTGCATAGGGCAGAAGCCTCTCCCGAAGGCTGTCTATTATACGCCTAACCCGTCAGCGGGCGAGAAACTTGACGCAGCGCCCGGTCGCTTCTAGAATAAGCCCACTGTAGGGGGCAGACTTGAAACAAGTCCAGGAATGGCTGAAGGGTAGTCGGGTTGGCCGCGATGTCGTCGCCATCTTTGCCCTGTGGGCGTTGGCCGCCCTCTTCGTCGCCCCCGCGCTGCCTCCCGACCGCACTCTGCTTCCCCTCGACATGCTCAGCGACATCGAGCCGTGGGCCGAGCGGTTCGCCCCCCCGCCTCATAATACCCTGCTCTCCGACGTCATTTTTGAGAATCTGCCCGATCAGATGTTGGTCAGCGCCAGCGTTCGGCGGGGTGAGTTACCGCTCTGGGATCCCCATGCCCTGCTCGGCCGGCCGCTCATGGGCGACCCCAACGCCCAACCCTTCTACCCCGTCAGCTACGCTCTCGCCTGGCTGCCCGCGCCCCGCGCCATGACCCTGGCGGCTCTCTTCCACCTGGCCCTGGCTGGCAGTCTTATGTATGCCTTGCTGCGAACGCTGGGAGCCGGGCGGCTCGGCGCCTGGCTCGCCGGATCCGTCTACATGCTCAACGGCGTCTTCGTGGTCTGGCTGGAGTATCCGCCCTTTCTAGCCTCGGGGGCCTGGATTCCGGGCGCCCTCCTCGGCTATGAGTGGGCAGTGCGCCGCCGGCAGCCCCTGTTCGCCGCGCTGGGCGGGCTGGCGCTGGCATTGAGCTTGCTCGGCGGCCAGGTCCAGTACCCACTGTTGACGGGCCTACTTCTGACCGCCTATGCCGTCGTCCTGGCCATCCACACCCGGCAGGCGCGCTGGCCGCTCGGCCTGCTGGCTGTCCAGGGCGTGGTGGCTCTGGCTGGCGCGGCGGCGCAACTCGTGGCGACCTGGCTTGTCCTTCCGTACAGCGCGCGGGCCTTCAACGACTATGAGGCATTGCTTGGCACGCGCCTCCCCTGGTCCGACCTTGTCCTGCTCGTCGCGCCCAACTTTTTCGGGAACCCGGTCCACAGTTCCTACTGGGGCCGCACCAACTACAACGAGCAGACGGTCTACTTTGGCCTCGCGCCGCTGCTGCTAGCCCTGGTCGCGCCCATCGTGCGGCGTAGCCGTGTCACCCTGTTCTGGTCTGGCGTCGCCCTCGTCGCCCTGCTGTGGGTAACGGGCACGCCCCTCCTACACCTGGCCGACCTCGTCCCCGGCCTGGGCTACTTCAACTTGCCCCGCCTGCTGTATCTGTTCCCGCTGTGTGGCGCGATTCTGGCCGGGCTGGCTCTGGACAGTCTCAACCGCTATACCGTCCGCTGGCTGGCGGGAGTGGGCGCCGTCGTCGCCCTGGCCTACCTGGCCGCCCTGGCGTGGTACACGGTGGGTCACCAATCCGGCCAGCCAGGGACTCTGGCTCAGACGGTCGGCCCTGTGGTCTGGCTGGCGCTGAGCGTCGCCCTCGCCTGGCTTGGCGGCCGGCGGTGGCAGTGGCGCCCCCTCCTCGTCGCTGTGGCCGTGGCCGACCTGTTTGTCTTCGGCTGTGGCTACAATCCCGTCACGCCGGTCGAACTGGCCTACCCGAATCATCCCCTCGTTGAACGCCTGCGTGATGAACAGACGCGCGAACGCCACCGCATCGCGCCACTCCAGGCCCACAGCGTCCTGCTGGGGCCGAATGTGCCCGGCGCATTGGGGCTGGACGAGGTCGGCGGCTACACTTCGCTCCCGCCCGCCCGCCTCCGTCGCCTCTTCGAGTACGCCGAGAATTATGTCTCCGTGCCCTGGATGAACGTCAACTCGCTCATGCTTCAGTTCAGCCAGGTCCGGCCCCGCTTGCTAGGCATGCTCAACGTCAAATATTTCCTGGCGACGAATGGCCCCAGCCTGCCTGAGTTCGAAGGGACGCACACCTGCGCCGGGGACAGCGGGCCGATCTGGGGAGGGCGGCGCGTCGGCCAGAGCTTTAGCGCCGTCCAGAACGGCCTGCATCGCGTTGACGTCAGGGTGAGCCGCCTGGCTGGGAGTCGGTTGCGGCTCCGAGTGGAGAGTGACGACGATCCGGCCAACATTGTGGGCGCGCAGGACATCGACGGCGACGGCCTGCCCGATGGCAAGCCCGCTACGGTCTACTTCAGCCCGGTCCCAGGCTCGGCGACACGCCGCTTCACCATCTGGCTCGACGCGCCCGACGCCACACCGGACACCGCGCCGACGGTCTGCCTCTCGGCGACGTCACTGGGCCGTACTGCGCAACGCCTGGAGAATGACTCGCCTGTGGACGGGAACCTGGCGCTGGCCGCCTACAGCGTGCCGACCAATTTTCTGCGCCGCCGCGCCACCATTGACCATATTCGCATCTACCATAATCCGGGCTACCTCCCCCGCGCCTACATCGTCCACGCCATCCTCCCCGTCGCGGATGAGGCAGAAGCCCTCCAGACACTCTTCCATCCCGCCTTCGACCCTGAGACCGAGGCCGTCGTCGAAACGCCGCCCCCGCCTGGCTTCCGTTTGGATACCCCAGCGCCAGCGACTCGTGTCGAGATGCTGGACTATCGCGCCCAGTCTGTCACGCTCCGCGCCCATCTTGACCGACCTGGCTTGCTCGTCCTGACCGACCAGTACTTCCCCGGCTGGGAGGCGACGGCCAATGATCGGCCCACCCCTATTGTGCGCGTCAACGATGTTGTACGCGGCGTCTACCTCGACACTGGCGACACCATTGTTGTCTTCCGCTTTCGCCCCTGGCCCGTCTACGCTGGCCTGGCCGTCAGCCTCCTCGTTTGGGGCCTCATAGCCCTCTGGCTCCTCCGCGCCTATCGCCAGCGCTCGACTTACCGTGCTCCCACAGATTGCGCCTCATAATTAGCCCGTGTGATGCCGTAATGGGCCAGGTCTTCGTATTGGTCCCAGTGGTAGACGTGCTGGCGTAGGATGCCCTCGAATTGCATGCCTATCTTCTGCATGACGCGGCCCGACGCCGGGTTGCGCGTCAGGTGCGAGGCGTAGACGCGGTTCAGCGTGAGCGTCTCGAAGGCATAGCGCAGCACGGCCTGCGCTGCCTCGGTGATATAGCCCTGGCCCCAGTATGGAACACCCATCCAGTAACCCATCTCTGCATGGTGGTGGCGGGTGTTGAGATGCAGGCCAATCGCCCCCAGGAGTTGGCCGTCGGAGCGGCGGGTGATGGCGAAGTTGACCAGTTCGCCCGCCTCGAAGCGCGGCTGGTGCGTTTCAATCCAGGCTTCGGCCGCGCCGTCGGGGTAGGGGTGCGGGATATTGAGTGTCGGCGAGGCAATGTCCCACGCGCCCGCCAGCCGCTGCACTTCAGGCGCGTCGGCCAGGGTAAAGGGCCGTAAGGTGAGGCGTTCAGTGTGGAGCGTCGGTCGTTCAGCCATCGCTGCCCTCCGTGCTGCGGTGAACCCGTTCGAGCCACGCGCTAACCTGGGCATCCGCCTCGTCCGGATACGAGTAGCCCAGCCGCGCCGCTGTTTCTCGCGCCAGCCAGCGAATTAAGCTCAGCGTCGCCTCTAAGGCCCGCCACAGGTCGGCGCGGTCATAGCGGGCAAACGCCGCCGGCAGCGCGGCCACGGCGCGTGGGTCGGCCCACTCATCCAGATAGCGTCCCTCGTGCCAGGTGTCGTAGCCGGGGCCGTGGACGGCGCGGGCGTGCCATTCGAGGAGTGTCAGCAAGTATTGCTTCAGAACGCCATCGCAGACGTGTTTGGCCCGCCAGAGATCACCCCGCGCGAGGAACTGGCCCACCCGCGCCGCGTTGAGCCAGATCCGCTGGACCAGGGCGGCGAACTGTTCGTCGCTGGGGTGGGCTGGCGTCGGCGCCTGGAAGCCGCCGGGGTGGGGGGACGGCGGCTGCCCCTTGTCCACCAGCGCCCGCACCCCCCGGGACAGGACAAAACTGTACGGCGTGGCGGCCAGCCAGTCCTGAAGGGAGGTTCCTGCTGCCGCCTCATGGCTCACCAGGACGAAGTCGGCTTTGAGGCCGCCCTCGAACAGGACCTGCCACTCGAAGTCGCCATGTCCGGTCTGACCCCGGACCGCGATCCACACGCGCCCTAGCTCGTCCAGCCACCGGCCGTCCTCTTGATACAGGGCTATATTGTCGGTAAACAGAACCAGGTCAAGGTCGGACCACTCGTCGGCCGGGTGGTCCTGCCGCGCCCGCGAGCCGACGACGACGACCCCGCGTACATCCGAGCGAGCGTTTGCCCAGGCGATAATACGCGTCTCTAGGTTGGCGTAGGTAGCAGGCGTGTGGGTCATTCAGGTCGTCAAGGCGGCGTTACTTCGCCTGCTTGAGCCGTTCGACCAGGGCGACATATTGCTGCATGGCCGCCTCTTTGGTATTCCCCTTCATCTTGGCCCAGGCGTCGTACTTGGCCTGCCCCACGAAGTCGGTGAAGCCGGGGCGCTTGCCGCTGACATCGCCGGCCGTGGCCTGCTTGTAGAGGGCGTACAACTGGAGCATGGTGTTGTTGTCGGGCCGCTTGGCGAGCTTCTGCGCTTCCTGCGCGGCGGTCTCAAAACGAGATTTTAGGTCGGTCATAGTCACCTCCTTAGCTACTTCGGGGGTAAGGTAGCGACGTACTCATAGGCGAGGTCAGCGAAGTCGTCCCAGTGGTCGGACTGGCTGGCTGGCAGGTGAACCCACTCGCGCATGGGCCGCCCGGCGCCGGAGGGATCCCACAGTCGGGCGTCAGGCACAGCCAGGGCGCGAGCATGGTCCTCGCCTCTCAGCTTAAAGGCCATCTCGCCCTGGTGATAGGCCAGGAACGAGTTGCCGTGGACGCACACGGCGGGGACGCCAAATATCTTGCGGCGCGTGACCAGGGGGTACTGACCCAGGCGGGCGGTGATGCGCTCGTACAGATCATCGGAGGAGGGCATGCTCACCTCGGGGTGGGGCTGAGAGGGGAAGCCAGGCTGGGAATTCGTAACCCAGCCTGGCACGATGATCCAGCTTAGCTAACTGTTGTGGGTGACACGCAGTGGCGCGATCTTGACGATGATGCGCTGCTCGCCCGGACGGCGGTTGGGGTATTTAGCTACCCCCCGGTAGCGCTGGGCGAGCTTGTCAATGTGATCGTCCGCCCCTTCCTCCGTCACCTCGGCCACCTGGCCGCGCACCGCGAGCCAGCGGTACGGGTTATCCGGGTCGAGAATATCCAGGGCGACCTTGGCGTCGCGCTCGATGTTGCGGGTCTTCTGGCGACCCTTGGCGGTGTTGACCAGGACGTACTGACCGTCATAGTCTACCCACACAGGCGTCACCTGCGGCGTGCCGTCGGGCATCACCGTGGCGAAGTGGGCGAACGACCGCTTCTGAAACAGATCAAGATACTTCTCCGGGATACGTTCCATACTAACCCCTCCTAAAGTAAGTCTTATGATACGGGAGTTAGCACTTCCTGGGCCACCTGGTCCAGCGCGTGGCCCAGGATGCTCAGCATCTCATCTAACTCGGCTTCCGTGATGACCAGGGGCGGGGCGATGCACAGGATGTCGCGCACGGCTCGTAGAATCAGACCCTGGCGTTGGGCGATGTCGCGTACCCGCGCCGCCAGGTAGCCCTCGGCCTTATGGGGCTCCTTCGTCGCGCGGTTCTTGACCAGTTCCAACGCCGCGACCATGCCCATGCCGCGCCCCTCGCCCACCAGCGGATGCTCGGCCAGCCGACGCACGCCCGCCTGGAGCCGCTCGCCCATGACCCGCGCTCGCTCGACCAGCCCTTCCTGCTCGATAATCTCCAGGTTCTTGAGGGCGACGGCGCAGCACGTCGGGTGGGCCGAGTAGGTGGCGGCGTGCATCCACGCGCCGGGCTTGGGCAGGCTGTGCAGCAGGTCGCGGATCTTGTCGGACAGCATGACGCCGCCGAGAGGTAGGTAGCCGCTGGTAATCCCCTTAGCGATGGTCATCATGTCGGGCTGGACACCCCAGTTCGCCAGACCCCACATCTGGCCGGTGCGGCCAAAGCCGGTGATAATCTCGTCGGCGATGATCAGCACATCGTACTTATCGCACATCTGGCGGACGCGAGGCCAGTAGTCGTCGGGTGGGATGATAACGCCGCCCGCGCCCATGATGGGCTCGCCGATAAACGCCGCCACCGTATCCGGCCCTTCGGCCAGGATGGCGTCTTCGACCGCCTGCGCCGCCGCTTGCCCAACCGTCTTGCCATTCAGATCGCCTGTAAAGCGGTATGGGTAAGGCGCGGCGACATGGATGAAGCCCGGCGCGTGCGGCTCAAAGTCCTTCCAGAAGGAGGGCATGCCCGTCGCCTGCGACGCCACCGCCGTGACCCCATGATAGGCGAAGCGCCGCGAGATGATCTTGACCTTATTGGCGTAGCCCATCTGCTTCCAGTAGAAGCGGGCCGTCTTGATGGCGCTTTCGTTGGACTCGGCCCCGCCCGTGGTGAAGTAGATGGCGTTGAGGTTGGCCGGACCAATCTCAGCCATCTTCGCCGCGAGTTCAATGGCGGGGATGTTGGTCATCCCGGTGTAGGCGGAGAAATAGGCGAGCTTCTTCATCTGTTCGGCGGCCGCGTTGGCTAACTCGGCGCGGCCGTGGCCAACGGTCACATTCCACAGCCCGGCCAGGCCATCGATGTAGCGCTTGCCGTCGATGTCCTTGAGCACTGCGCCCCGACCCTCGGTGATGATGACCGGGCCGAAGTCCAGGTGCATGGTGCGGTTGTGCTGGGGATGAATCAGATGAGCCAGGTCAAGCTCGACCAGGGTCGATGGGGCCAGGTTCGTCATCGGTAAGCCTCAGTTCAGGTATTGTCGGTAGCGGCGGGTGTCAATACCGGCCGCCTGGAGAACGGGTATCAGTTCGGGGCGGAGATGGGCCGGGGCAGACTGTAGATAGCCCATGACGACCTCGTCCACATCCACCACGGGGTTGCCGATTTGGAGCGCCTGCACCCGTGCGGCGCGGCGGGCGGTGGCGCGTACATTGTCCTGATAGTCGGGTGGAACCTGCCCGACCAGTTCGTCGAGGGTCTGCTCGGCGCGTGGGGTCCAGTGCATAGGGGGTTCACTCCTTGCGTCGGCGTGCGGCGCGTTCCTGCTCATCGAGCATCCGGACGAGGCCGCGAATGAGGTCAGACTGCGTGATGACGCCGATCAGGTGATCGTGGTCCTCGATCACCGGTAGGCCCCCG
>JAHCIP010000163.1 GCA_026129165.1 Anaerolineae bacterium
AAGTTTAGTTGACTAAACTTCTAACCGGCAGTAGGGGTGGGGGCCGTGGCGGGCCTGGACGAAGCGGCACACATTGTAGACCGGGATGCCGCCGGGAGTGCGGCCTTCCGGCGAGCCGTAGTGCGCGTGGCCGTGGAGGATGGCCGCGACCCCCTGGCGGTCCAGGGCGTTGGCGAGACGCGAGCAGCCGAGGAAGGCGTGCAACTCCGGCGGCTCGCCCTCCACTGTGGCCTTGATGGGCGCGTAGTGGAGGATGGCGACCTTGCGCGGGCAGTCGAGCTTCGCCAGCGCGTTCTCCAACTGCACGGCCTCCTCGATGCTCGTCTGGATGAAAGTCTTGAGGGCGCGTTCGCCAAAGGGCTGGATGAACAGGTTGTCGAACCCGCCGCAGAAGCCCTTGGTCCCGACAAACCCCACCCCGTCCATCTCGCACACCGTCCCGTTCAGGACGCGAACATCAGCGTCGCACAGCATCTGGGTCAGCGTATCCTGCTGGTCGCTCTCGTAGTCGTGGTTGCCCAGGACGGCGATCTTAGGCACGTTGACCTTTTTCAGCATCCCCAGCAGGACTTCCATCTCGTGCGGCAGGCCGGTCTCGGTCAGGTCGCCGGCCAGCACAAGCACGTCCGCCCCGTCCCCAATGCCCTTGAGCAGCGTCCGTAGTTCCTCCGTCGGGTGGTCCCGACAGTGCAGGTCGCCCACGGCGACGATACGCATAGACCCTCCTAGACTAGCTCGCCCTCGTCATCCACGACAGGCTCCAGATTGCGCCGATCCTCGTAGCCCCAGTCCTCGATGTCCACCAGGAAGGAAAACGGGTCCAGCAGCGTGCCGCGAAAGGCGGTCGGCGGGCGGGGTCGGGTCCAGCCCTGACGCACCCGCTCAAAGAGCTGGACCATCAAGTCCTGGGGCAGGTAGTCGGCATGGCCGGGGTAGATAAAGTTGAACAGGAGCAGATGCCAGAGCAGCAAACCTCGATTGACGCCCAGCCGATCCAGCACGCGCTGCCAATCCACCTGGCCCTGGACGCCGCGAATCAGGTGCGCCACGTCCGCCCCGTCAAAGCGATACCGCTCGGCGATGTAGGCTTTGGAGACGATGAGTTCTTCAAGGGGGATGAGGTGGGCCTGGACGCCAGCGATGGTAACGAGGCGGCTGTGCTCGAACCAGCCGTCGTCAATCGCCAACTGGCCGTGGCCGGTACCAAAGATCAGGTCAACGAAATAGGGGGCCTGGGTGGCCTTGGCGAGCCAGTGCTCGATGGTGACTTCCGTCTCGTAGCCGGCCTCGGCGAGGGCATCCAGCGCGGTCTTGAGGTCGTCGGGCTTGAGGAAGATGTCCAGGTCTTTGGTGTTGCGCCAGATGCCGGTATAGGCGTGCTTGGCGAACGCGCCGCCGATGACATAGGGGATGCCGGTGGCGTTGAGAGTGCGGAGGGCGCGGGCGAAGGCGGCCCGTTCCGCCGGCTCGAAGTCCGGCCCGCCTTCACGCGCCGCGTCCGCGATGGCGGCTTCGGTTTCGGGGTCGGGTTTGGGCATCGGCTGTCCTGTAGGGCATAAGACGTATGCCTCTCACGAGAGCATGATGTGTGCCGCAACCCCTTACCGTCCCAACCCCCGCTTCACCGCCACACCTAGCTCGGCCAGCCGGTGTTCGACCTCCGGCAACTTCTTCGGGTCTACCACGGCCAGGGCGCGGTCACCGGCGGGGAAACGCGTCAGCAGCTTCTTGAGGGCGGGGTCGCGGAGCAACTCGTCGAGAGCCTGGAGGTCGCGGAATTCGATGATGGTCAGCGTCTCCACCGCGCTATCGCCATAGTACGCGCCGTAGCGTTTGACCATCTCAACGACGCTCGGCGGCAGGGCGCCGCGCTGGAGCTTGTCGAGTTCGCGGATAAGGTCGAGCACCTTCTGGCGGTCGCCGGCGGCGCGGCGAATGGAGGCAGGGGTCAAGGCCCAACCGCCGTCCTCGGCCCGATCCGCGAAACGCGCCAGCCGGCCGCTGAGGTGCAGGCTAGGAACGGCGTGGACAGGGCGAATGTCGCCATGCTCGTCTATGACAACGGAGTGGTCAGATGAGGACGGTTGGTCGTCGGAGATGGCGGGGAGAACCCCGTGCTGGAGCAGGCTGTCCACCAGCCGCTGGCGGTGCCGGGGCTTGACCAGGGCCACGTCGGGCGCGAGGGGCCGCGCCAGGTGAGGGCCAAAATCGTGGTCGGCGAGCAGAGTCTGCAGGGCGGCCTCATCGGCGGCCTGAAGCAGAGTCGCGCCGGAGCGGAAGGTAATGCGTTCGTGGTGGGCCGCCCACTCGTCCAACGAGCGCTGCACGTTCTGCGGTAGGTCAGCGCCCGTGGCCTCGGTCAGAAAAGACACAATCTCGGCCACGCTCATGCCCGCCTGCTGCGCCCGGTAGACCGACTCGCGCGACAGATGATACTCCGTCGCGCCCACGTCCGTCTTGCGGCGGTCGGCGAAGACGTCGAGGCGGGCCAGCGTCGCCAGCTTGACCGGACCCATCGCCAGGATCTGGAAGTTAGGCTGGATCACGACGCGGCCCTGGTCCGACGTGGGCAACTGCGGCAGGGCGTCGGCAGGAATGGACGCGACTTTACCAGCCCGGCCGTCGAGGTGCGATAGGACCGCCTGGCCGAGACTGGTCAGCCGCACCGCGTACCAGGTCTGAGGGTCGCGCTCGTCGTAGCCCACCTCGACCAGCCCCAGCGTCAGGGGCAGGCTGTCCAGGACGTTGCGGACAAACTTGCGCTCGGCGGCGTCAAGCTGCTTGAGAAGAGCGCTGACCGAGCCATAGTAGTTGCCCCCCCAGTAGGTCGAGTAGTAGTTGCTGTTGAAGCGGCGGCTCTCAAACTGGCTGCGCTCCGCGAACAGGAAGTTGACGCTGCGGCCTCGGAGCGTCTCCACCAGTTCGTCCGGCTCGAACCACACCTCAGGCTGGCGGCCTTTGAGCGCGTTTAATAGGCTGTCGCGGCCAGCCTGGAGGTTGGGGCCTAAGCGCAGGACCTCGGAGTCGATGGTGGGGTCACGGGCCAGGCCCATCCACGCTTTGAGCACGGTGAGGGTCTGGGTCGGCAATTCCTGGGTCCATAGGTCTGGCAACGCGGACTGAGCGTCGCCACTCGCAACAAGTTTGCCTGCCGTTGACTTGACCAGGCCGAGCGCCTGGAGCAGCAGCCGCAGGAAGAGCAGCTTGCGAGTGTCGTTCTCGGTGCTGGCCTGCTCAAGACGGGGGTCCGGTTCCATGAGCGCCTGGTTGATCGCCTTGAGCGAACGCTTGCCGACCAGGCCGCTTTGGAGCAGTGGGACGTCGGTGCGGCGGACATAGTCCCAGTAGATGTAAAGTTCGCGCAGGAAGAAGGCGGCATTGCCGCCCACCACGCGCGACGGCGTCCACGGTTGGGTATCGTCGGCGACGGGCTTGGGCGCGGGCAGATGGCGGCGGACGGCGTCGGGGACGAACAGCGTCTCGGCCGGGTGGAACTGGAGGCGGTAATTATTTTGGGACGAGTTCTGCATTTCGGCGGGCAGCCGGCTAAACACGAGGCCAAACCGCGTCAGGCGGGCGATAATGTCAGGAAAAATGGATGAGTCGGGGCGGGTGGGCAAACCGATGTACTCAGTGGCATCGGCGTAGGGAATATTGGGGTTGTAGCGGGCTGTGCCCCCGTCGGCCTCGGGGGCGGCGAGGGCCAGGCGGGCGCGGACGCACTCACGCTCGAACAGCCGTGTGGCAATACCGTCACGATGCCACAGCAGGCGGTTCAGGACGGCTTGTTCACGCTCGCTCAGGGCGTTCCAGGCGCGCTTGACCCGCGCCTCGGTAAACAGGCCCGCCTTGAGGACGTCAATTGTGGCGCTCTTGTTAGGCCGCTTGCCGGCACGGGGAAGGAGATTGGCCTCCATCCCGATTTCGATCAGCGTGTTGAGGTTGTAGCTATCGAGCAGGGCTTGAATATCCTCACTCATGGTCAGCCTGTCGCGGGGTATAGCCCGCCCGTTGCAACTCGGCTTGCAGCCGCGCCACGGCGTCCTTGGGGATGACGACCAGGCGCGGTGAGATTTCGGCGATCATTAGCTTTTCTAAAGAAGAGACGGCCTTCATCTCGGCCAGGGCATAGTCGTCGCCAAACTCGATGATGGACACGTCGCGGTAGAGGCGGACCCGACCATAGCTGGCCCACCAGCCCGCCAGCCGCGACTGTACAGCCTCCGGCATCGGTTGACCGAACGCCGCCGACCAGCCGGTTTCCAATTCCTCCAGGGTTGCGCCCTGCTCAAAGGTACGGTGGACCGTGGCGACGTCCAGCCGATAGACGAAGCGGAAGGGCTGCGCCTGCTCCAGGTGGGCGATGCGGTCCAACAGGGCGTGGCCTTCGACCGTGAGCCGCGCCGGGTTGACCTCAATGGTCTCGTCGTGGACAGAAATATCCACCGGCGCATCGGTGGAGGCGGTCCCGACGGCGGCCCGGCTCTCCAGCATCTCCGTCCGGTCCCAGAACAGGTCGGCCAGGCCGTGCAGACGCACCAGGGTCGGCTCGCCGCGCACGTAGGCCAGGTCGGCCAGACCCAACCAGTGCAGCGGGCCGGTCAACATCGTGAGGATGAAGCCGCCGTGGACGCCGTTCCAGGCCTCGCCGCTGTCCTGGCCGATGGGCTTGCCGTTCCAGGTAAAATACCAAGCCCCTTGTTGAGGTTGGGCACGATAGTAGATGTTGAGGTTCAGCGGGGTCAGGCCCGGCCAGATGACGCGGAACAGGGCCAGCAGGTCGGCCAGCGGGATCCACTCGTTGTCGGGGAGCCAGGCCAGTGTGTTCAAGACGAGCCGCCGGAAGCCGGCGAACTGAGCCAGGAGTGTCTGGAGAGTGAGTTGCTGGGCGCCGAAGCCGTTTGGGTTCCGCATCAGTTTGAGGGCGACGCGCGAACGCAGCAGTGACCAGACCTCGGTCCAGGTGGTCATGCCAAAGTAGACGCGGGCCAGGATGCCCAACTGGGTCGGCTCGTTCTGCCGCAGGAAAGCCTCTTTGACCTCATCCCAGGTTGTGATCGGACTGCCGGGTAGAACGATGCCCGCCGCCAGGAGCAAGGCGTGAGCAAACTCCAGCCGACGATCATCCCCGAATAGGGCTGTGAGGTGCGTCGTAACCTCATCTGTCAGCGGCGGTTGAGGGGGCGGCACGGTCATGGGCGGGCCGGCCAGGCTGAGGCGGTTCTCACGTTGCAGGTGGCCTAGCTCGACCGGGTCGTAGTCCCACCCCTTCAGATGGCTGAAACGGTCCTCGACGCGGGGGCGCGGCTGAGGCGGGCGGAGAGGTAGCCGGCCCTGGTCTATCCGCACTAGACATTGCATCAGGCTGCGCGAGAAGGCCGAGGGGTCGGCCAGCCGAAGCTCGGCATCGCGGGCGATCGGCGGGGGATCGGGGAAGTGGGGGAGCAGGTCGGCCAGGAGAGGCGGCATGGATCGCGCCTGCACGCGGGGGATGAAGGGGACAGGGTCGCCAAAGTAGTAGTCCTCGCGTAGCCCCACCAGCCCCCGTGTCATCACCTCCGAGATCAGCCGCGCGCTTTGCTGGCCTCGCAGTGAGCTTTTCCAATAGTCCACCACCCGCTCGACATCCTGGACCCGCACGCCGTCCAGCCCGCCGACCACACTCACCGCCGCCAGAATCCGGCGTTGGTCTGCGGAAAGACGGCTCATGGTCCGCGCGACCTCAGTCGGTGCGGCCAGGGCCTCGGCTACCTGCCGCGCCACGTCGGCCTTGCGCGTGCCGCGCACCGTCCAGCCGCGCTCCTGTGCCATCGCCCGCAGATCGTCCATGCGAAACGACTCTAGCCAGGTCTGGAACTCGGCCAGGTCGGCCTCGCGGCGCTGTTGGATGCTCTGGTCGAGCCAGTCGGGTCGCTGGGGCGGCCGCGTTGGGGCCGGCGGGTCAATATGGACGACTTCGAGTGAGGTGGCAGGAGTAGGCATAATCAGCTATCGAATACCAACTCGGTAGATGTATGGAGAAATTGGGCGTAGCGGTGGGCCGCGCGGACGACAGCCTGGGTTTCGGCCTCACTCAACGGGGTAAACGGGTCAAATGTCATCACCACGGCGCTTGTCTTGAATGTTCGCTTCCACGTGCCGACGATGTGCCCGTCAATGACGATGACGTAATTAAAGAGGGGGTTGACGCGCGAGTCCAATTTGGGCAGGTGCGTGGGGTCAAAGATGGCGTGGCGGTCGGTATAACCCACCACGTATTCATCATAGTTGGGCAGCAAGTAGGCCGTCGGCGATGGGTCGCTGAAGGAGGGAGGCCCATCCGCAAACCAGTAGGTCTGGCCGTCTACCCCCGTGTGTGCCAACTGCGACTTGACCATGTTGAGGCCGGCCCTCGCATCCGTCATCGTCAACCCCGACCACCACACATAGTCCTTCACCGTCGCCGGTCCATGACTGGTAAAATAGCGGCGGACAAGTTCCGCCAACGCCTGGTCGCGGGTCAGGGTTCGGCCCTCCGGGCAGCGCTCGTCGAGCAGGGCGTAGGTATGTTGTTTACCCCGCAGCCCGCCGCTACAGATCATCCCAGCCAGTTCAGCATGGATCAGTAGATAGTTTAGGCGCCCCTCGTGAGCGCCTAGCAGACCCGCCTGCTGCAGGACGGAGCACAGGTCGGCCCGCGTCAGCCGTTGGCCGCCTTGCAACGCCTGCGCCAGTACGGCATCGCTGCGGGCAAACAGGGTATCGTCCAGTTCGACCTGACGATACGCATAGGCCATCGCGGCGTTGATGCGGGGGGCGGTCAGTGAGAGCATCCAACGAATATCGGTCGGCATTACCAGATGCCAGGTCGGGCGTAGGATATGCGTGCGGAGGATGGTCCCGTCGGCCAGGAGCCGATCCAAATCGGCATCGCTACAATCGAGGGTGCGTTGGCCGACCGCCCACTTCGCGCCCGCGTAGTCCTGCGCCTGGACCGCGCCGAGCCAGGCCACGACGGCTTCTGGCGTCTCCATGCGCGTCCCTGCCAGGTGCTGGTTGTGGAGACGCCAGTGCGGGATGTCCAAATGCGTCATGGATGAAGCCAAGGGCTAGAACGCTCGCTCGGCCGCCACGCGGGGCTGGAAGTCCGCCACCTCGTCGGCGTAGACGATCCAGTACTGGTAGCCCTGCTCGGTCAGGAAGAGCTGGCGGTTCGCGCCAAACTCCTGGTCCTGCGAGTCTTTGGTGACGAGGGTGTAGAAGTGGGCGAGCTGGCCGTCGGCCTTGGGGCGCAGGATACGGCCGAGACGCTGCGCCTCTTCCTGGCGGCTGCCAAAGGTGCCGCTAATCTGGACCATCACGCTGGCGTCGGGCAGGTCAATGGCGAAGTTGCCGACCTTAGAGATAATCAGCCGTTGAATTTCGCCGCCTCGGAACGCCCGATAGAGCTTCTGGCGCTCGCGCTCTGGCGTCTCGCCGGTCAGGATGGGGAAGCCGTAGCGGGCCTGGACCTGGCCGAGTTGGTCCAGGTACATGCCGATGATGAGCGTCGGGTCGTCGGGGTGCTTGGCCAGAATCTGGTCCAGCACGTCGTACTTGGCGGGGTTGCAGGCGGCGATGTGGTACTTGTGGCGCTGCTCGGCGACGGCGTACTCCAGGCGCAGCGTCTCGTCCATCGGGATGCGCACCTCGATGACATCGGCCTCCGCGATCCAGCCCTGCTTCTCCAGGTCTTTCCACGGCACGTCGTACTTCTTGGGGCCGATGAGGGAGAAGACCTCGCGCTCGCGGCCGTCCTCGCGGACCAGGGTCGCCGTCAGGCCCAGACGGCGGCGCGCTTGAAGCTCGGCGGTGATACTGAAGACGGGCGCGGGCAGTAGGTGGACCTCATCGTAGATGATCAGCCCCCAGTCGCGCTGGTCGAATAGCTCGAAGTGGGGATAGGACTCGCGCAGGTCGCCGTTCTCGTCCTTCTTGCCACGCTTCCGATAGGTGATCGTCTGGTACGTGGCGACAGTGACGGGCTTGATCTCCTTGCGACCGCCGGTGTACTCGCCAATCTGGTCGGCGGTCAGTGTCGTCTTGTCCTGCAGTTCGTCTATCCACTGCCGCACCGAGAAGGTGTTGGGCGTCAGGATGAGCGTGCTGCTCTGGATCTGGCTCATGACGCCCATGCCCACGATGGTCTTGCCCGCGCCGCAGGGCAGGACGATGACGCCAGAGCCGCCGTGGTCCGCGCCGCCGGCGTAGAAGACCTCGCCGGCCTCCTCCTGGTAGCGGCGCAGGGCGAAGAACTTGCCCGCCAGGGTCATGTCGCGCAGGGCAATCTCCAGCGCCTCGCCCTCGACGTAGCCCGCCAGGTCTTCGGCCGGGTAGCCGACCTCGACCAGCGCCTGCTTGACGTGGCCGCGCATGGCCGGCTCGACGCGCAGCGTGTGGGCATCCACCGTCTCCAGGATATACTTCTTGATTTCTTTGCGCCGCACCAACTCAGTGATGAGGGCGACATCGTCGGAGACGAGCAGCAAGCGCCCATCGCGCTTGACCATCTTGACGCGACCATAGCGCGAGATGTAGTCGGTGATGTCCACGCGGACGTTGCCAGGAACGGGGTACTTGGCGAAGCGGTCCAGGCTATCGAGGATGGCCGTGGCAGACAGGCCGGCGGCAGCGGCATTCCAGAGGGACAGGGGCGAGATGCGGTAGGTGTGGATGTACTCGGGGCTTTTTTCGAGTTCCGCGAAGCGGGCCAGGACATCGCGGGCTGGCTGGTAGTGGGGATTGTCTACTTCGAGCAGGACGGTTTTATCGCCCTGCACGATGAGGGGGTTCTGGGGATTATAGTTCATACACCACTCAGTCTAGGGAAGGAATATCCGGCTCACTCCACGATAGTGGTCCAGGTCTACGACAATCTCAATCAAACGCTCGGCGCACTGCTCCCGGTACTCACGTTCCATCATGCGGTCGCGATTGCTGAGAGTAAGGACTGGTAATGATGCAGCCGTTACTTCCTCGCGGAGCGTTTGCTCTAGCGAGTCGCGGCCTTTCTGAGTGCGGTTGTGCGTCAGCAGTAACATGCCGCGTTCCTGCACGAACCGCCAGATCCAGCGGTCACTACTATCCAGAGCCAACCCAGCTTCGCGTAGTGTTATCATGTGTAACGGAACGAGGTCCAACCAGCCTTGACTAGCCAGTGTCCCCAGGAGCCACGTTGCCTGACCCTCTAGATCGTGATCCACCAGGATAGTAATCACGAACCATTCCGCTTGGCGCGCATAGCCCCTAGCTTCGCCCGTGCCTCAGGATAATCCGTCCTTGATGGGAGTTGGGCAATCAAAGCCTCGCGCTCGCGGGTCTTTTCCTCCCAGTAACGCCGATTGTCTTCAGCCTCGCGGACAATCTCCGCATACTCAGCCTCGAACTCGGCGTCATGCTCGGCAATGTAGTCCAGGGCGGCTTCAAGCTGCTCGTCGGTTAAGCCCAGGTCATCCTGAATCAGCTTGGGCGGCCAGCCAGCTTGGAGGTAGTCCATGACCGCGTAGAGCGTGATGCGCGTGCCAGCTAGGGACAGCCCCCGGCTGGTTCGAACAATAGCGGCCTGGTGATTAGTCCTAATAGTCATAGACGCCTCACATACTAAAGGAAAATTGTAGACGTAACATGAAACAAAGGCAAATACCAGTTCACGTTTGTTTTTACCCTCACGTCCGACTACGAGTATAATCATAGTGGTAAGCTGGAGGATTGTCAACGCGATTGCGCCTGGGAAGGGCCGTATGAGTCGGATGGGCTTGATTGTGATGGTGTCTTTCGTGATCTACCTGATCTACCGCTTCTGGTCCATCGGCTACAAGCTCGGTGGGCCGCTGATGGCGACAGGGGTGTGCGGGAGCCTGCTGGTTGTCGGCGCGGTGGGGCTGTGGTGGGCCATGCGCCCACCCAATGGCGCCAAGCGGGGCTGAGGGCAGGGTTTTTACCACGGAGACACGGAGAACACGGAGGGGAGGTAATATGCCTCTAACTCCGTGTTCTCCGTGTCTCCGTGGTGCGTTTGCTTGCGGCCTACGCTGTCTTGAGGTACTCAATCATCGGCTCGGTGACGAGGGGGACCACATCGCCAATCATGTGCGGCATCAGGTTGTCCATGACCTTCGGCATCAGGTCGGGCATCTGCTCCGCCATATAGTCCGGCATCGGCACGCGGTCCTTGACCCGCGCCAGCATAGTCGGCATGACCTTGGGCATCATCAGCGGCAGCAGGCGCGGGAACAGAATCGGGAACATGGGCTTCATCAGGTCCAACGCCCCCGGCACCTTGCCCATAGCGCGCATCATATGCCCCATGCCCAGCGGCATGGCGGCGACCAGTTCCGGCCACATGGTCCCCATCAGGTTGGCGAAGCCCTGCGGCGTCATCAACGCGATCATGGCCTCGAAGACAGCCCACTGGGCTTGGACCTCCGGGTGCGGGTCAGGCAACTCGTAGCCGAGGGCGGCGGCGGCGAAGTGGGACAGATCGACTACCTCGATAGGGGACTGCTTCTTGTCCGCGCTGACGCGCAGTTGGAACTCGCAGCACGGACACAGCGCCAGCACCTTGTCCGCGCCCACTTCGAGCGCCTCGTCCAGCCGCGTCTTGCCCACCTCGTGCGCCACCAGTGGCTCCTTGATGAGCGTCAGCACCGAGCCGCAGCAGTGGGCGCACTCGCGGTTGTACGGCATCTCCACGAAATTGACGTTGGGGATGGCCTTGATGACGTCGCGCGGCGGGTCGTAGACGCCCGAGGCGCGGCCAATGTGACACGAGTCGTGCCAGGTGACGGTGGTCGGGGCCATAGCGTTGGCGGGGAACTGGAACTCACCGGCCTGGATCTTCTCGGCGATGACCTCGGTATAGTGGCGAGCCTGGATGCCATACTCGATACCGAGCTTGGCTGCCCACTCCGGGTAGACCTTGCGCCACATCATGTCGCAGGCCGGGCAGGAAGCGATGACGGTATCGGCCCCGGCGTCCTTGACGGCCTGGATGTTCTTGCGCATCGTCGCGGCAAACAGGTCCCACTTGCCCGCGACGAGCATGGGCGTGGCGCAGCAACTCTCCTTGTCCCCCAGGTAGGTGAAATCCACCCCGGCCGCGTCCAGCAGCCGCACGCTGCCAATACCGATGTCCTGCTCCACATAGCTGGCGGTGCAGCCGGCGAAATAGACCGCCTTCGCCTTGTGGTCCGGGCCGTGTCGGGGCCGCAGGTCGTCGGGGAACCAGGCGTCGCGTCGGTCGCGGTAGCCGGCCCAGATGTTGCCCTCGGCTTGGAGCGCCGCGCCCATCATCTCGAAGGGCGGAAAGGTCATCTGGCCCTTATCCTGGACCAGCTGGCCGCGCAGCTTCATCCACGACGGCTCGATGGGCAGGGCCGCCGAGCAGCGCAGGACGCACAACTCGCAGGTGGTGCAGGCCAGGAAGGTGTCCACCATCTTCTGGTCCCACTCCTCGCGCCCGGCCATGTACTCGCGCAGCCAGTACCACTTGCCGCGCGGACTCTGGCTCTCCCAGCCGCGCCCGTAGAACTGGTCGCACTCGTCCACGCAGTAGCCGCACTGGGAGCAGGCATAGGCGTACCAGGCCAGGTCGGCCGGAATGTCGCGCACCGGCGCGGTCGGCCGTTCACCCACCTCCACCGTGACCGAGTTGCCAAAGCGACGGACCAGCGGCTCGAAGGCGCCGGCCAGCCCCAGGGCCGGGCCGAGCAGGCCGCTATCCAATACTTTACGCGGGTTCATCACGCCCTGCGGGTCCACCTGGGCCTTGAAGGCGCGTAGCCGCTTGACGCGCTCCTGGCCCAACACCTTGCCAGCCTGTTGGGTAAAGTACATCCCCGTCGAGTAGGGCCGGCCGCCGTACCGCTCGGCGATCTTGAGGATGGTCAGGACCAGGCCGAAGACAAAATTGTAGCTGAACTTGCGCTCGTCGGCTGGGATGAAGCCCAGGATGACCACTTCGGGCTGGCCGTCGCGGCCCTGGCGGATGACCACGCCCTCTTTGACCAGCGGCTGCTCCACCAGGCGCTCCATGTCGGCCATGGCGGCCCCTAGCCGGGCCAGTGGGACGATGACCTCGGCTGGCACGAGCGACGGGCCGAGCCGCTTGACGGTCATCAGCTTGAAGCGGTTGGCCCACTCGTGGTCGGCGATGGCCTGCGGTAACCACTGGGCATGGTGCTTCGCGGCCAGGTCAGGCAACAGGGCGCGCACCACCGCGCTGTCGCTCTGGCGGAAGGCCAGCGTCAGGAGGTAGGCTTCGGGTAGCTCGACGCGCTCGGCGTGGCCGCCATGTTCGAGGACAGGGGCCTGGTTCTTGA
Organism: Anaerolineae bacterium; assembly: GCA_026129165.1. GTDB lineage: Bacteria > Chloroflexota > Anaerolineae > Epilineales > JAHCIE01 > JAHCIE01. Next base: position 12,339 of record JAHCIP010000163.1, read on the forward strand.
GCTTCGCCATGCGCGGGTTGATAAAGACCATGGACCAGATAGGCAGGCGGGCCTCCATCAGGCTCTGGACCAGGGCCTGGAAATCGCTCGGGCTTTGGACGGCGAGGGCCACCACGTCCACCGCTTCCAGCGGCTGCACGCGCAGCGTCACCTGGCTGATCAGGCCGGTGATGCCCTCGGCATCGGCGATCAGGTCAAGCTGACCGCCGCTAAACTCCCGCACTTCGCCCGTCGGCAGGACCACACGGGCGCTGAGGACGTTGTCGGCAAAGTAGCCGTACTGGTAGCTGCCGATACCCGCGCCGCCCTGCGCCAGCCAGCCGCCGACCGTGGACGACGGGTAGCTGGTGGGATAGAGGCGCAGCGTCAGGCCGTAGGGCTTGAGATGGTGGTCCAACTGCTCCCAGGTGATGCCCGGCTGGACTGTGACAGTGTAGCCGGCCGCGTCCACGGCCAGGACGTGCTTGAGGCGATAGAAGTCCACCACGACGCCCTGCCGCGCGGGAATGGCGCCGCCGTAGCCGGATGAGGCTTTGCCGCGCGGCGTCAATGGGACGCGGGACGCGGCGGCCCACTCGGTCAGATGGACCAGGTCCGCTTCGCTTTCCGGTTGTACCACGGCATCGGGGACGGTATTGCCAATGAGGGGACGGACAAGATTGGGGATAGACGCGATATCGTGACCGTAGAGCTTGCGCTCGGTCGGCTCAAACGAGACGTGTTTGAATGCCTCCAACTGGACGCGCTGGGAGGGGGATAGGCTCATGCAGACCTCCTTGTGACTCCAACATCAGGGGTGGAGACCCATAGGTCTATCATACGGTTCTTTCGGGCCTGCGATGTAGAGGATTCAGCGCGTCAGGTGGAGATTACATCATACTCTCTGGGCCGCGAGCATATCCAGGATGAGGGTGGTCCACGATTGG
>JAHCIP010000164.1 GCA_026129165.1 Anaerolineae bacterium
CGTGAATAGACACCTGGTGGTTTAAGCGACGGGGGTACACCCGGTCCCATCTCGAACCCGGCCGTTAAGCCCGCCAGCCCGGATGATACTGCGCTATCTCGGCGTGGGAAAGTACGGCATCGCCAGGTTTCGCTCTTATTGGAGGGGGTCACTGCCCAAGTGACCCCCTCCCTTTTTCGTTTGGCATCCCTTTGGCTATTCTCTATAATGTCCGCTTAAGATAGTGACACCCCTTGAGAGAGTATGCCGACTGTCCACCGAGAAGATGGCTTCGAGTTCATGATCTACCCGAACGATCATTACCCCGCGCATATCCATGTCCACAAGGCGGGTACGATGGTCGTCCTCAATCTCGGTGACGACAATTCGCCGCCAGCCATTCGAGAGGTTATTGGGATGAGCCGGCGGGATGTTCGACGAGCGTTGAGCATTGCTGAGAGGATAACAGGGCTACTTCTAGGGCGATGGAGGGAGTTGCATGGTTGACCTGACTATGTCCGACGAGGAATTTGAGCGGCAGTACCGAGCGGCCCAACGCCGGGGGCGTCAGACCCTCCATCACACTCCCCGCGCCCAAGCCGCCCACTATGATCCCGCGTCCAAGCGTATCATCATTGAATTCCTCAATCGAAGTACGTTTACCTTCCCGGTTGAACTGGTCCAGGGCTTGGGTCACGCATCGGATGAAGACCTGGCCGAAATTCGGCTGCTGGCTCAAGGGCTGGCCCTCGATTGGCCGCGCCTGGATGTGCAACTGTCCATTGCAGGTCTACTCGCCGGTCAGTTCGGCACGAAGGCGTGGATGTCCGAGCTGGAGCGGACCGGCATTTTGCGCTCTTCCTCGGCGGCGTAAGTAGGGGCGGGGTTTCCCCTGGACATTTCACGGTGCCGAATAAATTCATTCAGGAGAGAGACACGTGTACATCCCCAAACCCTACCGCGAGGACGATACCGCCACCCTGGTCGAGTTCATGCGCGCCAACAGCTTCGCTACCCTTGTCTCGACCCTGGACGGCCAGCTCTGGGCGTCGCACGTGCCACTGGTCGTCGCCGTCCAGGATGGCGTGGTGACGCTCAGCGGCCATCTGGCGAAGCCTAATCCTCACTGGCACGGCTTCGACGCCGCCGAGTCGCTGGTCATCTTCAGCGGCCCCCACGCCTACGTCTCCCCCTCGCTCTACGAGAAGCGGGAGAGCGTGCCGACGTGGAATTACATCGCCGTCCACGCCTATGGCGTGCCGCGCGCCGTCCGCTACGACCAGGCGCCAGAGCGGGTCCAGGCCATGCTGGAGGGGATGATTGACCAGTACGACGCCGCGTATCAGGCGCAGTGGCAGTCGCTGTCGGACAAGTTCCGCCACGGCATGATGAGCGGGGTGGTGGGTTTCGAGATAGCGGTGACGCGATTGGAGGGGAAGTACAAGCTGAGCCAGAACCGTAGCGAGGCGGATCAGCAGCACGTCGCCCACGCCATGCTGCACAGCGTCGACCCGGCCGCCCAAGGCGTCGGCGAAGCGATGCAGCAGCGGCAGCAGGGGTAGGAGCACTACCTTTCCAAGTGTGCTGCGTTACCCCAATCTTGAATCCTCAATCCTTAATCCTTTACCCTAGGTCCTTCGGCACGGCACACTCTACGGGCGGGTGGCAGCCGTCCACGATATTGGGCGGTAGGCTCAGGCCGGCCCGAAGGAGCAGGCGTTGCGCCGCGCACAGGGGTAGGCCGACGACGTTGGCGTAGCAGCCGCCGAAGCGGGCGACCGGGGCAAAGACGGGGTGCTGGACGGCATACGCCCCCGCCTTGTCCAGCGGGTCGCCCGTCGCCACGTAGGCGTCAATCTCGGCGTCGGTGTACGCCCGCATCACGATGCTTGTCTCGACCACCTCGTCCCACATCTCGCTGCCCCGCGCCACTGCCACCCCGCTGTACACCCTATGCTGCCCGCCGGCCAGCCGCCGCAGAATGGCGACGGCGTCCGCTGCGTCCACGGGCTTGCCGACGACCTCGTTCCCCAGGGCGACCGTCGTATCACACGCCAGGACCACGGCGGCGGGATGGCGGCGGGCGACTGTCTCAGCCTTGAGCCGCGCCAGGCGTAGCACTGTCGCCGGCGGCGTCTCGTCGGGCAGCACCGTCTCGTCCACGTCGGGCGCGACGACGGTGTAGGGCAGGCCGAGCAAGGGCAGCAGGAGACGCCGGCGCTGTGAGGTGGAGGCGAGGATGAGGTGGGGCATAGGGATAGGTCAGTTACGGCTGGCCGTCCCAGTTGCCGGCCAATGGCAGGTCGCCAGCGATACCGAGGCTGAAGACCCGATCCGGGTTGCCGCCGGCGTTCGTGTTGCGCAGGTAGTAGGCGCCGTTGCGATAGATGCCGATGGTCGCGCTGCCACTGTTGTTCCAGTCACCCACCACCGGCCGGTCGCCGGTCAGCCCGAACTGGAAGACGGTGTCGGCATCACCACCGGCGTGGGCAAAGCGCAGGTAGAACACACTTGGCGACCGATAGACGCCGACCCGGTCAAAGCCACTGCCCGTCCAGTCCCCTACGATAGGCGTATCACCCGCCGCGCCGAACGGGAAGACGATATCCGCTGGCCCGGCCGAGTTGCTATTGCGCAGGTAGAACACCCCGGCGCGGAAGACCCCAATGGTGGCTGTGCCGTTGCCATCCCAGTCCCCCACCACCGGTATATCGCCTGGCAGGCCGTAGAGGAAGGTGAGGTCGGCCGCGCCATTGGTGTTGGAATTCTTGAGATAGAACGCGTTGCCACGGTAGATACCCACCGTGTCAATGCCATCCCCATTCCAGTCACCCGACAGGGGTTGGTCTCCCGCCGCCCCATACAGGAAAGAGAGATCGGCCACCCCGTTGCTATTCGAGTTCTTCAGGTAGACCGCGCCGTTGGCGGGGCGGTAAACCCCGGCGGTGATCTTCTCCTGGGCGACAGCTGTCACCGTCGTGGCGGTGGGCTGTGGCGTTGCGGTGCGGGTAGGGGTGGGCTGCGCGATGGCCGTCCGGGTGGACGTCGGTTGTGGGGTGGCGGTGCGCGTCGCCGTTGGCTGGGTGGTGGCGGTCCGGGTGGAAGTTGGGGCGGGAGGGGAGCTACTGCTCGACGGACAGGGCGCGGTGGTCGAGGTGGAGCGGCCAAAGTCCTGGGTCCAGTAGTAGGTGTAGGTGGTCGCGCCTGGGGCCGCCGCCACATAGCCGATGCCAAAGTCGCAGTAGTCCGAGCTGAGGATATTGGCGCGGTGGCCGTCTGACCCCATCCAGCCCGCCATGACCGCCGCCGCCGTCGAATAGCCGGCGGCAATGTTCTCGCCGCAGCGGTTCCAGGCGTAGCCCACCGCGTCGAATCGGTCATTATTGGCTCCGCTGGCGCAGAGGGGCAGTTCACCACTGACCTGATGCGCAAAATTGTTCGTGGTCACCATGGCCTGCGAGTGGGCACGCGCCGATTGGACTAGACGCGCATCTAGGGTCAATGGGGGCAGGTTGTTCAGCGCGCGCTGCTGGTTAACAAGATCAAATACTTCCTGTTCGAGGGAACTAAGGGTTTGGCCCTGGGCAGAGGTGTACGACGTGGACAGTAGGGCCGACGTGAGCAGTGTGGCAACGACAAGGGTCGCCAGAATGGGCGAAGGCAAACTCGGCTTCGTCATCCAGGATACCTTTCTAGTGCTCCGTGGCACAGGCGAATCGACTCTCGAGAGACGGTCAGGGAAAGCCGCTGCGGACACGAAAAAGGGGCCTCCGTTCGAGCACGTTCCTGTCGGACGGTTGCCCCTGGTCGTATCTACTCTCTAGGCACGAGAGACTGTTTTGTGTATTCTCTTACCGCTGCGGACGAAGCGGACATCGTTCGGCGTTTCCAGGCCGCTAGGGCGCTTATCGCTCCGGGCGTCGGGCTTGCACACAACGCGGCGAAGGCGGTAAACTGTAGAGAGTAAAGGCGGGGCAGGTTGCCGGCGAGCAACATAGCGGCTGCACACATACATATACGTGAAGAGGGCGTCAAAAAATACTGCCTGCGCCAGCAATTCTGGATTTTCATCAGGAGGAGTGTGTATGACTCGTATCCGAGTTTCGCCCCCAGCAGTACTGGCGACGCTGGCCGACTTAATCGCCATTCCATCGGTCAATCCAATGCTGACGCCCGGCGCCGCTGGCGAAGCCGAGAGCGCGGCCTACTGCGCCCGCTTCCTGCGCGAGGCCGGGCTGGAGGTCCATCGCCAGGAGGCCGCGCCAGGCCGGCCCAATGTCGTCGGGATTCTACGCGGGACGGGCGGCGGGCGCTCGCTGATGCTCAACGGCCACCTGGATACGGTGGGCGTCGAGGGCATGGCGGCCCCGTTTAGCCCGGTGCAGGCGGGGGGGCGCATGTTGGGGCGCGGCAGCTCCGACATGAAGGCGAGCATCGCGGCTATGCTGTGGACGGCGCGGGCCATCCAGGAGGCGGGCGTCCGGCTGGCCGGCGATCTGCTCATCGCCTGTGTATGTGACGAGGAATATGCCTCGATTGGCAGCGAGGCGCTGGTGCGCGAGTTCACCGCCGACGCGGCCATTGTGACCGAACCCACCGACCTGAATCTGTGCCTGGCGCACCGGGGTTTTGTGTGGGTGGAGGTGGAGACGTTTGGACGCGCGGCGCACGGCAGCCGGCCCAACGAGGGGATTGACGCCATCGTCCACATGGGCCGCGTCCTGACGGCGCTAGAGGTCTATGCCCATGACCTGGCTGGCCGACCGCACCCGGCTCTGGTGACGCCGCCCTCAGTCCACGCCTCGACCATCCAGGGCGGCCGCGAGTGGAGCATGTACCCCGATCACTGTCGGGTCCAGATCGAACGGCGCACTGTCACCGGTGAGACGACGGAGAGCGTCGTAGCCGAGTTCCAGGCCCTACTGGCCGACGTGCGAGCGCAGGACTCGACCTTCCAGGCGACGGTGCGCCCGGTCTTCAGCCGCGAGCCATTTGAGACCGATCCGACCGCGCCCATCGCCCAGACGGTCGCGCAGGCCATTACGGCGGTACGCGGCGCGCCAGGGCCACTGGTCGGGATGACGGCCTGGACCGACGCGGCGCTCTTGCAGGCGGCTGGCATTCCCACCGTGCTGTTTGGTAATACGGGTGGCGGCTGGCACAGCCTGGATGAGTATGTCGAGGTAGACTCGGTAAGCCAGTGCGCCGACGTCCTCATTGAGACGGCGCTGGCGTGGTGCGGGTAGAGACGTTGCTCACCGGATCAGGAGCCGGATCTCGGCCACGCGTGTCTGAAGAATCTCGGCCAGCCGCTGGCCGACTTGCTGCGTTACCTGGGCCTCCAGGTCGCTGCTCGCCAGCATCTCGCGCAGGCGGGTCTGGAGCGGGGGGCGGTTCTGCCGCCACACGTCCTCGATGCGGCTCTGGCTCAGTAGCGGGCCGCGCAGGGGGTAGGGGATATTCATCGTCTTGACGTAATCCTCGGCCACGCCCTTGCCAATGAGCAGGGCGATACCGGTGGCGAGGGCCGACACAATCCAGCCCGTCACGCCCAGGCGGAACAGGGTCGCCTGGACGACGACAAAGGCCGCGCCCAGCACCGCCGCGCTTGTCCCGCCCACCAGGTCGCGCACCATATCGGTCAGTTCGCCCCAGTGAGCCACCTCGTCCATATGGGTCGCCACGACCAGGCTGGGGTCAAAGTCCAGCAGGATGGCGAAGGGGTCGCCCATCACGCCGTAGCGGCTCATGATGGGGCTGAGGGCGTCGTGGACGCGGGCCAGGACCGGTTTGAGCCACTCGGCGATGGCCCGGTTCACCCGCTGGCGGGCATCGTCGCTCTGCAACCAGGCCTGGGCCAGCTCGGTCAGGTGGCCTTCGAGGTCCTGGAGGGTGCGCACGCGGTGAGCGCGCCAGTCGCGCAAACCGGGTTGGATGACGGCCTCGAAGAAGCCGTCAGTTAGCCCATCGGCTAGCGTCTGGGCCAGGGTGGCCGCGCCCGGCTCGATGAGCGTGGGCAGTGTCTCACGGAGAAACTGCGCCGTCTCGGCGTCGAAGCCCGTCGTGCGCAGATAGTTGCGTCCCCAGCGCGCCAGCCCTCGCGCGATCGCCAGGTCAGGCTCCGCGCCGGCGATGGTGGTCCAGCCCCGAAAGACCTCTTTGCACACGCGGGGGATAAAGTCCATGCGCGACGCGCCGCCGGTCATTAGGACGACACCGGTACGCAGGTCGAGGGGGGTCAACCACTGGTCGCGCACCTCCCGGGCCGCCTGACGGAAGGCGTCCAGCCAACTCTGACCGCCTAGATCGGCCAGGGGTTGCGCCAGGATAGTATCCATCAGCGGGCCGTCCACGGTGACGCGGAAGACAAAGCGGCGCTGGATATCTTCGATTTCCTTGTGGACCGGGCGCTGGTCCGTCCCCCGGTACAGGTCCGAGTCGAGGCGGCGGAAGTAGCCCTCTTTGGCGCGGCGGCAGACCAGTTCCAACCGGTTGCGATACGAGGGATAGTGTTGGAGCAGGGCCTGGAGGTCAGCGGCGGCCGTCTGCTGCGGCAGGACATGCTCCAAGAGAGCGCGGTCAATGAGCGCGCCGCCCAGGTCGAAGCCGAGGCTGTGCGTCTCACCGTCGAGGGCCGTCTGCAGGCTGAAGTCGGTGGTCGAGGAGCCGATGTCAATGACCAACACCGGGCCGCGCAACTGGTCGAGGGTGAGGGCACCGGTCTCGCGGGCGTGGGCCAGGGCGGCCAGCGACTCCGGGACGACGCGCAGGTCGGGCAGGCGCGACTGGCGCAGCAGGGCCTCGTAGTCGTCCCGTTCAGCGGCGGTCCAGCCGGCGGGGCAGCCAATGAAGAAGGCCGGCGGCTGGTGGGCGTCGATTACCTCGCGGTCGAGGAGATAGCGGTAGACAGCCGTCGCCAGCAGGGGGACGCTCTTCTCGGCCTTGGGGTTGCGCGACGGGTGGCCCTTGAAGCCAATCTCCAGCACCGTGGTCTCGGGCGCGGCGAGGTCGAAGGCTTCAACAGCGTCCTCGCCAAACAGCACGCTCGTCACGCCGTCGTCACCCGTCACCTCGGCCACCGCCGTGACCTGGCTGCGCTTGCCGTGGACCTCTAGCACTTCCGGTTCGGCACGGCCGGTGATGCTCTGCCGGGTCAGCGCCATTTCGCCGTGGCCCAGGTCGAACCCAATGACACTACTCGCTTCCATGCAATCAAATCTCGCGTTTCTATGACCAGACTACCTATCCCTACGTAGCAAGAGGCGAACCGTTGCACAAGCTTCTACGCCAGGGGTAAATTGGTTATAGTATACTAGCGGTATTTAGCCAAATTCCGCTAGTACAGTACTAAACAGTCTGCAATTCAATGAGGGTCAACATGGCATTCAATGGCTTAGGCGAGTTTGTCCAGTTTCTCGAAAAGCGCGGGCAGCTCAAGCGTGTCAAGACACCGGTATCGAATATCCTGGAGATTACGGAGATTACCGACCGGGTCAGCAAGGGACCAGAGGCGCAGAATGTGGCCCTCCTGTTCGAGAAGGTCGAAGGCCACGCCATGCCGGTGCTGATCAATATGTTCGGCAACCGTCCGCGCATGGGCTGGGCGCTAGGGGTCGAGGACCTGGAGGAGATCCGGCATAAAGTGGCGCGGATGCTGGCGCTAGACATGCCGCGTACCTGGCAGGAGAAGGCGGCCAAGGGGGTCGAGTTGTTGAGCGTGGCGCGCGTCGTCGGGCCGAGGATTGTCGAGAAAGGGGCGTGTCAGGAGGTGGTCGAAACGACCGGCTTCTCGCTGCGCCGGCTGCCCATCCTCCAGTGCTGGCCCGGCGACGCGGGCCAGTATATCACCCTGCCCTCGGTCATCTCGCGCGACCCTAAGACCGGCAGGCGTAACGTCGGCATGTACCGCCTGCAGGTCTACGACGACACGACGCTGGGCATGCACTGGCAGCGGCACAAGGGCGGGACGGAGCATCAGCGGGTGGCCCAGGAACTGGCCCGTGAGCGTATACCGGTGGCCGTCTCCCTCGGGGGCGACCCGGCCATCATCTGGTCCGGCTCGGCGCCGCTGCCGCCCGACATTGACGAGTTTATGCTGGCCGGCTTCCTGCGCAACAAGCCCGTCGAACTGGTGAGGTGTGTCACTCAGCCGCTAGAAGTGCCGGCCGACGCCGAGATTGTTATCGAGGGCTGGCTGGACCCGGCCGAGCAGCGGCTGGAGGGGCCGTTTGGCGACCACACCGGTTTCTACTCGCTGGCCGACCAGTACCCAGTGATGCACGTCACGGCCATCACACGGCGCAAGAACGCGATTTACCCCACGACCATTGTCGGAAAGCCGCCCATGGAGGACTACTGGATGGGCAAGGCGACCGAACGCCTGTTCCTGCCGATGATGAAGCTCTTCCTGGGCGAAATCGTGGACATCAATATGCCGGCCGAGGGCGTCTTCCACAACCTGGTCATCGTTGCCATCAAGAAGCGTTTCCCCGGCCACCCGCGCAAAGTGATGTACGGGCTGTGGGGGCTGGGGCTGATGATGCTCGCCAAGACCATCATCGTAGTGGATGAGGATGTCAATGTCCACGACCTGTCCTCGGTCGCGTTCCACACGCTGGCGAACTACGACCCGCGCCGCGACGTGGTCATCGTAGACGGCCCCACCGATGACCTGGACCATGCGGCGCTGGAAAAGAACTTTGGCGGCAAGCTGGGCATTGACGCCACGCGCAAGACGGCCCGCGACCCCGGCCCGCACCAGGAGTGGCCCGACGAGATCACGATGTCAGCGGAGATTCGGGCGCTCGTGGACAAGAAGTGGGGGCAGTACGGCCTGGGACCGATGATTAAAGATTGATGACTGAAGATTGATGACTACAATCTTTAATCTTCAGTCATCAGTCTTCTGCTGTACTCCGCCGGCGCGAAGAAGACCAGGATGAGCAGGTTCTCGGTGATGGAGTGGAAGCGGTGCTCGACCGTCGCGGCGACGAACACGGTCGAGCCTGGCCCTACCGGGCGGTCTTCGTCGCCCACCCGGATCTGTCCCTGCCCACGGATGATGTAGTAGACCTCGTCCTCGGTGTGGGGTTGTTGCGGGTCGCGGCCGCCAGCGGGCAGGGCGTACAGCCCCAGGCTCATGCTCGGCACGCGCAGGAATTCCAGGTACAGCTTGCCCGAAGCGCCCAACTCGGCTGCCAGGTGTTCCATCTCGTAGGCGTTCATGTGCACCTCTTGGGGGGGATTGACGAAGACGGAAATAGCTCTCTCTATTCTATACCAATATGTATTATGGAGTAGTCGTCGTAGGGGGTGGGGAAATGTGGACAACGGGCGGCGCGGCAGGGCTGGTGTGACCGGCTGGCCGGTCGGGCCTACCGGTAGGAGGAGAGCGGGCAAAACGGGCGGGGGAGGAACGAAGGGGTGTGGACCGCACCGGACAGAACGTCCCCAGGGTGCGGAAGCCGGTTCACAGCCGGCCAGGGCTTGTGGCCGGCGCTCTTTACAGGCTACTAACCGGCGCCCAGCCCTGATCAGGGGCCGGAGAAAGCTGGGGACAAGGTCATGCGCTATCCCCATACGATCCCCATACGATCCCCAGACTTTCCCCAGACTGTCGTGAAAAATCTTTATGTCTTGGTGTCTGGAAAGTTACGCAGCAAAAGGCCCAGGTGAGGGTAATTATCCCCACCTGGGCATGGTTTTCCACAACTATCCACCACTTATTCACAGCTAGTGGTGATTTGGGTTGGTTTAGGGGTCCGAGTCTACCGGCTGTAATGACAATTAGATCATTGACTAGCACGGTACAGTCGTTCGCGAATGGCTGTGATTTCGCGGCGCAAAGCCTCGTCCGTCTCGAACTGGGCGGCGATGCGTTCGATACCATGCAGCGCCGTGGTATGGTCGCGCTTGAGCGTCTGTCCGATCTGGGGCAGCGACATTTGCCCATCCTCGCGCATGAGATACATGGCGACGTGGCGCGGCACGACAATACGCTGGACACGCTTAGCACCCGTCAGGTCCTCGACGCTGATGCGGTAGAAGTCGGCGACGGTGTGCAGGATGAGGTCGCGGCTGGGCATCGGGCGGCGCACGGCCGACGAGGCCAGGACGCGGTCCACAATCTGGGCGTCCAGCGGCGCGTGGAGCAACTGAGCATAGCCGACGACCTGGACCAGCGCGCCCACCAGCTCGCGGATATTGGACTGGATACGCTGCGCCAATAGCTCGAGGACGGAGCCGGGCACCGCGATGGGCTGGGTCTCGGCGTGGCTGCGCAGGATCGCCACGCGCATCTCCACGTCAGGCGGCTGGATGTCGGCAATCAGGCCGCCCTCGAAGCGGGAGCGCAGTCGCGCTTCGAGCGTGACCAGCGAGCGCGGCGGCCGATCACTGCTGATGATGATCTGGCGGTTGGCCGAGTGCATGGCGTTGAAGGTGTGGAAGACCTCTTCCTGGGTCGACTCCTTGCCGACGAGGAACTGCACATCGTCGAGGAGCAGGGCGTCTACCTGGCGGTAGCGGTTGCGGAATTCCTCCGTCGTCTGGGTGCGGATGGCTGAGATCAGGTCATTGGTAAATGTTTCGGTGGTGACGTAGCGCACCCGGTAGCCGCGGCCGGCCAACAGGTGGCCGACGGCCTGGAGCAGGTGCGTTTTGCCCAGTCCCACACCGCCGTAGAGAAACAGCGGGTTGAAGCGGTGGCCTGGACTCTCAGCCACCGCGTTGGCCGCCGCGTAGGCCAGCTTGTTGGCCGAGCCGACGACATAGGTGGCGAAGGTGTAGGCCGGGTTCAATTCGGGGCGTTCCAGCGTCATGGTGGTCTGGACTACCTTGGGGTGGTGGCCATTACTCGACTCGGCCGGGCGGGCCGGGGCCGTCGGCGGCACGGCGCCGTGGCGCCCATTGGCACGCGATTGCACCTGCACCTCGAAGTCCATCGGGCGCAGGGTGACGCGGCTCAGGGCGCGGCGTATCTCGGCCGCCAGCTTGTTCTCCAGCCAGTCCTTGCCATAGGCGCTGGGTGTCCCCACCAGCAGGACATCCCCCTCCAACCCCAGCGCGCAGGTGGGTTTGAGCCAGGTCTCGAACGTCGGTTGGGTGACGCTGAGTTCGAGTTCACCAAGGGCAGCCCGCCAGACATCGTCGTGGGAGCGTGGTGAAGTCGCGATGGTCATAGGCGTGCTCTTTCAGGTACGGGTCTCCGCCGGGGGGTCTCAGCCAGGGGCAGACGCCATTTCTCCTGCAGGCGCCCGCGGGAGGCTGAGCAAGAAACGGAGACCGGAATGAAGAATACAGGGTTTCAGGCAATAAGACACCACCCGCCGAGCGCCCTAAGCTCGGCGGATACCAAACCGTGGATAGTACCAGGCCAGAAGAACGTGCGCCCAGCATGACAGCCGCTCTACGATGGCAGACGGGGGTCCAGGCTCACGTTTTCTGGGGCGGCGTGTGACTCAGACAAGAGGTGGGGCAGTCACAGACACCGACAGGTGATTGGGTGAGCAGTATTGTAGCAGAAAGGCAAGGGCCACGCAATAGAACAAAATATCTGTAGAAAGATACCCCCAGGTAGTTAGTGGTTACTTCCGCTATCTTGTGACCGGTCTGGGGTCGCAGACCCCCGCCGGTAGAGCCTGTGGGGAGGTCTTAAGACGGGATCAGGTCTTGATTCCTTGACGAAATTATTAAGGTAGGGGCTGGATGCGTGATGCGTGATGCGTGATAAGTACTACGTATTACGCATCACGCTTTAGGAGCCTACGTTTTGTCCAACGGCATAGGCTATGCTATAATAGAGGCGTGTAAGATCAAACTCCAGGAGGTGTATGTCGTCTATTCCTCAGCTTCCCGACCCGAGCACGCCGGTGTTCGATCCTGACGCGACGGCGCTCGGTCACACGATTGTGGATTTGCTCGAAGACCGCCAGGCCCTGGACATTCTTATGCTCGACTTGCGGGCCGTCTCGCTCCTGGCCGACTACTTCATCCTCGCCAGCGCGGACAACCGGCGGCAGATGCGGGCACTGGTGGATGTGCTGCTAGAGGCTGCGCAGCGGCATGAGCTACCTAAGCCGCGCATCGAAGGGACAGCCGACTCGGGCTGGATTGTACTCGACTTCGGGGCGATTGTCGTCCACCTGTTTGACCCCGACACGCGGGCCTTCTACAAACTAGAGCAGCTCTGGAAGCAAGCGCCAGCCGTGCTGCGCATCCAATAATCAGCCACCCCGACTCCAGTCGGGGTGTTTGTATTGTACTCACCGGCCCCTAAGGGGGACCGTAGGAGCTGGCCTACGCCTGGCCCTGCCTGCCCTATCGAAGGTAGGGTAATCAGGGTATGTCGGCCCAGGGCGCCTACTCAGGGTCGCCCCTACCCTCGGCCCTGTGGGCTGGACTGGTACTCCGCCCACCACTGGGGCAGTGTCTCGGCGGCTGGACCGAGAATAGTCTCGTCTACGTAGTCGCTCAACCAGGTGCGCTCCACGTTGAACTCGACGACACGGCCCCGGTGTTCCAGCGTGACCAGCGGCAGATTGGCCGCCGGCGTGACGAGCGCGGACGTGCCGACGACGAGCAGCAGGTCGGCGCGGCGGGCGGCGGTCAGGGCTGCCGTCACCGTATCCAGCTCCAACGACTCGCCAAACCAGACCACGTCGGGCCGCAGCAGCGCGCCACAGGCACAGCGCGGCGGCAGCGCGGCCAGCGGAACCTCGTGATTCTCCACACGAATGCCCTCGCGGGTACAGCGCAGCGTCCACAGGCTGCCGTGCAACCGCAGCACGTGGCGGCTCCCCGCCCGCTCGTGCAACCCATCCACATTTTGTGTCACCAGGGTAAAATCGGGCGCCGCCTGTTCCATCTGGGCGATGGTCCGGTGCGCCGCGTTGGGCTGGCAGGCGGCGACCACCTCGCGCCGCCAGGCGTACCACTCCCAGACCAGGCGCGGGTCGCGCCGGAACGCGTCCGCCGTCGCCAGGTCCTCGGCGCGGAACTGCCGCCACAGGCCGCCCGCGCCGCGAAACGTCGGCACCCCCGACTCGGCGCTGACCCCCGCTCCGGTCAAGACGGCAACGCTCATTGCATCACGAACGTGATCTGCACCCGCGTCGTGAAAGTCAACTCACCCGCTTCCACCGGCGGGGCGGCCATCGGCGCGGGCGCCGCTCCAACCCCGCGCGCCGCGTCGGCAATGCCCGGCAGCGGCCCAGGCGTGCTGCC
>JAHCIP010000165.1 GCA_026129165.1 Anaerolineae bacterium
CTCCACATGCTGCGGTCGCGGCGGCGGCGCGTCACCGTGTCGAGCACGCTGCTCTGGCGCGACTTGCCTCCACCGATCCTCGGCACGCGCCGCCGCCGGCTGCCCCTGACGCTGCTGCTCCTGCTCCACTTGCTCATTGCCACGCTGCTCGTGGCAGCCCTCACGCGGCCCATGCTCACGCGCTGGCTGTCGGGCCGACCGACGCACCAGATCGTTGTCCTGGACACCACGACAAGCATGGCGGCGCGAGAGGGCGCGGGCGTTCGCTTTGACCTGGCGCGTGGGCAGGTCGAGGGATTGATCAATGGGCTGGTGGGCCGCGACCGGCTGACCCTGATCCAGATGGGAAGCCAGCCGCGCGTCGTAGCGCAAGGCGGCGCGGAGGACAAGGCCGGGCTGAACCAGGCGCTGGCTGCGCTCCGTCCGGGTGCGACCGGCACGGACCTCGCCCAGGCGCTCTACCTGGCAAGTGGCGTCGTGGATGCGGCGCGCGACAACCGCATCCTGGTGCTGAGCGACCGCGCCCTGGCTCAGGCCAGCCGCCGCGACCTGCCCACTACGCTGACCGCGCCGGTCGTCTGGCCCACACTGGGCGGGTCAGCCGCCAACCAGGCGCTGCTCTCGGTCGCGTCGCGGCGGCGGCCCGACGGCCAGACCAGCGTCTTTGCCCGTATCGCCAACTACTCCCCCGCGCCCGCCACGCGCCGCGTCCAACTCCTGGCCGATGGCGACCGCCTGGCCGACCAGCCGGTCAGCCTCAAGGCCGATGGCGAGGTCGAGCAGGTCTGGACCGTGCCCGCTGGCGTCAAGGTGGTCGAGGTGCGGCTGACGGGTGACGACGCCCTGAGCCTGGACGACCGCGCTTTCCTGAGCCTGGAAGACGCCCGGCGGCGGCCGACGGTGGTGGTGGGTCGCAATACCGACGCTCTGGAACGCGCCCTCCGCGCTAACCCGACGTTACGGGTCACGACAGCCACGCCCGAATCCTACACGCCGGCCCTGAACACCGAACTGACCGTCTTTGAGGGTTTCCTGCCCGCCACCCTCCCCTCTGGCGGCGTCATCATGGTCAACCCGCCGTTGGACGGCCAGTTCCGCATGGCCGGCCCGCGCCTCAACCTGGCGCTGGAGCAGGGCGACGACCCGCTGGTGAGTGGGATTGACTTTGCCGCCGTGCGCTTCGACAACGTGCCCCGCGTGAGCCTGCCGACCTGGGCGCAACCTGTCGTTACGGTGCGCGATCACCCGCTGGTAGTGCGCGGCCAGGTCGGCCAGAGTCGGGTCGTCGGGCTGACATTCGACCTTAAAACGACCAACCTGCCGGCCAAGCTGGCCTTCCCGCTGCTCCTGGCGCGCGCGGTAGCCGAGGTGACGCGCCCTTCTCTGCCCGCGTCGGTCCTGGCCGGGGCGAGCGTGCCGCTTACCACGTCCCCCGGCTCTGAGGCGCACGTCACGCGCCAGACCGATACGGGGGAACGCGCCGTGCCGCTGGGCCAGGGGAATGTGCTGGAGAACACCGAGACGCCGGGGCTGTACAGCGTGTCTGAGCAGCGCGGCCCGACGACGACCCTGCTGGGCCGCTTCGCCGTCCACGCAGGTTCGGCCATCGAGTCGGACGTGCGGCCGCAGCCCGCGCCGCGCTTCGAGACGGCGGCCCTTCAGGCGGGAGCGACCAATGGCGAGCCGATTGGCCGCGACCTGTGGATGTATCTGGCCGCCGCCGCCCTGGCCGTCCTGACGATTGAGGTGTTTGTTGCGCGACGATAATGGCCGACCAAAACCGTTTCGACTGTCATGCTGAGCCGAAGGCGAAGCATCTCGCCTTACGAGAAGCGAGACCCTTCGCTTCGCTCAGGGTGACAGTCAAAAGTATCTTGGAATACGGATAGTCTTTGATTACGAATGAACATCTACCTGCTTCACAAACCTTTCATGCCATGGGACGAATATGGCGACGTGTTGCTCAATGGCCTGACCGAACGGCTGCCGCGCGAGGGGGGCCGGCTGCAACTGGAACGGACTGGCCCCTTCGTCCCACCCATCGCCATCTCGGGCGACAACATGATCGTCACCGACGCCTTCCGCCGTCAACTGGAAGCCTCTGGGCTGACGGGTTTCGCCTTTCGCCCGATCATCAAGCGGCGCATTGTCCACCTGGACTGGTCCGACTGGGACCGCGAGGCCGAGGAGCCAGCGGAGCTACCCGAGTCGGGCGATCCCGACGACTACCTGCTGGACCGCCCCCACGATCCCGCGCTGGCCAACGCGCTGGGCGACCTGTGGGAGGTGGTGAGCGAGGCTCACGCCGAGTTGGAGCGCATTCCCTTTGGCCCGAACCCCTGGCAGGCGCGCATCTACCTGCGCCTCGATAGTTGGGACGGAACCGACTGGTTCAAGGCGCAGGGCTACGGCTTCACCTACCTGTCGGAACGGGCGAAGGCATGGCTGACCGACGCGGCGGGCGAGTGGGTGGACTGCCGCGAGGCGCTGGTGAAATGATTCTACGTCAACCGCAAGTGTTATGGATACTGATAGTCCTGCTGCCGCTGTTCCTCTTCTGGACGGCGCGGCGGCGCTGGCCCTGGCCGGCGATGGTGGCGCGGCTGGTGCTGACGACGCTCATCGTCCTGGCGCTGGCCGACCCGGTGCTGAACCCGCCTGCCCCGCCGGAGCGCCTGGTCTTCCTGCTCGACCAATCGTTGAGCCTGGGGACGGAGGGCCGGCTGCGGCTTCGGCAGTGGGTGGACCAGGCGCGTCAACAGGGCTACGCGGCTGCGCCCGTGGTTACCTTCAGTGGTCGTCCAACCACCGAAGCCGACTTCAAACCCGGCCTTGACCCGATTGCCCTGGACAGCCGCTTGAACCTCATGGCCCAGGCAACGGACATCGCGGCGGCGCTTGACTTTGGCCGGCAACTGCTGGGCACGGGTGGAGGACGGCTCGTCCTCCTGTCCGACGGCGCCCAGACGCGGGGCGATGCCCTGGCCGCGGCCAGCCGCGCCGCCGACGCGGGCCTGACCCTGGATACAGTGAGCGTCGCGCCGCCCAGCGTGGCCGACGCTCGCCTGGCGAGCCTGAGCGTCCCGCCCACCCTCCGCGTGGGCGAGCAGTACGAAATCGGCATCCTGGTGGAAGCGACGACGGCAGGGCGCGGCACGTTGACGCTCACCCGCGACGGCGCGGCGCTCGCTACCCAGGACGTGGACCTGACGGCGGGCCGCAATACCTTTACCTTCCCGGCCCGCGCCGAGCGCGAAGGCTTTATCCAGTTCCGTGCCGAAATTGCCACTGCCGACGACACCGTTCCACTGAACAATGCCCTGGAGAACCTGGCGCGGGTCTACCCCCGACCGCGTGTGCTGGTCATCGAGGCGCAAGCCGGAGCCTCGACGGCTCTCCGTGCGGCGCTGACCTCGGCTGGCGTCGACTCGGAGGTGCGCACGCCACGCGACCTGCCCGCCCGCCTGTCGATCCTCAGCGTCTATGATGCGGTCGTGCTGTTGGACGTAGCGGCCAATCCGAGCGCGACGGAGCAGATGGCGAGCCGGTCGCTGAGTACCGAGCAAATGCTCCTCCTCCAGGAGTACGTGCGCCAGATGGGGCACGGGCTGCTGGTCATTGGCGGCCGCAACAGCTACGAACTGGGCCAGTACAAAGGGACCGCGCTGGAAGCGACGCTGCCGGTCAAGATGGAGCCGCAGCCACGCAAGGAGCGCCCGCCTGTGGCCCTGCTACTGATTATTGACCACAGCGGGAGCATGGGCACTGGGCCAGGCAGCCTGCTGAGCATGGCGAAAGAGGCGGCTATCCTGGCGGCGGACAAGCTGGATCGCGGCGACCGGCTGGGGGTGCTCATCTTCGACACGGAGACGGTGTGGTCAGTGCCGTTCGCGCCGGTGGGCGATGGGCTGGAAAAGCAGCGCATTCAGGACCAGATCGCGCGGATACCGGGCGGCGGCGGGACCGAGATTCTCGGCGCGCTCAAGGTGGGCCTGCCCGAATTGGCGCAGCAGCCCGTCAACACCAAACACGCCGTCCTGCTCACCGATGGCCGTTCGTTCACCGGCCGGCCCCCTGACTACCTCCAGACGGTGGAGGACGCGCGGCGGGCCAATATCACCCTGTCCACGGTGGCGATTGGCGACGGCGCGGACATTGACCTGCTGACGCAGTTAGCGCAGTGGGGCCAGGGGCGGTATCACTTCGCGGCCAAGCCGACGGACATCCCGCGTATCTCGGTTGAGGAGAGCGCCATCGCCCGCGCCGATCCGGTTCAGGAAGGCGTCTACCGCGCCGAACTCGTCGCGCCGCACGCCACCATGCGCGGCCTCGCGCCGCGTGATCTGCCCGCCTTGCAGGGCTTTATCTCCGTGACACCCAAGCCCGAAGCCGAGGTCGTGCTGCGCGCGCCCGAAGGCGACCCACTCCTCACGGCCTGGCAGTACGGCCTGGGGCGTGTCGTCGCCTGGACGTCGGACCAGGGAGCCAGCTGGGCGAAGGACTGGCCGGCCTGGTCGGACTATGGCCGCTTCTGGGCGCAACTGGTGCGCTATACCCTGGCCGACCCGGCGACCGGGCCGCTGCATGTGGACCTGATTCCGTCCGACCGGCCCAGTGAGGCGACACTGCAAGTGGACGTGCTGGACGAAACGGGGACGCCCATTGACTTGGCTGATGTCGGCGTGCGGGTGACGCCGCCGCAGGGTGAGGCGCGGCAACTCAGCCTGCGCCAGGTCGCGCCGGGCCGCTATGAGCAGGTCGTTAGTCTGCCTGTCGAGGGCGCGTATCGCTTCGAGGTAGCCGTCCAGAAGGCGGGGCTGGCGCCGCTGACGCGCGAGGTGGGCTTTGTCCAGCCCTACGCGGCTGAGTTTATCCCGCGTACCGACGGGGCGAGCCTCATGACCAGTCTGGCCCAACGCGGCGGCGGCCGCGTCCTGGCGCAGCCGGGCGACCTGAGGCCCCCGTCAGCAGTGCAAGCGCCGCCGACCCGGGTGCTATGGCCGTGGCTGCTCACGGCGGCCCTAGTGCTCTGGCCGCTGGAGATTGCCATCCGCCGCCTATGGCCTCGGGAACGAGTGGAGAGATTAAACTCAGTTTAGGGCGACATTACCCCCCCTCCCCCCGCATGCAGGGGGAGGCGGAGGGGGAGACAGGCGAAAGAGGTTAGTATGACAGACGCGCCGATTTCAGTTGAAGAGTTTCGCGCTACGTCGGGCGCTATTGAACGCGAAGTGGGCAAGGTCATTGTCGGCCAGCAGGCCCTGGTGCGCCAGTTAATTGTCACCCTGCTGGCTGGCGGCAACGCGCTGCTGGAAGGCGTGCCTGGCCTGGGCAAGACGCTGCTTGTCCGCACCCTGGCCCAGGTCATTGACTGCACCTTCAGCCGCATCCAGTTCACCCCGGACCTGATGCCGGCCGACATTGTGGGCGGTACGATCCTGGCCCACGACGAGGCGTCGGGCGAGCGGGCTTTCCGCTTCGAGCCGGGGCCGGTCTTCGCCCACCTGGTCCTGGCTGATGAGATCAACCGCGCCCTACCGCGTACCCAGTCGGCCCTGCTCGAAGCGATGCAGGAGCGGCGTGTCACCGTCGCCAAGACGACTCACGACCTGCCCCAGCCCTTCTTTGTCCTGGCGACGCAGAACCCGCTGGAGATGGAAGGCACCTACCCGCTGCCCGAAGCTCAGTTAGACCGCTTCTTCTACAAGCTGGATGTCTACTTCCCGACGCTGGAAGAACTGCTGGAGATCGCCGACCGCACCACCAGCGCCCGCCAGGCCCAGCCCGTCGTGGTCGCCCACGCCGACACCATTCGGCGGATGCAGCTGCTCGCCCGCCAGGTGCCCATTGGCAGCCACGTCACCGAGTTCGCGGCGCGTCTGCTCAAGGCGACCCACCCCGACGACGCGGCAGCCCCCGACCTGGTGAAACGCTATGTGCGCTACGGAGCCAGCCCGCGCGGCCTGCAGGCGATGGTGCTGGGGGCGAAGGTGACGGCCCTGCTGGCGGGGCGCTACAATGTCAGCTTCGAGGACATCCAGATGGCGGCGCGGCCGGCCCTGCGCCACCGTCTCATCCTCAACTTCGAGGGCCAGGCCGAGGGCATCACGCCCGACCGGCTCATCGAGGCCGCCCTCAAGGGGCTGGCCGTCAAGGCCCGCTAAAGCAGGCTTGTGCCTAGCGGAACGGTTTTAGACAGAATTTACATAATTGTCCGTTGGTTTTACAAGTTCTATAAATTCTGTCTAAATGATGGAGAGGTGGTGGGTTATGCGGCGGTTGACACTATGGGTCATCATCGTAGCCATTGGCTTGGCCCTGCTGCCGGGGCGGGTGGCGGCGCAGGAGGCCGTCCACATCGTCCAGCCGGGCGATACGCTGGGTGGCCTGGCCGCTCGCTACGGGACGACGGTCCAGGCGCTTACTGAGGCCAACGCCATCGTCAACCGTAACCTGATCTATGTGGGTCAGCGCCTCGTCATCCCTACGGGCGCCGCGCCTGCGCCGCCGGCTGCCCCACGTCCCGTGACCCCAGCCACCGATCTCCCCGCGCCGTTCGCCGGCGTTCGGCTCAGTACTAGCCGCCCGGTCCAGGGACAGACGGTCCAACTCAACGTCGAACTCGCCCGTCCGGCCACTCTCCAGGCCACCTTTCGAGGTGAGGCACTGCGTTTCAGCCCGACCGAGGGCGGAGCCTGGGCCCTGTTGGCGGTTGGCCCGCTGGCGCCCGTCATCACCGACCGCCTGGTCATCACGGCGACCAACGCGGCCGAGACGGCCAGCCTCACGCTGCCTATTGCCATCCAGGATGCTGGCTTCCGCACCCAGAATCTCACCCTGGACCCCGAGACGAGCCAGTTGCTCGACCCGGACCTGATTGAAGGCGAGGCGGCGCGACTTGAAGGCCTGTTCAAGACAGGCCGCGACACGCCGCTGTGGAACGGCTTGTTCATTGCGCCAGGGCGTAGCCCTATCACCGCCGACTTTGGCGAGCGCCGGCGCTATAACGATGGCCCCGTGAGCTACCATGAAGGAATCGACTACGGCCTGCCGGTCGGGACGCCCGTGCGGGCGGCGGCGGCGGGCGTCGTGGCGCTGGCCGAGCGCCTTACCGTGCGCGGTAACACCGTCTTTATAGACCACGGCCTGGGCGTCTACAGCGGCTATTTCCATATGTCTCAACGGGCCGTCCAGCCCGGTGAGAGGGTGATGGCCGGCGAGATTATTGGCTGGGTCGGCAGCACCGGCCTCTCCACCGGGCCACACCTCCATTGGGAAATCCGTCTCCACGGCATTAATGTCTCGCCCTGGCAGTGGTTGCGCGAACCGTTTGGGTAATCGTGTCCGCTTGCCCTAGACCTCTTCCGGCCCTATAATAGTCATTCGGTAGACACGCACGTTGGCTCCAGGATGACCATGGTATGACTTCCGCATCATCAACTCCCATAGCGGGTCGCGCGGGCGACCTGGCCTTTGCGCGTCGCTGCGCCCAGCGAGGTGAACACTGCTCCATCGTCGGCGTCAATAACATGGGCAAGACGGCCGTGCTGCGCGCCCTCGAAGGGGCCGCACCAGGCGTCCTCACCGTCTACGTGGACTGCAACCGCGTCCTGGAGTGGACCGAAGTAGGGTTCTACGAACTCCTGGTGCGCGCCATCCTGGACACGCTGCCGCCCGACGCCGCCTGCCGCCCTCAGGCGCAGCACGCCCACCAGATTCTCGTCGCGCCGACGACGCTTCTGGAAGACGCCTACGCCTTCGTCGCCGCCCTACGCGACATCATTGACTGTGAAGGCCGTGTCGTCCTGCTACTAGACGAATTTGATGACCTCTTGCGTCGGCTCGATGCGCGTGTATTCCTCAATCTGCGCGGCCTGGCCGACCAGTATGGCAATGCCCTGACCTACATCACCGCCACCAGCCACCGCCTGCCGCTGCTCCGCGCCGATGTGGAGCCGTTCTATGAACTGTTCAACTACCGTACTCGCTATCTCGCCCCCTTGACGACGAGCGAGGCCGAGACCTATACCCAGGAGTTTGGCGACCAGTTGGGGGTGACGTTTGATGCGGCCGACATTGGGTTTATTCACGCCCAGGCCGATGGCCACCCAGGGCTGCTCCGCGCTCTCGCCAACCTGCTGGCTGGTCTGATTGATCAGGGCATGACTGACTCGTCCGAGCGTCACCGTGAGGCGTTGGCGGCGGTGCCGCATGATCCCAACATTCAGGGTGAATGTGTGGCGATGTGGAACGAGTTGTTTGACAACGAGCGCGACGCCCTGGCAGCGGTCGTGGCTGGGCAGGAGCCAGCCGAGCCAGCCCTGAGCTACGTCCGCGCCAAGCACCTACTGCACTCGGCTGACAGGGGCTTGCAACTCCTGTGCCCCATCTTTACGAATTTTGTCGCCCGCGAGCGACGCCTTCAACAGGGTGATAAAGGGGGGGTGCGGGTGGATCGGGAGCGCGGGGACGTGTACATCAACGGTCGCGCCCTCCCGCCCCTGACCGACCTGGAGTATAAACTGCTGGCGCTCCTCAACCAGCGCCAGGGCCAGATTGTGGATAAGTATCAGATCGTCGAGAAGGTGTGGGGTGAAGCATACCTTGACCAGGTGGACGACGACCGCATCGAACGATTGGTGGCGCGGGTGCGGGAGAAGATTGAGCCGGACCCTCGCCAGCCGCGCTTTTTGACGACGGTCCGGGGACGCG
The DNA here is from genome assembly GCA_026129165.1 of Anaerolineae bacterium. GTDB lineage: Bacteria > Chloroflexota > Anaerolineae > Epilineales > JAHCIE01 > JAHCIE01. Next base: position 8,713 of record JAHCIP010000165.1, read on the forward strand.
GCTATCGCCTCAAAGCGGAGTAGGCTCGTTGGTCGCTTCGAGACCTGGCGTATTCTTGGAAACTTGCCAGGTCTATCCGCGTCCTATTTCAGGAGAGCCGCCATGGCGCGTGTTGCTCTATTTGTCGTTGTCGTCCTGACCCTCGCCGTCTCCATCACCCTCGGCCATATCTGGGGGATCGCGGACGCCAGCGCCGCCCTCTCACCCTCCGCCAGCTTCCAGCCCAACCTGCCAGGCATGACACCCCGCGACGAGGATAACCTGATTCTCCTCAATAGCGGCGCTCTGGACACGACCTCGCCCCAGGTCAAGGCGCTGCGCCAACCTTTGGTCCCCTTCGAGGGCAAGCGGCTGCACCTGGTCCACTTCGCCGGCCCTGTCCAGCCCGACTGGTACGGCCAACTGGAGAAGACAGGCGTCGAGGTTGTGACCTATATCGCCCACAACGCCTACCTGGTCTACGGCGACGCGGCCAGCCTGGCCCGCGTCCAGACCTGGGCGGCCAGCGCCCCCTATATCCAGTGGGAGGGCGCCTACCGCGAGGAATACCGCATCCAACCGAGCGCCAAGGGGGCGGCGGCGCAAGATAAGCCCATTCCGGCCATCGTCGAGTACCAGATTCAGCTGGTCCTGGACGCGAATGCCAACCCGGCTACCCTGGCCTGGCTGAATCAGGTTCGCCAGGGTCCGATCCTCCAGCAGTACACCATTCTGAAGTATCTGAACTTCCACGTTGCCCTGCCCTCGGCCCGGCTGCGCGATCTGGCTGGTCGGGGCGATGTGGTCTCCATCCGCGAGCGGATTACCCCCCGCCAGTACGATGAGCGCCAGGACCGTATCGTTTCCGGCCAACTCACGGGCAATGGGCCGACGCCCGGTAACTACCTGACCTGGCTGATGTCGAAGGGCATCGGCCCTGCGACCTTCGACTTCGCCGTGGATGTGAGCGACAGCGGCATTGACAACGCCACCACCCTGCCCAACCACTTCGCTCTGTATCCCCTGGGGGCGCTGGGCGCGACGAGCCGTGTGGTCTACAACCGCCTCGAAGGGACGGCCAACACGTCAAGCACGCTCCAGGGCTGCGACGGCCACGGCACCATCAATGCCCACATTGTCGGCGGCTACGTCTCCGACGCGCTGCTGGCCGGCGGCTTCCCCCACGCGGATGCGCAGGGCTTTCGCTATGGCCTCGGCGTCGCGCCGTATGTCAAGCTCGGCTCATCCGTCATCTTCGACCCCAACTCGTTTACCAACCCCAGCTACCCCGATCTCCAGTCCCGCGCCTACCGCGATGGGGCGCGTGTCAGCACCAATTCGTGGGGGGCGGATACGGCCGGCGACTACGGCCCCGATGATCAGGCGTATGATGCCCTGGCGCGTGACGCCCAGCCAGCGAGCGCGGCCGTCCCCCAGGCGGGCAACCAGGAGATGGTGATTGTCTTCGCGGCGGGGAATGCCGGGGCGGGCGCGGCGACGGTCGGCTCGCCGGGCAACGCCAAAAACGTGCTGACCGTCGGCGCGAGCGAAGGCGTCCAGGCGTTTGGCAGCGCGGATGCGTGCGCCACCGGGGATAGCCAGGCCGACAGCGCCAACGATATGGCGACTTTTTCCAGTCGCGGCCCCACCGCCGATGGCCGCCACAAGCCTGATCTCGTCGCGCCGGGCACGCACATCAGCGGCGGCGTGTTCCAGAAGACGGCTGCCTCGCCGGCCAACGGTGAGGCGGCGGCCTGTTTCAACGGGTCCGGCGTATGCGGTGGCCCGGGGTCGAACTACTTTCCCCTCGGTCAGCAGTGGTACACGGCCTCGACAGGCACCAGCCACTCCACGCCGGCCGTCGCAGGCGCGGCAGCGCTGGTGCGCCAGAGGTTTGTCAACGCCGGGCGATCCGCGCCTTCAGCCGCCATGACCAAGGCCGCGCTGATGGCGACGGCGCGCTACCTGACCGGCCTGTCGGCCAATGATACCCTGTGGTCCAACAGCCAGGGCATGGGCATGGTCAACCTGGACCAGTTCTTTGACCTGTTTGTGACCCCAACGATCCTGCGCGACCAGATAGCGGGGGATATCTTCACCGCTAGCGGCCAGACGCGGACGCTCATAGGGACGATTAGTGATTCGTCCAAGCCTTTCCGCGTGACCCTGGCCTGGACCGACGCGCCCGGCCCGACAACCGGCGCGGCCTATGTCAATGACCTGGACCTGGAGGTGGCGGTGGGCGGCCAGGTGTACAAGGGCAATGTCTTCGCCGGGGCGTCCTCGACGGCGGGGGGCGTCCGTGACGATAAGAATAACGTTGAGAGCGTGTTCCTGCCGGCCGGGGTCAGTGGTTCGTTCCTGGTGCGCGTCAAGGCCGCGAATATCGCCGGCGATGGGGTGCCCAATAGCGGGGGGGCGCTGGACCAGGACTACGCCCTGGTCGTCAATAATGGAGTCGAAGGCCCGGTGACAGTCATGGAGCCGGCTGGTTCGACCCTGACCGCCGAAAGTTGCGTGCCCGCGAATGGCGTCCTGGATCGCAATGAGACGGTCACGGTCAACTTTGCCCTCCTGAATTCCGGTTCGGTCAACACAAGCAACCTGGTGGCGACGCTCCAGGCGACAGGCGGCGTTCTCTCGCCTAGCGGCTCACAGACCTACGGCGTGGTGACCGGCGGCGGCCCATCGGTTAACCGCGCTTTCACCTTTACCACGGACGGCGCCCTGCTGTGTGGCGGGCAACTGGTGGCGACGCTCCAACTCCAGGACGGGGCGGCCAATCTGGGAACCGTTCAGTTTGCCTTTACCCTGGGGACGCCCTCCCCCGTGCCAGGGGAGAATTTTGACGGCGTGACGGCGTCCGCCTTGCCTGTGGGTTGGTCGGCGTCGGTCACGGGCAGCGGCAGCGCCTGGCAGACCACGACAACCAACGCCGATAGCCTGCCCAACGCCGTCTACGCGACCGACCCGGCTAGCTTGTCCGATAATACTCTCGTCGCGGCGGTCCAAGTGACGGGTGCGAATGCCCAATTGACCTTCCAGAATCGCTACGATACGGAGGCGGCCGCCAGCCCCACCGGCGCGGGCTACGATGGGGGGGTCCTGGAGATCAAGATAGGCAGCGGCGCGTTTCAGGACATTGTGGCGGCGGGTGGGAGCTTCGTGCAGAATGGCTACAATCGAGTCCTCTCGTCCAACTACAGCAATCCACTCGGCGGCCGGCAGGCGTGGTCAGGCAACTCCAATGGCTACCTGACCACCATAGTGAGTCTACCCTCAGCGGCGACGGGGCAAACGATCAGCCTGCGCTGGCGCTTTGGCTCGGATTCAAGCGTCAGCGGCGCGGGCTGGTGGATTGACACCCTGACCCTCACCAACGCCTATTTCCTCGGCCCCTATGTCTGCTGCGGCGACACCCCCTCCACGCCGACGCCGACCCGTACCCATACCGCTACCGCGACTGTGACGCGAACGGCGACCGGAGCGGCCACCACGACACCCACTTTGACGCGGACGACGACAAGTAGTCCGACGCACACGGCGACACCGACGGCAACGGTAACGCTGACGCGCACCCCCAGCCCGTCGGCAAGCGCCACGCCGACGGGAACGCCCTTGCCACCCACCGCGACACCGACTTCAACGCCGACCGTGACCTTGACGACTACCGCCAGCCCAACCTCGACCACGACGCCGACGGCGACAGTCCGACCGCCTTCCCCGGTCAGACCTGCCCTCTTCCGCCAGGGAACGTGGTTCCTGCGCAATACGCTGACGTCGGGGGTGGCCGACACGGCCATCAACTATGGCCTGGCTGGCGATAGCCCGCTGATGTGCGACTGGGACGGTGACGGAACCCGAACCCTCGGCGTCTATCGTCCGTCCACTTCCGCTTTCTATCTGCGCAACACCAACACCGCCGGTATCTCCGACAGCGCCATCCTGTTTGGCCTGCCGGGCGATATGCCTATCTGCGGCGACTGGGACGGCGACGGGGTTCAGACGATAGGCGTCTTTCGCCCCTCGACAGCGGCCGTCTACCTGCGTAACTCGAACACGAGTGGCCCCGCCGACCTGGTCTTCCTCTATGGGAACCCAGGCGACACCTTTGTGGTTGGCGACTGGAATGGGGATGGGCTAGACACGGTGGGGGTGACACGCGAGACCGGTGGCTACCTGGTCTGGTATGTCAAAAATAGCAATCAGAACGGAGCCGCCGATCTATTCTTCTTGTATGGCTTGACAGGCGATGCGCCACGCGCGGGGGATTGGGACACGTCGGGGACGGATACCCCTGGTGTCTTTCGGGCTGGCCTATGGTACGTTCGCAACAGCCTTACCAGCGGTGTGGGCGACTCCAACTTCAACTACGGGCTGGCCGGGGACGTGCCGCTGGTGTGGAAGTAGGAGGGGGCATGTATTCCAACCTCCCGAAGGTTTCCGAACCTTCGGGAGGTT
>JAHCIP010000166.1 GCA_026129165.1 Anaerolineae bacterium
CTTTCTTGTGTACTTTTGGGGGGGGGTGGTTGTGTCCGGTGCCCTGCCCACGCCCCGCTCTTTATATCCTCGACCTATCAGGCTACGACGACCAGGCCAGAACAGGCCTGCACCGAAGCGAGAACCCTCTTGACTGTCACCCTGAGCGGAGCGAAGGGTCTGCTCCGACAATACTACCAGAGCAGATGCCGAGCGGAGCGAGGCATGACATTTCGCAAGCCAGTCTTCTCTTGATGCGTGGCAAACAATTTGCTCTAAGGCTTCTATAGCCAATCCGACAACGCGCTGCGACTAAGGCGTCGTTGGGTCATGGATGTCAATTGGGCGGCGCATCCGCCGGCGGCATGAGAATGGGCAGGCTGCGCTGCCCGAGGAGAAGACGATGAACCAGAATGAATCTATTGATACGGCTCCAAACACTATGAAGGTATCGGACGCTGTTCATCACAGTCCGACGCGGCTGGAGAGCCTGCGGGACGAGCGCGAGGATCGGGTCGAGCAAGAGTCGGACGAATCGTTCCCGGCTAGCGATCCACCCTCTTGGACGCCGACGACGGCGCTGGGCCAGCCGGGGCGGGCGGCCAACACCGAAGAGGCAACGTGGACAAGCCCGAATGCGGAGGACCGCACACCAGCCGGTAGTGTCGAGCACAGCCCGACACGCTTGCAAAGCTTGCGCGACGAACCGGTGGACCGCGTGGAACAGGAGTCGGACGAGTCGTTCCCGGCCAGTGACTCGCCCTCCTGGACGCCGACGACGGCCCTCGGCCAGCCCGCCCGCCAGACCGAGGGCGAGTTGCCCACATGGACCACGCCTAACGAGGCGGAACGAGCGAAGTAAGGCCTAGGCGCGTCAGACCTACCCACCGCTGAGGACGCCGAGAGCACCCAGGGTATCCCTTATTATCTTTGCGTTCTCCGCGCCCTCCTCGGTGAGAGCGTTCAGAGGATAGCGTGTGGACCGAGACACCTGTGTCAAGGTCGGCACGCTGTTTGCTTTTGGGGAATAGAGGCTTGATATTGATTATGGCAAGGGGATGGGAAGGAGGTAGCCGCGATGCAAGAGCAGTTCCGCAAGTTCTCGCAGAAGACGTCCGATCTGGTAGGCTCACCGTGGGCGTTCATTATCGCCGTTGTCATCATCCTCGTCTGGGCCGTCACCGGCCCCATTTTTAACTTCTCGGATACCTGGCAGTTGATCATCAATACTGGCACGACCATCGTGACGTTTCTGATGGTCTTTCTCATCCAAAACACCCAGAACCGCGACGCCAAAGCCATCCACCTCAAGCTCGACGAGCTGATTCGGGCGGTGGAGCACGCGCGGAATAACCTGGTGGACCTGGAAGACCTATCGGATGACGAGTTGGCTAAGCTACAGGACCAGTTCCGCCGCTTCCGCGAACAGGCGGGGGGGGAAGCCAGCGATGAGGCGGAGGACGCCATCGAGACTATTGAGCATGAGGAACACGAACGTCGGCAGGCGGCTTAGGAACAGACCTTATTGGGCGGCGACCGCCTGCCGCTAATGAAAGTTAACTATTTAATCGTGCAATCGTTATGTCATCCTAAAGGAGGTTGCGCACTGCCGAGCGAAGCGAGGCATCTGCTCAGCCAGGGTTGTCGGAGCAGACCATTCGCTTCGCCCTGAACGGCGCGGCGTGGTAGGAGTAGCCCTGTGTGGCTATCCTGGCTGCCTGTCGTGGCGTTCAGGCCGCGGTATCAAGTCAAGGGGAAGCGCGTGGAACAAGCGATCAAGCTGGACCCGGTGGTCTCCGCGGAGCGGGCCGGGTTGGAGTATGTCACCGACGATGAACCGGGCATCCGACGCAAGCGTGTCGGACGCCACTTTAGCTATATGGGGCTGGACGGCCAGCCCATCCGCGACCCGGCCGAACTCAAACGTCTCAAGTCATTGGCCATTCCACCCGCCTGGACCGAGGTGTGGATTTGCCCTAACCCCAACGGCCATATCCAGGCCACGGCCCGTGACGCCAAAGGCCGCAAGCAGTATCGCTACCACCCTGAGTGGCGGGCGGTGCGCGACGAGACGAAGTTCAGCCGCATGGCGCGCTTCGCCCTGGCCCTACCCACGCTTCGAGAGCGTGTCGAGGCCGACCTGGGCCGGCGCGGCCTGCCGAAAGAGAAGGTGCTGGCAGCCGTCGTGCGGCTACTGGAGACAACGCACATCCGAGTGGGGAACGAGGAGTATGCCCAGCACAACGACTCGTACGGGCTGACGACGCTACGCGACGAGCACGCCCAGATTCAACGGTCGAAGATTGTGTTTGAGTTTCGGGGCAAAAGCGGCAAGGAACACTCCATTGACCTTCGTGACCGCCGCCTGGCGGGCATCGTCAAGCGTTGCCAAGACTTGCCCGGCCAACGCCTGTTCCAGTATCTCGGCGAGGACGACGAGTGCTATAGCCTTGTGTCCAACGACGTGAACGCCTACCTGCGTGACATCAGCGGCGAGGACTTTACCGCCAAAGACTTCCGCACCTGGGCCGGCACGGTGTTGTGCGCCGAGGCCCTGGCCGAGATTGGCCCCGCGAACACCAAGACCGAGGCGAAACGTTTGCTCGTGCGCGCCATTGACCGCGTGGCTGAGCAATTGGGCAACACCCGCGCCGTCTGCCGCAAGAGCTACATCCACCCGGCCATCATGGACGCCTACCTGGATGGCTCGTTCTTCGAGCGCTGGACGGCGGAAGGTCAGCCCTCGGTAGCAGGCTTAAGCGACACCGAGGTCGCTACCCTGGCCCTCCTGCAGCCGCGTCCTTGAACCAGTCTTTGAATCCTTATATCAAAGTTTAGGGTCTGGAAAACAGTCGAGCCAGAACAACTTCTGCGCAAAGTTGAGTTCTGGCTCGACTTAGCCATTTTTGCGGTTGGCCTAGGACAGGCGTGGTACGTTCCTTGCAGGTAGTTGATGAATCGGTAACCCCTTCTACATTTCAACCCTCATTTAGGAGTTCAGCATGGAGCAAAAGCAGAAAACGCCGCACCAGCCTCAGCCACAACAGCAACCCCACCAGTTCCCCCCTCAGCACCAGGAACAACAGCCGGGGCGCGAGTCGGAAATGCGGCCCCTGCCAAAGGCGGAAGACCGCCAGTATCGGGCCAGCGGCAAGCTCCAGGGTAAGGTCGCCCTGATTACCGGCGGTGACAGCGGCATTGGCCGCGCGGTCGCCATTGTGTATGCCAAAGAAGGCGCCGACGTGGCGATTGTCTATCTGAACGAGCACGAAGACGCCCAGGAGACGAAGCGCCAGGTCGAGCAGGAGGGCCGGCGCTGCCTGACCATCGCGGGCGACATTGGCGGCGAAGCGTTCTGTCGGCAGACAGTGGAGCAGACGGTGCGGGAGTTGGGCCGGCTAGACATCCTGGTCAACAACGCCGCCGAGCAACATCCGCAAAAGAGCATCGAAGACATCACCGCCGAGCAGTTGGAGCGCACCTTCCGCACCAACATCTTCTCATTCTTCTTTATGACCAAGGCCGCCCTCAAGCACCTCAAGCCGGGCAGCGCCATTATAAACACCGCCTCGGTGACGGCCTACAAGGGCAGCCCGCAGTTGCTCGACTACTCGTCCACCAAGGGCGCCATCGTCGCCTTCACGCGCTCACTGTCCCAGTCGCTCATCGAGAAGGGCATCCGCGTCAACGCCGTCGCCCCCGGCCCCATCTGGACGCCGCTGATTCCCTCCACGTTTCCGGAGGAGAAGGTCAAGAACTTCGGCGGGGACGTGCCGATGAAGCGGGCAGGGCAGCCGGAAGAGGTCGCCAACTGCTACGTCTTCCTGGCCTCCGACGACTCGTCCTATATCGCCGGCCAGACCTTGCACCCCAACGGCGGCGAGGTCGTCAATGGCTAACGGCGGAAAACGGCCACTGCTTTAGGGCAGGCGGCGACCCAGCGTTATCAGTATCTGGATGGTGAACCGAATGATGAATAAAGGAGAACAAGCCATGACCGATCCAACTTATGATATGCAGCAAGGTGGCGAGGCGAAATCGCACCCGATGGCCGAGCCGGTCCGCGAGGACAACCCGCAGGGCGTCTTTGATGCCCCTGAAGTGACGCCGAACCAGTCCGAAGCGCCGTTAGCCAAGCTCCAGCCGGAAGGCTTACCGCTGGGCAAGATTGGCGGCTTCGCCGCCGCGGCCGGGGCGGCCATCGCGCTCTATGCCGGTTATCGCCGCCTCAAGAGCCGCGAGGCGGGGCAGTCCCAGGGTATCCACGTCCGCGACGCCGTCACTATCGAGCGCCCGGCCGAGGAGTTGTACCAGTTCTGGCACAACTTTGAGAATTTGCCGCAGTTTATGAAGCACCTCGAAGCCGTCACGGTACTCAGCCCCACCCAGTCGCGCTGGAAGGCCAAAGCGCCCGGCGGGCTGTCGGTCGAGTGGGACGCCGAGATTACCCAGGATGAACAGCCGCGCCTCATCGCCTGGCGCTCGCTGCCCAACGCCGACGTCCCGAACAGCGGCTCGGTGAGCTTCACGCCCGCCCCTGGCAACCGGGGTACCGAAGTTCAGGTCGAGTTGGAGTACAACCCGCCGGCCGGCAAGCTGGGTCAGATGTTCGCCAAGCTGTTCCGCGAGGAGCCAGAGCAGCAGGTGGCGGGTGATCTGCGCCGCTTCAAGTGGTTGATGGAAGCGGGCGAGTTGCCCACGACCGAGGGCCAGCCGCACGGCGAGCGGTCCGTCACGGGCAAGGTGGCCGAGGCGCTCTTTAAGCAGAAGGAAAGCTAAGCAAGGAAGGCTAGACCGATGAAAGCACTGTGTTGGATTGACAAGCACGAGGTCCGCGTCGAAGACGTGCCCGACCCGCGCATCCTGAACCCCCGCGACGCTATTGTCAAGGTGACGGCAGCCTGCATCTGCGGCTCGGACCTGCACCTCTACGACGGTGTGATGCCGACCATGGAGAAGGGCGACATCCTGGGTCACGAGTTTGTGGGCGAGGTGGTGGAAGTCGGGCCCAAGGTCAAGAACCTGAAGCCGGGCGACCGCGTGGTGGTGCCGTTTGCTATTGCCTGCGGCAACTGCTGGTACTGCAAGCACGGGCTGTGGTCGCTGTGTGACAACTCGAACCCCAACGCCTGGATGGCCGAGAAGCTGTTCGGCTTCTCGCCCGCCGGCCTCTTCGGCTATTCGCATCTCACCGGCGGCTACGCGGGCGGCCAGGCCCAGTACGTGCGTGTCCCCTTCGCCGACGTCGGACCGTACAAGCTGCCCGACTCCATCACCGATGACCAGGCCGTGATGCTCGCCGATGTCTTCCCCACGGGCTACATGGCGGCCGAGAACTGCAACATCCACCAGGGTGACATTGTCGCCGTCTGGGGCTGCGGCTCGGTCGGCCAGTTCACCATCCGTAGCGCGTTCCTGCTCGGCGCGCACCGCGTCATCGCCATGGACGACACGCCAGAGCGTCTGGCCCTGGCGCAGAAGGCCGGCGCGGAGACGCTGAATATCAACGAGGTGGATGTCCTGGAGACGCTACGCGAGATGACGGGCGGCCGTGGGCCAGACGCCTGTGTAGACGCCGTCGGCCTGGAAGCGCACGGCATGGAACCGGACGCGCTGCTTGACCGGGTTAAGACCGAGGCCATGATGACGACCGATCGCGGCCACGTGCTGCGGCAGGTCTTCTGGGCCTGCCGCAAGGGCGGTACGGTCTCGATCCCCGGCGTCTATGGTGGCTTTGTAGACAAGCTGCCCATGGGCGCGGCCATGAACAAGGGCCTGACCATCCGCACCGGCCAGACCCACGTGCACCGCTACATCCCCAAATTGGTCCAGCACGTCGAGCGTGGCGAGATTGACCCTTCGGTCATCGTCACCCATGTACTGCCCCTGGACCAGGCGCCGCACGGTTACCAGATCTTCAAGGACCATCAGGACGGCTGTATCAAAGTCGTGCTGACGCCCCACGCCAGTGGGAATGGGAATGGGAATGGAAAGGCGACCAATAGCAGGCACGGTCACGCCGACGTGCCCTGAGGTGGAGCTTAGGCTGCAGGACGAGGGGCGGACGCACAGCGTCCTGCCCCTATCGTCGCTGGTGCGCGCGCTCGCCCTGGGGCAGCGGTCTATTTCACGGTCGCCAGTTGCAGGAGGGGATGCTGGTGGAAGCGGGGGACCTATGACTGAGGAGGAAGGTTGCTATGTGTTCATCGTGGACGATGACTTTAGCATTCGTGATGTGTTCCGTGAGATACTGGAGGACGAAGGCTATAGCGTAGCCAGCGCGGCCAATGGGCGCGTCGCGTTGGATAAGCTGCGGCGGGGCACTCGTCCATGCGTGATTCTGCTGGACCTGATGATGCCCGTGATGGATGGTTGGCAGTTTCGGGTGGAACAGCAAAAGGATCCGGCCCTGGCCGAGATTCCGGTGGTGGTGGTATCAGCGGATACGCAGGTGAGACAGAAGGCGGCCTCTCTCCAGGCGGCCGGGTACTTGCAGAAGCCCACCGAGATGGACGTGCTGCTGGCGACGGTCAGACAGCATTGTCAATAAGATTGAGCGAGCGGTGAACGTTTAGTTAGGCTGAAAACCTTCACGCATTTTTAAGGCGGATTTTAAGCCTTCCCCTCTTGAAATTCATACGCCTTTGTGGTACACTATTCCCTGCCAGTGAAACACTACAATATCTAGTGTGCTTATTACCAATAACACCCCAATATATGGGGTCGTTTTATGTCGCCCTCAGCCGCGCCTGTCCTCGTGGATGAGCCGCGCGTTCCTGGTCACCTACGACAACATCTTTCCTTGGGGTGGAGAAATTATGCGCTGTCCCTTCTGTCGGGCGGATAGCCGGGTCGTGGATACCCGTGAGGTTGGCAGCGATATCCGCCGCCGCCGTGAATGCTCGGTGTGCCAGAAGCGATTTACGACCTATGAACGACTGGCGGCGGCCAATATCCTCGTCGTCAAACGCGACGGCCGGCGCGAGGAGTTTGACCGCGACAAGCTGCGCCATAGTGTGCTGCTCGCGCTGACCAAACGTCCTGTCTCGTCAGATGCGGTGGAAAACCTGGTCAGCGAAGTCGAAGCCGAACTCTATCGCCAGAACCGCAACGAGGTCCCTACCGTCCTCATTGGCGAGTTGGTCATGGAGAAGCTGCGTCGCCTCGATGACGTCGCCTATGTTCGCTTCGCCTCGGTCTACCGCGACTTCCGAGATGTGGAGATGTGGGCCGAGGAGATCCGCCGCTTGAAGGAACGCAAAGAGCGCGAGGAGATGGAGCGCAGCCAACTGCGGCTCGCCATTTAACCCCACCCGCCACGCCGCGCCTCACAACTGCGACTATCCAAGTTATAGCCGGCTTATCCTGTGAAGCGAGTTGTACCCGCTTGACGTGGTTTGGTGTTGCCTGATGCTGTCACCTTTACGTGACATAAGTTGAACTCTAATCTGTTTGCGGAGGCGTCCTCTTATGTTAGAGACTGTGTCTACCCCAGCCCCGGCCGCTGAGCGTCCCAGCCGGGCGATTCACCTGACCCCCAACGCCCGCCTGGTCCTGACCAAGCGCTATCTCCGCCGCGGGGAGGACGGCAAGCCGATTGAGACGGTCGAGCAGATGTTTGAGCGTATTAGCCGGGCCGTGGCCACCCCCGACGCGCCCTACGGAACAGAGGACAAGGCGGAAGCCAGGTTCTTCGACCTGCTGACCTCGCTGCGCTTCTTTCCCAACTCGCCTGCTTTCACAGGGGCAGGTACGCCTTTAGGTCAGCTGGCCGCGTGTTTTGTGCTCCCGATAGACGACGACATGGGCAAGGACGCCAACGGCATCTTCCAGACGCTCCGCAACGCCGCGCTTATCCAGCAGACGGGCGGCGGCAACGGCTTCTCGTTCTCGCGGCTGCGCCCCAAGAATGACTTTGTCGCCACCTCGGCGGGTACGGCAACGGGGCCGGTTGGTTTCCTGCGCGTCTACGACAAGGCGTTCGGGGAGATCGCGCAGGGGGGCAGTCGGCGTGGGGCCAATATGGGGGTCCTGCGCGTGGACCACCCGGATGTCATGGATTTTATCCGCTGCAAGGCCGACGAGGGGCAGATCACCAACTTTAACATCAGCGTCGCCTTGACGGATAGCTTCATGCAGGCGGTTAAGGACGACACCGACTTCGATCTCGTCAACCCGCGCGACGGTAAAGTGTGGAAGACGATGCGGGCGCGCGACATCTTCGCTGAGATCGTCAAGTACGCCCACCGCAACGGCGAGCCGGGCTGCCTGTTCATTGACGCCGCTAACCGCACCAACCCCGTCCCGCACCTCTATGAGTTAGAGAGTACTAATCCTTGTGTGACGGGCGATAGCCTGGTGGCGACGCCTGATGGCTGGCGGCGGGCCGACGAGATTCGCGAAGGGGACGAGATTTGTACGGTCTTGGGCATGGGGCGGGTGGCGTCCATTGAAGTTCACCCCGACATGCCTGTTTATAACGTACACCTCTCAGATGGCGCCCTGGTCTGTGTCACAGCAGCCCACCAGTTCCATGTCCGCGACTCGCGTACTAAATTCTTCGAGCCACGACGGCTGGACCAGTTAAAACCGGGAGACTGGGTGCGCGTTGGGCGTACCACTCTCCCTAACAATCCTGTCCGCCAGGGCAATGTGGTTCTGGACGACCATGCTTATGGCTTCCTCGTCGGTGTCCTGGTCGGCGATGGCTGCTATACGCCGCATGCCTTGTCCAAGAATGTCGTTCGCCTGAGTTCACATGCCGATGATGAGGAGTGGAACACGATTCTTCAGGGGGCATTTGGGCAGGTAGGGGTCGAGAAAGTCTATACCTACGTCAACGAAGGCAGCCGCTCGCTCATGATGGACCCAAAGCCGGGGCGAGTGATTGCGGAGTGGGTGCGTTCGCTCCCCTTGACGCCAGCGCGTGGCCCAGAGAAAACCCTACCCGACTGCTATGTCAACAGTAACCGCGAGTTCCTAACCGGGCTGCTCGACGGACTGTTCAGTACCGATGGTAGCGTGGACTTGTCCACCAACCATCCCTTGCTGCGCTTCCATACCTCCAGCGAGAAGCTGGCTCAGCAACTGCGTCGCATCCTCTTGATGTTTGGGGTGCATGGCCGTATCGCCAAGAGTACGCGGCAGCGCCACGCCATTGAGGGGCGCGAAGTTCGGTACGACCGCCCTAAGTACGATGTCCTCATCTCAGGGTCCAGCTTGGGGCGTTTTGTCGAACAGATACGTTTGAGCCACCCGGAGAAGCAGCGCCGTCTAGAAGAGGCTACTCTGCGCTGCAACCATACCGGGGGAAACTGGGCGGCGAAGGTGGTACGGATTGAACCAGCGGGTACGGCGACTGTCTATGACCTCTACGAACCCCGAACTGACACCTGGATCACAGAAGGCTATGTGTCACGAGGCTGTGGTGAGCAGTGGTTAGGGCCTTACGAGAACTGCTGTCTCGGCTCGATCAACCTGGCTCAACATTTTCTTGACATGGACGGGCGGCGTGTGGTAGACTGGGAGAAGCTGCGGCGGTCGGTCGAAGAGGCCACCCACTTCCTGGATAACGTCGTCACCGCCAACAAGTACGTGCCGGCGGTGCCCGAACTGCGCGAGGCGGCGCTGCGGGCGCGGCGCATCGGCCTGGGCATCATGGGCCTGGGCGACCTGATGTATGCCCTGGGCGTGCGCTACGGCAGCCGGGCGGGTGAAGACTTCGCCGGGCAGATCATGGAGTTCGTCCGCTACCACTGCATGAAGACATCGGTGGAGTTGGCGAAGCAGCGCGGCCCCTTCACCGCCATCCAGGGGTCGATCTACGACCCGCAGGACCTGAAGTGGCGGCCGCCGACGCCCCTCCAGCCCTACACCCACGACTGGGGCCGCCCGGCGGTAGATTGGGACGCCATAGTCCAGGGTATACAGGCGCATGGCATCCGCAATGCGGCTCAAACGACCATTGCCCCGACGGGGACGATTGCGACGGTGGCTGGCTGCGAGGGCTATGGCTGCGAGCCGGTGTTCGCCCTGGCCTATATCCGCCACGTCAAAGACCCCAACGGCGGGCCGGATATTGACCTGACCTACGCCAGCCCGCTGTTCGAGCAGGCGCTTAAAGAGGCAGGGGTGGGCGAGGCGGCGCGGCAGAGGATCTACGACAAGGCGCTCAACACCGGCACCTGCCAGGACATTCCAGAGGTTCCGGCCAGCGTGCGTGACACCTTCGTCGTCGCCAGCGACATCACGCCGGAAGAGCATGTGCGGATGCAGGCCGCCATGCAGGGGTTCGTTGACAATAGTCTCTCGAAAACCTGCAATTTCCCGGAGGGTGCGACCGTTGATGATGTGGCGAGAGTCTACATGCTGGCCTGGGAGTTGGGCTGCAAAGGATTGACCGTCTACGTCACCGGCTCGCGCGAGGACGTCGTCCTGGAGACCAAGCAGACGCTGGAGGCGAAGAAATCTCAAAATTCGCCCACATTACCGGTGGTTGTCCCGCAACCCAGAGAGCGCCAAAGCGTTCTATCAGGTAGAACTTATCGGATGGAGACGCCCATCGGTACCGCCTATGTAACGGTCAACGACCTGGACGGCGAGCCGTATGAGGTGTTCATCAATGTCGGCAAGGGCGGCAGTGACATCGCCGCCGTGTCCGAGGCGCTAGGCCGTCTATGCTCGTTGGAACTCCAGACGCCGTCTCCCCTGGGGGCGCGTGAGCGGGCCAAAGAGATTGTTCACAAGCTGCGCGGTATCGCGGGTAGTAACTCCGTCGGCTTCGGGCCGAACCGCGTCGCCTCGCTGCCCGACGCCATCGCCGTGGCATTATACCGGCATATCGGCGCCGAGCCGGAGCAGGCGCAGCAGTTGAGCCTGACCACCGATACTACGCTCGAGCCGGTCGCGTCCTATGTCAACGGGAACGGCCAATCGGTCCACCGGGACATCTGCCCGGAGTGCGGCCAGGCCAGCCTGGTCTTTGAGGAGGGCTGCCGCCACTGTTCATCTTGCGGTTACTCCAAGTGCTAGTCCGCCGCTCGTCATCATCCTACATCGAACGTCGTCGCTGCCCAACATCGTCGCCGCATCATCGCTGACATCGCAGCTACATCGTCGCCGCCATCGTCGCCGCATCTCAGCTAACAACGCCGCCACATCGCACGTCGCAGCCCGCACTTGGTGAGCCACGGCCGGCAGGGGAAACCCCGCCGGCCGTCTTTTTTATTCAACCGTCGTACTGGCAAATGGCCGTGTCTTACGGTACAATAGTGGCGGGCGCACTTTCGCCAAGTCCAAAAATCGCTAACACTGAGAGATAAAGTATGACTAAATTGACCTATCCCTCGACCGCAGCCTGCGGCCAGGTAGACGACTACCACGGCACGACCGTAGCCGACCCCTACCGCTGGTTAGAGGACACTGACGCGCCGGAGACGCGCGCCTGGATTGAGGCGCAGAACAAGCTCACCTTCGACTACCTGGAACTCATCCCCGCTCGCGAGGCGATTCGCCGCCGGCTGACGGAGTTATGGGACTACCCCAAGCAGTGGGCGCCCGTCAAGCGCGGCGGCCGCCTCTTCCAACTCCGTAATACGGGTCTCCAGAACCAGGACGTGATGGTTGTCATTGAATCCGACGGGGGGGAGCGCGTCCTGCTGGACCCGAACGCCCTCTCCGACGACGGAACAGTGGCCCTGGTCAATTGGTCGGTCAGCTCGGACGGACGGCGGCTAGCCTACTCGACCAGTCGCGGCGGCTCGGACTGGCTGACCTGGCGGGTGCGCGACGTGGACAGCGGGCAAGACCTATCTGACATCATTGAGTGGAGCAAGTTTTCCGGCGCGGCCTGGCTGAGGGACGGCTCCGGCTTTTACTATGCCCGCTATGACGCTCCGGCCTCGGGGCAGACCTACCTCGGTGCGAACTACAACCAGAAGCTCTACTTCCACCGCCTGGGCGATGCTCAGGCGCAGGATACCCTGGTGTATGAGCGCCCCGATCATAAGGAGTGGGGCTTCCGCCCGCTGATGAGCGACGACGGGCGCTATCTGATTCTCTACGTGACTCAGGGCAGCGATGTTCGTAACCGTCTGTTCTACCAGGACGTGACCGCTGATGGTCCGGTGGTGGAGCTGATTGCCGACCTGGAAGCGACTTACCAGTTCGTCGGCAACGATGGCCCCGATTTCTACCTGCGCACCAACCTGGAGGCACCAAGGGGCCGGCTGATCGGAGTGGATACGATCCAGCCCGACAAAGCTCACTGGCGAACCATCATCCCAGAGAGTTCCGATCCCCTGGAACACGTCCTGGTCGTTCACGGCGAGTTTATCGCCCTCTACATGCACCACGCCAGTGATCAACTGCGGCGTTTCGACCGCACGGGGACGCCCCTGGGCGAGATTCCGCTGCCCGGCCTGGGCGCAGTTCCTGCCCCTAACCACCTGTTCAACCTGACGGGCAAGCCGCAGGACCATGAGCTGTACTACGCCTTCTGGTCCTTTCTCCAGCCCGTGACGGTCTACCGCTACGATTTCGAGCGCGGGCAGAGCGAGAGGGTCTTCGCGCCCAGGCTGGCCTTCGACACCGACGCCTACCAGACGCGGCAGGTCTTTGTGCCGAGCCGTGACGGGACGCGGGTTCCCCTGTTCCTGACCCACCGCCGCGACCTCCAACCGGACGGCCAGAACCCGACGCTGCTCTATGGCTACGGCGGGTTCAACATCGCCCTGACACCGACCTTCGCTGTGAGCAACCTGGTCTGGCTGGAGATGGGCGGGGTGTTGGCGTGGGCGAACCTGCGCGGCGGGTCGGAGTATGGGGAAGAGTGGCACCAGGGGGGGATGCTCGCCAACAAGCAGAACGTATTTGATGACTTTATCGCCTGCGCCGAGTATCTCATCGAAGAAGGGATTACCTCGCCGCCGAAGCTCGCCATTTATGGGCGCTCCAACGGCGGCCTGCTCGTCGGCGCGGCCATGACGCAGCGGCCCGATCTGTTCGGCGCGACGCTGCCCGCCGTCGGCGTCATGGACATGCTGCGCTTCCACCAGTTCACT
>JAHCIP010000167.1 GCA_026129165.1 Anaerolineae bacterium
TGGATGGCAGGGGGCCGAATGAGGTGCGGGACGGTGTCGGCGCCCGCCTGGGGCACAAGGCCCAGCCGACGGTAGAGCGCCCCCACGCCGCCCGTGTGGTCCTCGTGCTGGTGGGTGCAGAACACCTGGCCCACGCTGAGGGCGCGAGCCTGCGCCACCAATTCGTTGCGAGTATAATACAGGCCACTGTCTACCAGCAGACCGTCTACATAGTACGCGCTGACCCAGTGGACCGGCCGGCCGAGCAGGCTGCGGCTGAACTGGAGGCGGGTGACAGGGCCATACGATTGAAGCCGTAACAAGATAAGTCTCTCGCTGCCGGAGCTACGTGTCGGATACTGGGTCCAAAGTATAGGCCGGGCGCCGGGGCGCGTCAACGTTGGATGAGGATGTGGGAGGACGTGATGAGTGAGCAGGATTCCGCGCCGATGGTGCTGTCGCGAGGCGGCTACGCGGCGCTGATGCGAGTCTTATTAGAGCAAGACGATTTACAGGTCGTGGATATACAGAGCGAGCCGGTCCAGGTCGGTGCGCCCTCGGCCAACCGCTTCTACCGCCTCTGGCTCACGGCCCAGGGGCAAGCGGGCCAGTTTGAGATGACCCTTATCCTCAAAGTCTTCCCCGACCTGACCTGGTCTGAGGTCTGGAACCCGGCCATGGACGGCCCAGCCGAGTTGGTCCTGCTCGAAAGCGACCTGCTCACCAGCCTGCCGCCGGGCATCCTCGACCCCACCATTGCCAGCGCCCGTGCGCGCGAAGGCAAACCCGGCTGGACGATGACCACCGATTTCCTGGCCGAATTGGGCGTGTCGGCCAGCGACCGTTGGGACGCGGCGAGTCTGCGCTTGATTCTGCTTCGGCTAGCCGAACTGCACGCCCTCCACTGGGGCGCGCTAGAAGTGCTGGATTATGTTTATCCCTGGCTGACGCGGCAGGCGGAGTGGCTCCATCGCGCCGCCGCGCTGTATAGTTCCATCCTGGCCGAGGTGGTTCCCGACGACCCGGCGGGCGAGTTGCTGCTAGACGAGCAGCCCCAGGCGTCTGCCGCCTTGCGCGGTCTAATGGCCCGCCTCACCCCAGCCGACCAGGCCGCGCTGAGCGGGTTCCTGGCCGACCCAGACTGGCTCATCGAGCGTCTACGGGCGACGCCCATCACCGTCTGCCACGGCGCGCCGCACATCGGCCACCTCGCGCTGGTGGAAGAAAGCCGCGTCGTTCTCATTGAGTGGGAGGCGATGCAGGTCGCCCCGTCCAGTTGGGATGTCTGGACGTTTTGGGACAGCCTGCCCCAGCCCGCCCTAACCGAAGCCGACGCCCTCGGCTTCTACCTGGACACGCTGGAACAACTCGTCGGGCCGATTGACCGCGCCGCCTGGCAGGCGTCATACCGCCTGGCTCCGGTCGTCGCCTTCGTGCTGCGCGACCTGCCCGAAGCGGGTCGCCTCGCGCTGGACGCTACGCCGCCCGATGAGTGGCTGGCTCGCGCCGCCCACGTCGCCGGCTTGATTCGGTCCTAGGCCCGTTCCAGCTAGACCTGACAGGTTTTCAAAACCCGTCAGGTCTGCCTGATAATTCTAGCTACCTTGCCCCCTGCTCCAGAAGGGGCAGCCAGAGGCGGAAGCCGCCCACCACCAAGCGCGCGCTGTCGAGTGTGGGCGTGTGGGGCTGGTCGTGGGCATCCAGCACCAGGGCGTCGCGGAGGGCCAGGTCGGACGCGCCGGGCTGGCGCGCGGTCAGCCGCAGCCGCGCCACAACCACGCCTGTCCCCGCTGTCGGCTCGGCCAGAACGACGCCCCACCGCGCCTGCCCTCGCGCCGCGTCAATCAGCGCCCCCAGTGTCACCGCGCCCGATAGGCTCTCTACACTGTCCAACCGCACCGCGTTCGGGTCAAAGGTCAACCGGGCCTCGTAGCCTCGCGTCAGGCTGGCTCCCTCCAGCACCACGTCCACCGTAAACGGCTGGCCGAGCACCGGGTCCGTCGTCGAGGGCACCAGGCGCAAGGCCGGCGTCATGGCGAGGGGGTCTAGGCTGGGCGCTTCGCCGGTCAGGCACGTCCGCCCCAGGTTTGCCTGCGCCCGCGCCACCTCCGCCACGCTGACGCCGCTTCCGTCGTCCGTCGTCCGTCGTCCGTCGTCCGTCGCCCACGCCTGCGCCACCTGCCGCACGTCAAAGCCCGTCACCGCGCAACTGCGGTCCACGTCCGCCTTCATTGGCGTGGGGTTGATGAACGCCGCCCGTTCGACGGTGATCTGGTCGCTGGCCGAGCGGCCCCAGATGTCGGGGCGATACATCGGGTAGGCTTCGGCGGGCAGGGCGCTAAACAGGCCGGGCCGCGTCGCCCGCATCCGATAGGTGAACTCGTGACGGCCCGCGCCGAGCCAGGTGGCGAAGAAGGTCACGCGGTCGTCGCGCAGTTCCTTGCGGTTGTAGCCGTAGTCGCGCCAGATGGGTATGAGCGGCCACGGCCCGCCGTCCCAGATGTAGGGGTTGACGCGCTCAAAGAGTGGTTCAAAGCCAGCCGGCAGGCGGTCCTCGATGAGCACGTAGCTCATCTCCTCCGTCGTCTCGACCACCAGCCGGGTCTCGACCACATCGCCCAGCCGGAACTCGGTCTGCGGCGGCTGTGTGGGTGTCGGACTCGGATAGGGGATAGGCACGGCGGTTCCACGGCCCGGCGTTGGCGTAGCTGTGACGGCTGGCGGCGGGGTGGCCTGCCCCGGCCCTGGCTCGCTGAGCGAGTAGCTGCGTTCCAGGCGAATACCCGTGTCGGCCGAAGAGACCGGCTCGAACTGTGGGTAGAACAGGCTCAGCCGCACGCTCAAGCTGTAGTACAGCCGCCCCGCGCCTGTCTTCTCGACATGCAGCGTATTCTCGCCCGGCGTCAGGTCTGTACCGCGCAAGAGGATAGGCGGGATGGGCTGCGTCGCGTTGGTCCTGTCCACGTGGCCCTGGGCGAGGACAGCCCCATCTCGGGTGACGCGCCAGGTATAGTCGGCGTCGAGTTCGCCGCTGACCAGGATGTAGTCCGTCAGGCCGAGGATGGCGAAGGCCGTGCCCTGGGTGGTGGACCAGCCTTGCCCGCGCCGCTGGTCCATCAGCCAGCGCGCCGCGCCCGGCAGCAGTGGCGAGGTGGGCCGTACCTGGGCCAGCGCCCGCAGCGCCATGCCCGTCACTTTCTCGTCCGACTGCATGGTGCGCCACAGGTACGCGCTGTCCGTCGCAGCCACCCAATGGACGCGGCCGGCCGTCTCGATGGCGCGGCTGGCGAGCAGGTCAGCCGCCTGCCCCGCGCTCCCCGTGTCGCCGCCTTGCTTTAGAGCCAGGGCCAGGTCGGCCAGGGCGAAGGCGTCCAGCCGATCGGGTTGAACCAGCAGGCTCCGCGCCTGGTCCAGGTGCGGCCGGCCGCCGAGGGCCAGGACATAGAGCGCGTAGGCGCGCAGGCGCGGGTCGAGGCCGGTGTCTGCCCGCAGGTCGGGGGTAGCGGTCGGCGCGGGCGTCAGACCGGGGGCGGGCGTGCCGCGCGGCGGCGCGGCGGTGGGCGTCTTCGTCCCGTCGGATGGGACGGCGGTCGTTAGCGCGTTCTCCAGCCAATCGAGGCCGCGGTGCACGACCGCGTCGGATACATCGAAGCTGGCCGCGCGCACCTGGAGCAGCCCGAATAGCACGTAAGTCGTCTGATAGACCGCCGAGTCGTCGTCGTACCACCAACCCCAGCCACCATCGGGCCGCTGGAAGCCATAGAGCCGCTGCAGGCCGTCGGCCATGATGTCGGGCAGGCGGCGCTCCAGGTCCGGGTTGCTGATCCCCAGGCGGCGGTACGTCTGGGCCACGGCGGCGTTGGGCAGGACGCGGCTCATGGTCTGCTCGACGCAGCCATACGGATAACCCACCAGGTCGTCTAGCCCATCCAGCAGGCTCAGGGCGACGGAGGACGACAGCCGCAACTCGGCCACCGAGCTTTCAGTGACGGCGTTGAGGGGCACCCTAAAGCGCAGGTCCAGGCCACCCTCCACCAGCCCCGCCTGGGCCTCGCGTTGGGGCACGGCGAAGGGCTGAATCGGCAGCGGCGTGGCAACGGCGTCGCCCAGCGCGCCGGCGTCGGCCTCGGCCAGGAGTGTGCCCGGCCCGACCTGGCTGGCGACGGCCGACCAGGCCACGCTGCGCTGGCCGCCCGCCGGCACGACCAGGGTCAAGGGGGGGCCGCTGAGGCGCAACAGGCCGGTACCCGTCAGGTTGACGCTGGCGTTGATGGCGGCGTTGGTGCGGTTGGTGACGACGGTGTCCAGGCTGACGCGGTCGCCCAGGATCAGGAAACGCGGCAGGCCAGGGCTGACGGCGACAGGCTTCGTCACCAGCAGGCTGCTCTGGCCCTGGCCCACCAGAGTCGGGGCCGTCACGGCCCGGACGACGATGCGCCATCGAGTGAGATTATCCGGCAGCGGGACGGACACGACGGCGCGGCCCTGGGCGTCCGTCACCACGCGGGCATTCCAGTAGGCGGTATCGCGGAAGTCCTGGCGCACCGGCTGGCCGCCCGCGCCCGGCGCGGAGGGGGCCGGGATTTGCCCCGGCGACGGCGTACCGGTCGGCGCGGGCGCGGGTACGACATCGCGGAAGCCGAGATAGCGGGTGGGCCGCAGGCTGTCCCAGCCGCTGACAGCCAGCGAGCGCCGGCCGTAGAAGTGGTCGAAGGGGTTGGGCGTCGTGTCAGAGGCCAGGGCGTAGATGGCCTCATCCACCAGCGCGACGCTCACCTCGGCCCGCTGGCCCTGGCCTAGCCCGTCCTTCACGTCGAGGGTCAAGACCGCCGTCTCACCGGGGCGATACTCGGTCTTGTCAGCCTGGATGCCGACCGTCAGCCGCTTCGCGTCCGCCGCCACGGGCAGTTCGAGAGCGTTACTCACCAGCAGGCGGCCCTCAGGCACATTGCCCCAACTGTTGGTTTGGCTTGCCCCGTAGGGCTGCCAGATATGGAGGCGGGCGAAGACGTTGGGCGCGTCGCCTTCGACCAGCGGCACGTCTACTACCGTCGCCCCGCCCGTCAGTTGAACCACCTGCTCGCGGCGCACGCGGCCTCGTTCCAGGGTCAGTAGGGCCGGGCCGGTCAGGGGCGCGCGGATCAGCAGCCGCGCTGTGTCACCGGGCTTGTAGGATGGCGCGTCGGCCTGGAGTTCGATCTGGTCGTCCTGGGTCCACCAGCCGCCTTCGCCGGGCCGGAATACCCACCAGTAGGCGTAGGCGGTGGTCTCGCGGCCCCGGCTATCCTTCGTCACCGCTTCCAGGTAGTACCAGCCCGACTCGATATTGGGTAGGGTCAGGGTCGCCTGACCCGCCTGGTCCGTGACCAGCGTGCGCGTCGAACGAGTCGGGTCCTGCGAGAAGGAGCGCGTGATGACCAGATCGATTGGTTGGCCGGCGACGGGCTGGTTCTGGCGGTCGCGGGCGTTGAAGCCTATGTTGACCGTCTCGCCCGGCTGGTAGGCGTAGCGCGTCTGGGAGGTTTGCAGGTCCAGGCTCGACCAGTAACCCTGCACGCTCGTCTGGCCGGTCACGACCTGGCCGGTGGCGTCAGTGACGCTCGCCTCGACCGTCAGGCTGGTGTTGTACGGGCTGATATTGGCGGTGGGAAGCTCGCCGGTCCAGCGGCCCTGGTCGTCGGTCACGCCGCTGACCTCGGCGGCGACGGCCTGCCCGCCCCACCACCAGCCGCCGCCATACTTGAGCTTGACCGTCAGTGGGGCATGGGGGACGGGCGCGTTGAAGTAGTACGCGGCGGTGACCGTCACGCGCAGTGGGTCGCCCAGAATGAGCGGAGTCGGCGTGGCGGCGACGGTCACTTCATATTCTGGTTTACGGTACGCCTGGACCTCGACGCTTCGGCTGGTCGTCAGCCCGGCGTAGGCCACTTCCAGTTGATACGTCCCCAGGCTGGCTTCCTGGCCCAGGCGGAACGCGCCGTCCACCGACCCGAACTCGCCCGCGGTCAGCCGCCGCGTGCCGACGACGTTGGCGCGTGGGTCCTTGAGGGTCACGGTGACGGCGTCGGTGGGCAGGGGCAGCGAGTACGCGCCGTCACGGTCCTGGCGCAGGACGGCCTTGAAGTAGACGTCCTGGTCCGGGCGATAGATGGGCCGGTCGGTGTAGACATACACGCGGCGGTCCTGGTAGGGATAAGCGCCACCGCCCCACCAGCGGCTCCAGTCGTTCTGCCACTCGTAGCGGAAACCAACGACGGTGAGTTCCGCGCCCACCCGCACCAGGGCCAGCATCTGGTCGTCCCAGACGAGGTCGGCGCTGGCCCAGCCCTGGGCGTCGGCGGTCATCTGGGCCAGAGTCGCGTCGTTCTTGACGATTTGAATCTGCGCCGGCGCAGTAGGCGGCGCGCCGTCCTGGAGCTGCCGCGTCCAGACCGCTACCTGCCCCTCACCGCCCTTGAGCAGCGCGACATAGCGCGTGACCACGACGACGAGTTGGGCGCGGTTGGCTGGGTCGCTACCGCCGGACAGGACATAGATGCCGGGTGGCACAGCGGCGGGGATGAGGGTCTTCGCCCGGCTGTCCTGGCTGGTGACGCTCTCGGTCCAGGCGGCTACCTGCGTCAGCCCCGTGAGGTCTACGGTCAGGGGACGCCAGGTTTCCGTCGTCGCATAGAGCGCCCGCAGGCGGGCTTCGGGCAGGGCGTACAGGGTAAATGGCACATCGGCGCGCAGCGGTGAGACAAAGAAGTCCACGCTGCGCCGACCGTCCGGATCCACGATCTGGATATAACTCCCCTGGCCGAAGGAGATGGAGGCTGGAGCGTCGGGAGTGGTAGTGGCTTGGGGGTCCAACAGAGAAGTAGAAGTGAGGGCGGGAGAAGCAGGGTTGGCCGATAGAGCCTGGGCGGCGGCGAGGGCCGTCACGGTGACGCCTAGAGCCAATACCAGGCTGACAACGCTGAGGCGGAGTAGACGCGCGGGCATATAGCCTCCCAACACTGGGGTGAGACGCACGACGGATAGCTGGCGGCGGCAGCACCGTCAGCTATCTTATATGACGCTCTTCAGCCTGTCGGGGTTCCGCCCTGGGGTGGATTTTACAATCGGAGACGACGTTTGCTATCGGGAATCACAAAGGACACAAAGACACAAAGCCCCAAGAACAATCATCTTTGTGCCCTTCGTGCCTTCGTGTCCTTTGTGATTCAAAACAGAACTGGCCCTATGCGTCAATCAGTCATTAATCGTCTGTCCTCCGTCCTCCGTCGTCCGTCATTTTCCGGGGTCGCGTTCGGGGGTCGGCGGTGGCCCCTGGTCGAGACCCTGCGTCCCGCCGCCGTACACCTGAGTGCCGGACTGCGTCTTGTGGTTCGGCGTCGGGTCGCCCTCCGGTTTGGCGTTCTCCACGTT
Organism: Anaerolineae bacterium; assembly: GCA_026129165.1. GTDB lineage: Bacteria > Chloroflexota > Anaerolineae > Epilineales > JAHCIE01 > JAHCIE01. Next base: position 7,390 of record JAHCIP010000167.1, read on the forward strand.
ACGCTGCGTGATGTGGTCGTAGCCGCTCTCGCGCTCCTCGCGGCCCCAGCCTTCGCGTTCCTGGGGCGTCCCGTCGGCGTGCTGCCGGTCCTGGCCCTGGTCGCCTGGCGGGTTCGCCTGCCCGCCGCGTCCCTTATGCTCTGGATGCTGCCACGTCGCCTCGCCGGCCTTGGTCTTGTCTGCCATCGCTAGCCTCCTCTCAAGTATAGAGAGTTCCTGTGCAAGAGGTATGCCGGAGGAGGCATTCGTCGGATTCGTGCTATAATTGCCTGAAGGATAAAAAGGGCTGCAGGAGGGTGAGATGTTGGTTGAGATTATCAATCTAGAGACGGAAGCTCCTGGTCTACCCGAGGTGACGGACCGCGCGGCTGAGGGAGAGACAATTGTGGTCACGCGGAACGGCCACGAATTAGCGGTCGTGATTGGGATCGAGGAGTACCGCCGGCTACAAGACTTAGTCAGGGCGCAGGATGAGCATGATTTTGGCGTTCTACTGGCTCCCTCAGAATCAGACGAGATGTCTGAGGAAGAGGCCATCGAGTTGGCCGTGCAGGTATCCCGTGACGTTCGGGCCGAACGCAGCCGGGGAAACAGGGGATGAGAGCCGTTCTCGACACGAACGTTCTCGTTTCATTGCTTCTCAAGAGCGGAGGCGTCGGCGCTTGGTTAATATCCTTATGGGCTGAAGGCCGCTATGAAGTCGTCATCTCTCAAGACATTCTTGCTGAACTGCTTGAGATACTAGATCGGCCCCATATCTCACCCCGCATCAAACCTGATCGTCGTCTCGCGCTGCTTTCTCGCCTGCGGCAGCGGGCCGTCTGGACATCTGGGCTGCTTATCGTTTCACCAGCTACCCCCGATCTCAATGACGACATGCTGGTGAGTACCGCCCTGGAAGGAGAGGCCGACTATATCGTTACCTGGGACAAAGCCCTCCTTAGCTTCGGCCAGTATCAACACATTCGCTTTGTGACCCCTCAAGAGTTTATCGCCCTACTTAATCAGTCCTCCTTACCTACTCCCTAGTTGAACCCTTTCCCCGCTGGCTTGACGTTGGCCCACTACCGGCTATAATCGCTAGTCACAGTTTTTGTCGGACCCCAGAGGAGGAGACCCCATGCTGTCGAGACCCCTGTCCCGTCATGCCGCCCCCGTCCTGGCGGCGCTCATCCTGCTGCTCGTCGTCCTGGCCGCGTGCAGCCAACCCGCGCCCACCCAGGCCCCCGCCGCCCAGCCGACGCAGGCCCAAAAGGCCGCCGAAGCGCCCAAAGCTGCCGAAGCCCCCAAGCCCACGGATGCTCCGAAACCAGCCGCCGCGACTCAGGCTCCCGCGCCGAAAGCGACGGAAGCCCCCAAGGCGACCGAAGCGCCGAAGGCCGCCACCGGCAAGCCCGGCGGGACGTTGAAGGTTGGCACCAACCAGGACCCGGTCAACTTCGACCCGCACCTGAGCAATGCCACCGCCACCTATCGCATCATCGAACTGGTCTACGACTCGCTGCTGCGGTTGAACGAGCGCCTGGAGATTCAGCCTAGCCTGGCGACCGAGTACACCGCCACCGACCCCAAGACCTACACCTTCAAGCTGCGCAAGGGCGTCAAGTTCCACAACGGCCGCGAGATGAAGGCGGCCGACGTCAAGTACTCCCTTGACCGCATGCGGGACCCGGCCGTGGCCTCGCCACGCGCCTCGACCTTCAAGCCCATCGAAAGCGTCGAGACGCCTGACGACTACACCGTCGTCATCAAGCTCTCCGCGCCCTACTCGCCCCTGCTCAGCATTCTGGCCGACCGCACCTCCGCTATTGTCCCTAAGGAGGTCGTGGAGGCCAACGGCGGCAAGTTGGACAAGGTCGCCGTCGGCACTGGTCCCTACAAGCTCACCGAGTACGTGCCGAACACGCGCACGAAGCTGGATAAGAACCCCGACTACTACATTCCGGGCCGCCCCTACCTCGACACCATCATCTTCCAGCCGATCCCCGACGACACGGCCCGCAGCACGGCGGTCCGCACCGGCGCGGTGGACTTCATCGAATACGCGCCGCCCAAGGACCTGACGCTGTTCAAGGCCGACAGCAAGCTCGCCATCTACGGCGAGGGCAACAACAACGTGCGTTACCTGGCCTTCAACACCAAGGTCAAGCCCTTTGACAATGTCAAGGTGCGCCAGGCCATCGCCTGGGCCGTTGACCGAGGCCCCGTGATCGACGCGGCGGTGAGTGGGGCGGGAACAGCACTCACCGGTGGCCCCTTCCTGTCGAGCTACTGGGCCGGTCTCAAGGACCCAGTCTATCCCAAGCAGGATATCGCCAAGGCGAAGCAGTTGCTGGCCGAAGCCGGCTACCCCAACGGCTTTAAGGCCAAGCTCAAGAACACCCCGACCTACAGCTTCCTGGGCAACGCCGGTATCGTCGTCCAGGAGCAGTTGAAGGCGGTGGGCATCGAGTTGGAGATTGTCCCGCTGGAGTGGAGCGTCTTCCTGCGCGACTACCTGGCCAAGGACTTCGAGGCGGTGGTCAGCGGCTACAGCGCGTTTGTGGACCCCCACACAGCGCTGGACGGCACCTATGTCACCGACCGTCAGAACAACTTCATGAGTTACAGCAACAAGGAGTTCGATGGGCTGATCGAGAAGGCGTCGCAGGTGAGCGACCAGGCCGAGCGCGCCAAGCTCTACCAGCAGGCGGGCAAGATTCTGGCCGATGACGCGCCCATGGTCTTCCTGTACGCCGCTAACGAGTACGAAGCGGCCCAGAGCTATGTCAAGGGCTATGTCCACTACCTGAACGGCTCGCACACCAGCCTGCGCGACGCGTGGCTGGATAAGTAAGGACAGAGGACGGCAGTCGGAGGATGGACGACGAAGGACGGAGGGCTGAAGGCTGAAGGCTGAAAGCTAAGCGTTCTCGTCGGTCGTCCGTCCTCCGTCCTCCGTCAAGCCTTATGACCCGCTATCTACTGCGCCGGTTTTTCACCATCATCCCGGTCGTCTTCGGGGTGACGCTCATCACCTTCGCGCTGTTGCGCTTTATCCCCGGCGACCCTATCCAGGTGATGTTAGGGCCGGAGGTCATCGGCAACCGCGCCGAGGAGTTGCGCCGCCTCTACGGCCTGGACCGCCCCTGGCCCGTCCAGTACGTCGAGTGGGTCGGGCGGGCGCTGCGCGGCGACCTGGGCACCTCGCTGCGTAGCGGTCTATCTGTGGGCAGCTCCATCCTGGAACGCCTGCCCGTCACCATCGAGTTGACCGTCCTGTCGATGCTGTTTGGCTTGCTGGTCGGTCTCCCGCTGGGTATCGTGGCCGCGCAGACGCGAGGCAGCGCAACGGATAGCCTGCTCACGAGCCTGTCGCTGCTCGGCATCAGCATGCCCAACTTCTGGCTGGCGACGCTGATGACGCTGACGTTCTCGCTCGCCCTGCGCTGGCTGCCGCCCATCGGCTACGTGACGCTCCAGGAGAGCGTGGTGGACAACCTGCGCCACCTGATTATGCCCACGGTCGCCCTGGGCCTGCCCCTCGGCGCGACCATCATGCGCTTCGCCCGTTCGGCTCTTTTGGAGGTTCTCGGCCAGGACTATATCCGCACCGCCCGCGCCAAGGGGCTGAAGTACACCAAGGTGGTGCTGAGCCACGGCCTGCGCAACGCCCTCATCCCCGTCATCACCATCACCGGCATCCAGGTGGGGCGTCTGCTCGGCGGCGCGGTCATCGTCGAGCAAATCTTCGCCCTGCCGGGCCTGGGCCGCTACACCTTCGACGCCATCGCCCAGCGCGACTATCCGGTCGTCCAGGGTACTGTCCTCGTGTTTACCGTCGTCTTTATCCTGGTCAACCTGCTGGTGGACCTGCTCTACGGCTTTGTGGACCCGCGTATCAAACTGGCCGGCGATGATGCGCCCTCTGGGGCATGAGACTCTATGATTCGCACCTCGACCCTCGCCACCTCCACCCCGGTATCCCCGCCCGCCCCACGTCGCCGCACCTGGCGCGTCTGGCGGCGGCTACTGCGCAGCCCGCAGGGCCTCATTGGCGGCCTGATAACGCTCGTCTTCGCCGTCACCGCGCTGGTCGGGCCGCGCCTCGCGCCCTACTCGCCCACCGCTATGCAGATGTCGAAGCGCCTGGCCCCGCCCAGTCCGGTCTTCTGGCTCGGCACCGACGACTTTGGCCGCGACATCCTGAGCCGCATCCTCCACGGCGCGGGCGCGTCGTTTCAGGTCGGTCTTTTCTCGGTGGGCATCGCGCTGGTCATCGGGACACTGCTGGGGGTAATCGTCGGGCTGCGCGGCGGCCTGCTGGACACCGTCGTGATGAACCTGATGGATGTCCTGTTCGCCTTCCCCGCCGTCCTGCTCGCCATCGCCATCATGGCCGTCCTCGGCGCAACCCTGCGCAACGTCATCCTGGCGATTGGCATTGTCAGCCTGCCCGTCTTCGTGCGCCTGGCGCGCGGCTCTACCCTCGGCGTCCGCAACTTGCTCTATATCGAGGCGGCGCACAGTATCGGCCAACGGGCGTGGCCCATCGCCGTTCGCCACATCCTGCCCAATATCATGGCCCCACTTATCGTCCAGGCGTCGCTCACCATCGCCGCCGCCATCCTGACCGAGGCCGCGCTGAGCTACCTCGGCCTGGGCAATCCCCCGCCCGCGCCCTCCTGGGGCAACATGCTCAGCACGGGCTACCAGTTCATGCAGGTCAGCCCCTGGCCGGCCTTCTTCCCCGGCTTCGCCATCATGATCGCCGTCCTCGGCTTCAACCTGCTCGGCGACGGCCTGCGCGACGCCCTCGACCCGACGCTCCGCATCGAGGACTAACCTCGCACCCGTGAAATCCCTCAACCTCGCCCTACGCTTCCTGCTCGAACTGTGCATCCTGGCCGCGCTCGCCTACTGGGGTTTCCAGACCGGCGATGGGCTGCCAGCCAGGCTGGCTCTCGGCCTCGGCGCGCCCCTGCTTGCCGCCGTCGTCTGGGGCCTCTTCGTCGCTCCGGCCTCACGCCGCCGCGTGCCGCTGCCCTGGCGGCTGCTCCTGGAGTTGGCCATCTTCGGGAGCGCCGTCGCCGCCTTGGCTGCCGCCGGTCAGCCCACCCTGGGCTGGTTCTTCGGGCTGCTGGTCGTCGTCAACACCGTCTTAATGCTACTCTGGAAGCAGTAACTGGGGAATATAGACCAGCGCCCGACGCTCAGCGTCGGGCGCTGTGTTATTGACTGGCGGAGGGTGGTTGGAGAAGCGCCTGCGCCCAGGGGAGGTCGGCCTCGGCCAGCGGGGGCTCGGGAGACTGCCGGTAGTCCAGCCCGTAGTCGTAACCCGCGCGGTCGTAGACCGTAGTGAAAACGGATTGAAGATCGAGCGGCGCGTCCGGGTCGCCGTCGGCTAGCGGGATGGGGATGATCGGCAGCTTGTGGCGCAGCGTCCAGGGATAGACCCACACGCGGGGGCGCTCCTGGCGGCGGCAGACAAAGGCGTAGTAGTCGGCCGGCGGCAGCGGCTCGATGGTCGGCAGCCGGTCCCCGCCGCGCAGCAGGTCCAGTTCCACCAGGTGCGCCGCGCTGCGCAGCACCGTCTCGCGTTTCGCCAGGTATTCGCGCCGCCCGTCGCTGCCCGCGCGTTTGTTCACGGGCGAGCGTAACT
>JAHCIP010000168.1 GCA_026129165.1 Anaerolineae bacterium
GTTGCGTGGGGCGGGCACGGACGAGTCGCCCCACTGCTACAAGCGCCTGCCCGACGTACTGGCGCAGCACCGCGCCACCATCCGCATCCTGCACACCCTGACGCCCATCGGCGTGGCGATGGCGGGCGAAGACGAGTTTGACCCGTATAAGGATTAGTGGAACTGGAGGTATCTATGCAGGCTGTTACCATTGATCAAATCGAGGAACGTCTACAGCAACTACCAGCCGAGAAATTAGCGGTTGTGTATGACTTTGTCTCATATCTGCTAGAACGAGAGAAGGTCGGGCTGGTAGACGGAAGCGATGACAGCGCAATCCAGACAATGATTGCCTCTGAGGAGGTGTTGGCCCGCGACTGGAATACCCCGGAAGAAGACGAGGCATGGGCGCATTTGTAAAGGGCGATGTGGTCGTCACGCCCTTTCCTTTCTCTAACTTGAGCGCTGCCAAAAAGCGACCAGCGCTTGTCGTCGCCACGCTAACGGGCGACGATGTTATTCTATGCCAGATTACAAGTCAGGTTGCGGATAGATACGCCATTCCACTTAAGCATACCGATTTTGTCAGCGGCGGACTGCGACAAGCAAGTAATATTCGCCCTAATCGTCTCTTTACGGCTGACTCAAATATCATCTTGTACAAAGCCGGGACGGTTAACAACTCCAAAATGCGCGAAGTGGTCGCGCTCATCGTTCAAATCCTCAGCCGCTAACTTTCCACACCTTCTATGAATGGCTCTACGGCAACTGCCCTCCGTCAGCTCCCCAGCGTGGATCGCCTCCTCCAGACGCCGGACGTCGCCGCGCTCGTCGCCGCGCATGGGCGGGCCGTCGTGACTGAGGCGGTACGCGCCGCGCTGGACGAGGCCCGCGCGAGCATCCGCGCTGGGGGCGAGGCGCCCGAGTATTCGGCGTTGGTCCAGGCGGTCGAGGCGGTGGCGCGGACACGCACGGCTCCCACCCTCATCCCCGTCATCAACGCCACGGGCGTCATTATCCACACCAACCTGGGCCGCGCCCCGCTGAGCCGCGCCGCCCGCCAGGCCATCCTCGACGTGGCATTGGGCTACTCGAACCTGGAGTACGATCTGGCCCAGGGCCAGCGCGGTTCGCGCTATGCTCACGCCGCTGCGTTATTGGCCGAGCTAACGGGCGCGGAGGCGGGGCTGGTCGTCAACAACAACGCGGCGGCGGTCACGCTCATCCTGGCCGCCCTGTGCGCTGACCGGGAAGTTCTCATCTCGCGGGGCGAGTTGGTCGAGATTGGCGGCGGCTTCCGCATCCCGGATGTGCTGCGGCAGAGTGGCGCGCGGCTGGTCGAGGTCGGCACAACCAACCGCACCTATGCCCGCGACTTCGAGGCCGCCATCACCCCCTATACGGCCGCCATCCTGACCGTCCACGCCAGCAACTTCCGCATCGTCGGCTTTACCCACACGCCAGCGCGAGACGAACTGGCCGCCCTGGCCCACGAGCGGGGGCTATGGCTGATAGATGACATCGGCTCCGGCGCCCTCCTGGATACGACGGCCTACAGCCTGGCGCCCGAACCCATGCCCCAGGCCAGCCTCCAGGCGGGCGCGGACCTGGTAGCCTTCAGTGGCGACAAGCTGTTGGGCGGGCCGCAGGCGGGGCTGATTGTCGGGCGGACCGAACTGATAGAGCTGCTGCGCCGTTTCCCACTAACCCGCGCCTTGCGCGTGGACAAGCTGACCCTGGCCGCCCTGCACGCTACCCTGCTCCACTACCGGCGTGGGGAGATAGACCAGATACCCGTCTGGGCGATGGTCGGCGCTTCGCTGGATGACCTACGCGCACGGGCCGAGACGTGGGAGGCGGCCCTGGCCGGGCGCGGCGTGGCGGCCAGCGTGGTCAGCGTGGAGAGCACGGTGGGCGGCGGCTCGCTGCCGGGCGAAACCTTGCCCTCGGTCGCCCTGGCCCTCAGTGTTCCCAGCCCCGACACCCTCGCGGCTCGCCTGCGGACGGGCGCCCTCCCCGTCGTCGCCCGCATCGAGGCCGGCCGCCTCCTGCTCGACCCGCGCACCGTCCTGCCGGAACAGGACGACGCCCTCCTGGCCGCCCTCCTCGCCCAAGTGTAACCCTCGCCGACCTGTCTCCCCTGCCACCTGTGCCTCATTTTCCCCTATCTCCCACCCATGCTTATACTTCCCGTCGCCTGATTGATACAAGTTGGTGGTTGAGTTACAACGCCGACGACCGTAACCGGGATACGGGGCCGGACGTCGTATAGCATGGAATCATTCTGACGGGGATAGTCAATATGTCGAATTCACCGCGCCTCTCGCGGTCGCGCCTTGTTCTGCGCCTGCTAGGCGTCAGCCTGCTGGCTCCCGCCCTGTGGGGCGTCGCGCTGCTCACCCTGGCCCAAGCGGCGGGCCTCAATGCTTCGCCCACCACCGCCCCCGCTACGGCTGACCTCCGCCTCACCAAGACCGTGAGTGATAGCCAGGTCGCCCCCGGTGGTCTGTTGACCTATACCCTCGCCTACCAGAGCATTGGCCGACCGGCGGAAGGGGTGCGTCTCACCGACACCCTCCCCGCCGGCGTCACCTGGGTCACGGACACCGCCAGCGCGACCGGCCTGAGCCGAGTCTCGACCACGCCGCCCGTGTGGACGCTGCCCTCCCTGCTGACGGACACACTGGGTAGTCTGTTGGTCGTGGTGCGCGTGCCGCTGACGGCGACACTGGGCAGCCAGGTGGTGAACGCAGCCAGCATCTCGGCGGCGACGGGGGACAGCGAGCCGGGTAATAACACGGCGGTCGCGCCTCCCGTGACGGTGACCGGTGCAGACGTGCGGCTGAGCCAGAGTGGGCCAACGCAGGCGCGGCGCGGGGCGGCGGCGAGCTACAGTCTGACGCTGACCAATACGGGCAACCTGACGGCGACGGGGGTCGTGGTGACGGATAGCCTGTCCAGCCACCTGGCGTTTCAAGGGGCTTCGTCAGGCAGTGTCTGGAACGCCAATACCCACCAGATCTTCTGGCACTTACCCGATCTCGCGCCACAGGCGAGCGCCGCCCTGAGCCTGACGGCCATGTTGAGTGCGGAAGCCCCCCTCGGCCTGCCCCTGACCAATCTGGCTCACGTCACGGCCAACGGGGATGTGGACCCCAGCAACAACAGCGCCCGCTGGGATACCCTGGTCTATGCGCCGACGGCCACAAGCGGAACCCTGAGCTACCAGGGGATACTCGTGGTCGGCCAGCCTATCACCGTCACGGCGACCTTCCAGGACTCCGAGGGCCAGCCCGTCCCGGACGATACGCCGGTCAGCTTCAACGCGCCCGCCCCCGCCACCCTGACTTCTACGGGCCGCACCGTCGGCGGCCAGGCGAGGGCGACGCTGCGCACGACCCGCAGTGGCTCCCTGGTGGTCACGGCCTCGGCCGGGGCGGTGAACCTGAGCCAGACGGTGAGTCTCGCGCCGGGCGAGCCGACGCAGACTCGACTGAGCGGCGCAACCACCAGCGCGGTGGGCCAGACGGTCAGTCTGACCGCCTGGGTGAGTGATACCTACGGCAACGCAGTGGCGCCGACGCCGGTGCAGTTTAATCTGGCGGGGGTCGGCCAACTGGGCGCGACGAGCGCCACGACAGCTAACGGCCGCGCCATGACGACCCTCACCTCGCAGATCAGCGGAGAGGCCTATGTGACGGCCAGCGCGGTAGGGCGAGCCGCGTCGTACACGGTTCGCTTCACCCCCCTTGACCCTGCCCGGCTACACCTGGACCTGTATGGCGCGCCGGTCGCCGGTTCGCCCGTCGCCCTGTATGCCACCCTCCGCGACACCTTCTCTAATACCGTTCAAGCCGGCTATCCGGTCCGCTTCCGCGTCGTGACGGGCGCCGCCAGCCTGACGCCGACGGCCACGCTGACCACCGCCAGCGGCGTCGCCTCGACTACCCTTCAAACCTCCCAGGCGGGCACGGTGGTGGTGCGGGCGGAGAGCGGTAGCGCGGCCGACCAGGAAAGCATCCATGTCGCGGCTGGCCCGCCCGTGCGGCTGGAGGTGAGCGCGTCGCCAGCCGGCGTCGGGGTGGACGGCGGAACAACCGAAATTACCGTGCGGGCTGTAGACCAGAATGGCAACGTGGTCACGAGCCGGGGCGGCAATGTTATCTTCAGCTTTAGTAGCGCGATTACCGGCACGCTCTCCCCGGCCGCGCCCTTACTCGTCAACGGGGTAGCCCGCGCGACGCTCACCGCGCCCAACCTCTACTCACCCGAAGGCATCGTGCTCGTCGCCAGTCAGGCCGACCTTGCCAGCGGCCGGGTGACCATTCCCCTGCTGACGCCCGATGTCCGCGTCACGGTGGGAACCATTCCCGCGGTCGACCCGGTTTCCGGCTACCTGACCCCCGGCCAGGTTGTCACTTTTACCGTCAATTATGGTAACTCCGGCCAGGCGGCGGCGCGCAATGTCCAGATCGAGTTCACCCCACCCGGCCGACTGGCGGGCATCAACGTCACGCTGCCACCCGGTGTAACGACCACCCAAAGCCCAGGGCCAGCAGGCGGCGCCTGGCAGTGGTCGGTGGGGACCCTGGCGGCCGGCCAAAACGGCCAAATCCAGGTCCGCGCCCAACTCGACCCTGCCCAACGTTGGTTTACGAATGACCGAATCTCTGCCGATGCCTTGATTCGGACCAGCAGCATGGAACGCACGCCCAACGCATCGAACCTGGGCTTGCTCGATATTCAGGTGCTCAGCGCCAACCTCTCCCTGACTATTCGTAAGCCAGAGGATATTCTGGTGGGGACCATTCCCCAGCCTGGCGATCAGATTCCCTACTACATCCTGCTAGGGAACGCGGGCCGCGCGACGGTGACGCAGGCGCGCATCACCGTCACCCTCCCCATCAGCACGTCTTTCTATCAGGCCTACGAATATCCGGCCAACCCCAATGACACGGCGCGGTATATTCGGATGCTCGACCCCACCACCGGCCAGACCACCGAGACGTGCACGTCGGTCTGCGTCTGGGAGTACAATGGACCGTCCCTGGGCAGTGTGGAGGCCAATCCTCAGCTTCGCCTGCGCCTGACTATCTCGCCCACGGCGCGGCCTGGCCTCAACGCGCTGCAACTGGGGTGGGTCGTGGGCGGTCCCGTCTATGAGGCGGAACCGGCGGATAACCGAGGCACGGCCGAGGTCAATCTGCATGGGCCAAACCTGGTCGCCCAGCCCAATGCGTATGCCGTCGTACCGGGCGACCCCATCACCTTTACGGTAGGGGCTTTCAACTCTGGCGTCGCCCAGGGTGTTATCCAGGCCATAGCGACCAACCCCACGTTGACCCTAACGCTACCATCCCAGGTCCAGATCCTGGCCTCGGCGAACCCGCCGACGAGCACGCAGCAAGGCAATACCCTAGTGTGGCGGCTCCAGGGTGACTATGGTCCGAACACCACAGCCAATGTCAGTGTGCGCGTCATGCTGCCCAGCCAGGTTCCCGCCAACACCACACTACCCTATACCCTCCAGGTAAGCGCGGCTAATCCGGAGCCTTATCTGGCTGATAATGTGGCTGCCAGCACATTGCGCGTCATACCCGACCGTCCATCGCAGATTCACCAGGCGGACGAGGCGCTGGACCTTCCGGCCGGCGACTATGCGACCGCGTCGGCTGTGGTACGCGACCCCAATGGCAACTCTGTCTCCAACTATCCGGTCGAGTTTTCGGTCTCGCCGCCGTCCACCCCGCCCCTGTTCACGCTAGGCTCATCGCGGGGGGCGACTAACGCGACCGGTGAAGCCGCGACGACCATATTGGCCGGTACACGCGTCGGCCAGGCTAATCTCCTGACGCTCATCCGCGTCGGCTCACAGAGCTATTCCGATACCCGGCTGGTGCGTGTCGTGCCGAACACGCCTTTTACCGGCACCATCAGCATGTCCGGCACGCTGGCCGTGGGTGGCGAAACCGGCCTGACCGCCGCCTTCACCGACCGCTACGGCAACCCGGTCGCCGATGGCACGGTTGTTACCCTGACGACCAACCTTGGCGGCTTCGATGTCAACGGACGGCTCCAGACGACCACCACAGCGCGCACGACCGGCGGCCGCGTGCAGCAGACCTTCCTGGCTGGCACGCGCACCGACGAAGCGCCGGCCCGGGTCCAGGCGTGTACCGGCCGGGCCTGCGGCTTCCGTCCGGTGACGATTCTGCCCGGCGTGCCAGCGCGGCTGACCCTGGCGCTGAGCCGGACCGAAGTAGAGGCGGGGGGCGAGGCGGTCGAGGTCACTGTCTATATCGCCGATCAGTTCGGCAACCCCGTCGCCAACAATACGCCGGTCAGCCTGGGCCTGACGGGGTGCCCGGCCGCGACTCTCCAGTCCGCCTTTGTGTACACTCAGCAGGGGCTGGCGGCGACGACGTTGACACCCGGCGCTCGACCCTGTCAGGGCAGCCTGACCATGCAAGTCGCGGCGCTGACGCAGCAGGCGGCCTTCCGCGTGGTGCCAGACGCGCCGCAGACGTTGCGCCTGATCGCGCCAGCCACCCTCCTGGCGAGCGGTGTCCACACCGGAACCGTGCGGATTGAACTCCTGGACCGCTTCGCCAACGGCATTAATGCGCCGGTCAGCCTGAGTCTGACCCCGTCGTTGGGTACGCTCCAGCCGGAAGTGGTTCAGACCGTCAACGGCGCCGGCACGGCGATTCTCACTGCCCCTCGCCGGCTCGGGACAACCCAGCTTCAGGCGCAGGCCGGCGGCTTGACCCAGGCTGCATCCGTTGAGTTTGTGCCAGGCGCCATCTACTCCATTGCTGTGGTACCCGGACAACCCGTGTTGAGCGTAGATCGCCAGCCGCAACAGGGGGTGGTCATCGCGGCCCGCGATGTCTACAGCAATGCCGTCGGCGGCGCTATTAGCTTGAGTATTGACCTGGGCGCTACGGTGACGCCGAGCCAGGGAACATTGTCCAACGGTCTGTTCGCCACCACTATCCGCGCTGGTACGCTCGCCGGGACGGCGCATCTCACGGCGACGGTGGCGGGCCTGACACGTGTCTTCCCAATCCGCGTCGAAGCGGGCGCCCCGACGATTCTAATTCCCCAGACGAGCCGGAACCCGGCTCGCCTCGCCGCCGACGGTCTCGACGCCCTGACGGTCACGGCGCGCGTGCTGGACCCGTTCGGCAACCCCGTGGAGAGCGGCTGGCCCGTCTCATTCACCCTGGCCTCGCCCCTCGGTTACTTCAGCCCGCCCCAGGTGGATACGCAGCGCGGGGTCGTCACGGCCACGCTCACGGCCGGCACAACGCTGGGTATGACCCAGATGATCATTCAGGCCGGGCGGCCGCGTATCACGCGCGGCGTTGAGTTCGTCGTCGGCCCGCCATACCGCATGGATCTGGCTCTCTCGACCACCCAGATCCACGGCACAGGCGAGGTCACGACGACGGTCGCCCTCACGGCGACCGTCCAGGACCGTGGTGGACATATCATCCCGGCTGGGACAGCCGTCACTTTCGAGACGGAACGAGGGACGTTTGTGGGGGGCGGCTCAACCCTGGCGGCCGTGACCGACGACCAGGGACAGGCGTTTGCGACTCTGACGACGCCGCCCAGTCCCGGCAGTGTCCAGGTCACAGCGCGGGCGGGTAACGCCAGCGGCTCGGCGTCACTACGCATTGGCGACCAGCCCTATCGGATCTATCTACCCGCCGTTTATCGTAGCCCCTAATCTCTTAGTTGACGCTTCCCCCCCAGGTCGCCATAATTAGTGGCGACCTATTCATTCCCCTTACCAGAGTGGGCCACGGTAAGCCCACTAAGGAGAATAAACATGCCAGAAAATCAAAATAAAGTGGGTCTGGTCGGGACGGGAATGGTCGGCGCGTCGTTCGCGTATGCGCTGATGCAGCGTGGCCTTGCCAACGAACTGGTGATGGTGGACGCCAATCGCGGCCGCGCCGAGGCTGAGGCCATGGACCTCAACCACGGCTTGCCGTTTGTGCGGCCGATGCGTATCACGGCCGGCGACTACCCGGACCTGGCCGGGGCGGCGGTGACAGTGGTGACGGCGGGGGCGGCGCAGCGGCCCGGCGAGACGCGCCTCCAACTGCTGGAGCGCAACGCTGGCATCTTCCGCGCCATCATCCCCCAGGTCGCCCAGCACAACCCCGACGGCATCATCCTCATCGCCACTAACCCGGTAGACATCATGACGCACCTGTCCGTCCAGATTAGCGGTCTGCCGCCCCATCGTGTCGTTGGCTCCGGCACCATCCTCGACACGGCCCGCTTCCGCTATCTGCTCAGCGAGCACTACGCTATCGACTCGCGCAGTGTCCATGCCTACATCATCGGCGAGCACGGCGATAGCGAGTTGCCCGTGTGGAGCCTGGCGAACATCGCTGGCGTCCGGCTGCGCGACTTCCGGTCGGCGGGTGGCAAAGGCTACGATGAAGCCGCCCTCCAGCATATCTTCGAGCAGACGCGCGACGCGGCCTACACCATCATCGAGCGCAAGGGCGCGACGTACTACGCCATCGGGCTGGGGCTGCTGACCATTGTCGAGGCCATCCTGCGTGACCAGCACACGGTCTTGACGGTGTCCAGCGTGATGACCGGGCTGTATGGGGTGTCGGACATCTGCATTAGCCTGCCGACCATCGTGGGCGCGGACGGCATCGAGGAAGTGCTGGAGCTGGCCCTCAGCCCAGACGAGGTCGAACGCTTCCACCACTCGGCCGAGGTGCTCAAGGACCGCCTGGCCCAACTCTCGTCGAGCGGCTAACTCACTCGAGGGGGAAGAGCACGGATGAAGAGGAATCACGGATCAAGTCACACTCGACTGGCTTATCTCATCCCATCCGCTGCCAAGTCCAAATCCGTCTATCCTCTCTATCCGTGCTCTGCACCGAGCGAGTCGAACACCTGTTTGACTTGCCGACCGGCGTGCGCTAAACTATTCACAGTTGGTTTACAGCCTGTGGAAGGTAGGTGCAGAGGTGGCGGCGCAACCTAAGCAACGCTACACGCCCGAAGAGTACCTCGCCCTCGAACGGCAGGCCGAGTACAAGAGCGAATACGTGGACGGCGAAATCTACGCGATGGCCGGCGCGAGCGAGGCGCACGACTTCATCGCGGGCGAGATTTACGCCGCCCTCCTGGTCGCCTTTCGCGGTGGTCCCTGCGCGGTGCTGAGTAGCGATGTCAAGGTGCGCGTGACGGGCCGGCGGTATGTGTACCCGGATGTGGTGGCGGTATGCGGGGAGCGACGCTACGCGGACGACCAGAAAGATGTACTCTTGAACCCGACGGTAGTCTTTGAGGTGCTGTCGCCTTCGACGGAGCTTTACGACCGGGGCCAAAAGCTTGAGTTCTACCGCTCGCTGCCCTCCCTCAAGGACTATGTGCTGGTTGCGCAGCATCGCCCTTCGCTTGAACTCTATTCCCGTCAGGCAGATAATACGTGGCAATACAGCGATGTGCGGGGCTTGCACAGCCATCTCTATATTCCCTCGATTGATTGCACCCTGGCCTTAGCCGAGGTCTACCAGCGCGTACAGGTGAGAGAAGGCGATGAGTGAGCGTCAGCTACCAGAGCTGATTACCGAAAAGCTAAAAAACCTGCCGACCAAGCCGGGCAACTATCTCTATCGGGACGCGGCTGGCAAAGTGATCTACGTCGGCAAGGCGGTCAACCTGCGCAACCGCGTGCGGTCCTACTTCCAGGCCGGCGCGGACCACGACCCCAAGACCCAGGTGCTTGTCCAAAACATCGCGGACCTGGAGTGGATCGAGCGCGACACCGAACTCGAAGCCCTCATCCATGAGGCGACCCTGATCAAGCAGTACAAGCCGCGCTTCAACATCCGCCTCAAGGACGATAAGCGCTATCCGTACATCAAGGTCTCCTGGAACGAGGACTTCCCGACCGCCACCCTGACGCGGCGTATCGAGCAGGACGGCGCGCGCTACTACGGGCCGTATACCGCCGCCTGGGCCGTCTACCGCACCCTGGACACGCTACGGAAGGTCTTCCCCTACCTGACGTGCAGCCGCGTTATCACGGGCAAGGACCCCCGCGCCTGCCTGTACTACGATATTGGGCTGTGCCTGGGGCCGTGCATCGGCGTGGTGAACAAGGCCCAGTATCGGGCCATGATCGAGAGGATGTGCCGCTTCCTGGAAGGAAAGTCAGAGGACATCCTGGTAGACCTGCGGCGGCAGATGGAGGCGGCGGCCGAGAACCTGGAGTTCGAGAAGGCCGCCAAGTTCCGCGACCAGATTACCGCCCTGCAACAGATCGTCGAACGGCAGAAGATTGGCGTGTCCGAGTTGGTGGACCAGGACGTGATTGCCCTGGCCCGCGACAACGGCAGCGCCGTCGTCCAGGTCTACTTCATTCGCGGGGGGCAGTTGGTAGGCCGCGAGTACTTCCTGTTGGAAGGCGCGGAGGGCGAGGTCAATCCTGAAGTTCTGTCGTCGTTCATAACCCAGTTTTACGAGGAGGTCCCCTACGTCCCGCCCATCATCCTGACCCAGGAGCAGGTGGTCGAGGCAACGATTATCGAGTCGTGGCTCAAGACGCGGCGCGGCGACAAGGTGACGATCAGTGTGCCGGAGAACGGCCAGAACGGTGAGTTGGTGAAGATGGCGGCGGGGCAGGCGACCGAGACGCTGGGCGTGCTTAAAGCGCAGTGGCAGGCCGACCAGGGCAAGCAGGTGACGGCGCTGTCCGAACTCCAGGACGCGCTGGGCCTCGCCAGCCCGCCCAACCGCATCGAGTGCTACGACATCTCCAACATCCAGGGGACCAATTCCGTCGGGGCGATGGTCGTGTTTGTCCAGGGTGTGCCGCGCAAGAGCGAGTACCGCAAGTTCCGCATCCAGACCGTCCAGGGGCCAAACGACTTCGCCTCGCTCCAGGAGGTGTTGAGCCGGCGCTTCAAGCATCTCAAGGAGCCGCCGGCCGAGGATCGCCGCGACCCACGCCGCAAGGATGAGGTGGACCCCTTCTCGCTCACGCCCGACCTGGTCATCATTGACGGCGGCAAGGGGCAGTTGAACGCGGCGCTTGAGGTGTGGCAGGCGCTCGGCCTGGACCACATCCCGGTTGTATCGCTCGCCAAGCGGCAAGAGGAAATCTTCGTGCCGGGCCGCGATGAGTCCATCATTCTGCCGCGCGACGCGCAGTCGCTCTACCTGGTCCAGCGTATCCGCGACGAGGCACACCGCTTCGGCCTGAACTACCACCGCACGTTGCGCTCCAAGACCGGGCTGGTCTCGACGCTGGAAGAGATTAAGGGCATCGGTCCGCGCCGGCGCAAGACGTTGCTCCAGCGCTTCGGCTCGCTGGACGGCATTCGCGCGGCCAGCCTGGAAGAGTTGGCGGCGGCGCCCGGCATGAATGCCGATATTGCCCGCCAGGTGAAGGAAGCGCTGGGAGGATGAGGCGGTATGGCATTTCTGGACCAGGATGAAATCCTCAATCGCCTGAGCCAGGTCAAGTCGCTGCGGCAACTCAACCCGGCGGGCCTCAAGCAGATGGCGGCCGTAATGGAGGTGCGCGTCTACGCCGAGGGCGAAACGATTTACCGCCTGGGCCAGATCGCCAATAACCTCTACATCATCGAGTCGGGTGAAGTCGCCTTTCGGGAGCTGGACCGGCTGGGGCGGCAGCGCGACGTCGGCCAGCTTGGGCTAAGCGAGGTGTTTGGCGCGCAGGCGATTCTGCTGGGCGGAATCTACGACCGGACTGCCATAGCGACCCAGCAGACCACCTTGCTCGTCCTGGACCGTCCGGCGCTGACGCGCATCCTCAATGACCATCCGTACATCAGCCGCCCGCTGCTGCGAGAGGCGCACGTCCGTCGGCGCTGGGGGCGCGTCACCTTCCCCAGCCAGGCCAACGATGAGTTTGTCCTCATCTACGCGCGGCCCCATTGGAGCGTGCTGCTGATCAAGCTGGCCTGGCCGCTCTTATTCATGGGCGTGGTTATTGCCTTTAGCACCGTCCTGGCCGTCGCCCTCGCCAGCGCCGTCCTGGGCGCGCTGGTCATTGGGTTCAGTTTGCTGGCGGTGGCCATTGTCCTGCTGGTCTACTCCTACTGGGACTGGTGGTTCGATACCTATATCGTCACCAACCAGCGCGTCATCTCCATGCTTCGGCGGCCCTTCATCCAGGAGCAACTGATGGAGGCGCGCATCGGCAAGATTCAGAACACGACGATTAGCTTCCCCAATCTCTGGGCGCGGCTGTTCGGTTGGAGCAATGTGCGTATCGCCACGGCGGGCGGCCCGCCCATCGTCCTGCCGCGCATCGCTAACGGCCCCCGCGTCCACGCTGTCATCAACGAGTTGGTGGCCGAGAACCGCCAGCGAGCCGCGCTCCAGGAACTCCAGAACCGCGAAGCCTACATTGAGGCTCGGTTGCGGGGTACCCCGACCACATCGGCCAGCGGCGGAGGCGCGGGGGCGAGCCAGGCCACTACGCGCCAGCCCGCTCCATCGCCGTCTCTGATGCGCGCGCTGGGCTTCTTTATCCCCGTTCTACGCGAAGTCAATGGGACGATCATTACCTACCGCAAACACTGGATTCTATTATTCCAGCAGACGTGGTTCTACATGCTGCTGTTCTTCGTCGTCGCGCTGATTCTCGTTGTCGGCCCGCTGCTGAAGGTCTGGGCGCCCTTCGATCCGATCTCGGTGGGCCTTATCATGCTGGCTATTGTGCTGTTCGCCCGGCTGCTCTGGCTCTACGAAGACTGGCGTAACGACCTCTACCTGCTGACCGACTCGGCTGTGGTGGACATTGAACGGCTCCCGCTTTATCTGCGGGAAGAGGCCAAACAGGCCGGCCTGGACGCCATCCAGGACGTGAGCTATATCATTCCGCATCCCCTGGCCGAGTTCCTGGACTACGGCAATATCCTGATCCAGACGGCCGGCCCGCTGGGCAAAGTGACGTGGGATCATATCAGCAAC
>JAHCIP010000169.1 GCA_026129165.1 Anaerolineae bacterium
TCGTCCTGCAAGCCGCCGAGGGGGTGCTGCCGGTGCGGTTGGAGCCAGTCCTTCAGCCGGATATTCCGCGTCTGGCCGAAGCGTTTATCACCAGTTCGTCGCGCGAGGTGATGCCGGTGGTGGGCATCAACGACGAGGTGGTAGGTGACGGCCGCCCCGGCCCCATCACCCGCGCCATCGCCGAACGCTTCGCGCACCTGGTGGAACGGCTGAGTGAGGCGCCGTAGGTGTGTAGGCGCTTAGCCCCGCACCGCCTTAGCCCCGCGCTCCCACCCGCCCCGCCTCTAGCGTCACCGGCGTCGCGTCGAGAATCTCCTCCACGATATTCACCGCCGTCCGCCCGCGCAGGCCGCTCTCCGGCTTCATCAGGAGACGGTGGGGGAGCGCGGCGCGGGCGAGTCGTTTGACATCATCAGGAATCACATAGTCCCGTCCGTGGAGCGCGGCCCAGGCCTGGCCGGCCTTGAACAGGGCCAGCGAACCGCGCGGGCTGGCGCCCAACGCCACGTCGCGGTGCTCGCGTGTAGCGCGCACCAGGGTGGTGATGTAGTCCACCACGCTATCATCCACGTGGACCTCCCAGACCTGTGGCTGAACGGCGACAAGGTCAGCGCCTGACGCGACGGATCTGAGACTCTCGATGGGGTGGACACGCTGCAAGGCGCGGAGAATCTGGCCTTCCTCAGCCTGCGTAGGATAGCCGACGGTGAAGCGGAACAGGAAACGGTCCAACTGGGCTTCGGGTAGCGGGAAGGTGCCCTCGTACTCAATGGGGTTCTGGGTAGCGAGGACGAGGAAGGGGCGCGGCAAGTGGTGGGTGACGCCGTCCGCGCTGACGGTGCGCTCCTGCATGGCTTCCAGCAGCGCTGCCTGGGTACGCGGCGTGGCGCGGTTGATTTCGTCAGCCAGCAGGATGTTGGTAAACACGGGGCCAGGCCGAAACTCGAATGTTCCCGTCGGCTGGTGGAAGACCGACACCCCGGTTACATCGTTGGGCAGTAGGTCTGGCGTACATTGGAGGCGCTTGAAGTCCACGCCAAGGGACTGGGCGACGGCGCGCGCCAGCATCGTCTTGCCGACGCCGGGTACGTCCTCCAGGAGAACATGCCCCTCGACCAGGAGCGCCACCACCAGCAACTCGATGGGTTCGCGCTTGCCGACAATCACGCGCTCGACGTTATGAATGATGGCCTGGGCGAGAGTCTGAACGGCGCTGAGGTCAGGCATAGGCGGCTCCTGGGGATAGGGAGTAGGGAGAAAGGAGTAGGGAATAAGTATTGGGGAATAAGGATTAGGGATTGTGAATCGAACGGCGACTGGAAGTTGACGCTGAGAAGATTCTAACGCGGTTGCCGTCAGTAAGCAAACTCCATATTCCCTATGCCGTAAACCCTACTCCCTATTCTCTCTCAGTTTCCTATTTAGGCCCGGTTCATGCTAGAATTAGGGATGTATGTCGAAACTTAGGAGGGTGTCCGACGATGACAGAGGAGACGATGGCGGGGCAGGCCCCGCCCGCCGAAGAGACAGCACAGCCCGCGACCGAGGCCCCCGCCGAGGCTACGGCCCCAGTGGCGGCTCCGGCCCCGGCCAGGGCGCCCAAAGCGCCACCCGAGCCGCCGCGCCTACGCCTGGGTGAACTCAAGCCAGGGAGCCAGGTCAAGGGGACGGTGAAGAATATTGCCCAGTTTGGGGCGTTTGTGGACATTGGGGCGGAGCAGGATGGCCTGGTCCATATCTCGGAGTTGTCCGAGAACCGCGTCCGCCGCGTCGAGGATGTGGTCAAGGTGGGCCAGGAGGTCGAAGTGACCATCCTGGATGTGGACGCGAACCGCAAGCGGATCAGCCTGTCCATGAAGCCGCGTTACGACGTGTATGACCGGCCGCAGGACGACCGGGACGAAGAGACGCTCACGCCGATGCAGCTCGCCTTCCAGCGCGCCCAGCAGAAGCGCGACGAGCAGCAGAACGCGAAGCGGGACCGCGAGAGGACCCGGCAACAGCAGGAGGACATCCTGAGCCGGACGCTGCGCCAGCACAAGGATCGCAAGTAGGTCACGGGCGTGGGGTAGAGGCCCACGGCCCGCCCCCTCATCACAGCCACCCATCTATGTCACTCTCCGTCGTGATTCTGGCGGCCGGCAAGGGGACGCGCATGTTGTCGCGCCTCCCCAAAGTCCTCCACCCCATCGCCGGCCGCCCCATGCTCCAGCACGTCCTACACACCGCGCGGCAGCTTGAGCCGACCGCCCTGACCGTAGTCGTGGGGGCGGGGGACGATGTGCGGTCAGCCCTGGATAGCGACGCCCAGGGGGCGCGACCCCAGATCGTCGTCCAGGCCGAGCAACGGGGCACGGGCCACGCCGTCGCCCAGGCCCGTGACGCGGTCGCCGGCCGCGCCGCGACGGTGCTAGTCCTGTACGGCGATACGCCCCTGCTGACTGCCACGACGCTGCGGCGGCTGGCCGAGACGCACCTCCGCACAGGCGCCACGATTACCCTGCTCACGACACGCATCGCTGACCCGACGCTGCGGCCTAACGGCCGCGTTGTACGGGATACCGACGGCGCGATTGTCGGCATTGTCGAAGCGCCCGAGGCCACACCGGCGCAGCGCGAGATTGACGAGTGCAACATGGGCATCTACGCCTTCCGCGACGACTGGCTGTGGCCCGCCCTGGCGGACATTCGGCCCAGCGCGGTCAAGGGCGAGATCTACCTGACGGCCCTCATTGGCCAGGCCATCGAGGCGGGGCAGCGCGTCAGTTCCGTGGAGACGGCGGACACGAGCGAGACGTTAGGCGTGGACACCCGCGCCTTGCTGGCGGAGGCCGAGGCCGTGCTGCGCAAGCGGCTGGCCCGCTTCTGGCAGGGGCGCGGCGTCACCATTGTGGACCCCAACACAACGTATATTGATGTGGACGTGAACATCGGTCCCGACACTACCCTGTTCCCATCCACCCACCTGCAAGGCCAGACCTCAATTGGCGCAGGCTGCCGCATTGGCCCGAATGCCATTGTGCGCAGCGCTCGCCTCGGCGATGGCTCTCAGGTGGAAATGGCAGTTGTTGAAGGTGTCGAAGTGGCTGCCCAGGCCGTGGTAGGACCCTTTATGCACTTAACCCCTACCTCGACCGCATCTTGACCTATCTATCCCAGCCACTGTGTTTAGAGGAGGATAGACGGTTGGACCCCAGCAGTAGTTATTGGATCGAGGTCGCCCTGTATGTTCTGTTCTGGCTGATGACCGCCTTTGCGGCCGCGGGCGAGACAGTCATTACGGCGCTCAACCGCATCCGCGTCCAGACCACGATGGACCGCGGCGCGACGCGGGCAGAAGCATTCAAAGGGATCCTAGGCGACTCACGACGGTCATTGGCGACCGTCCTGGTTCTCACCACGATAGGTCTGGTCGGGGGCGCAGCTTCCGCCACCCTCCTCGCCCTGGCCGCCGCCCCCGGCCCCAATCAGTATCTCACCGCCCTCAGCCTACTTCTCGTCTTGCTCCTGGGCCAGTTTATCCCCAAAGCCCTCGCCGTGCGCTCGCCCGAACGCGCGGCGGCTGTCGTCGCCCGTCCCCTCGACATCATGGCGATGATCTTCAGTCCTCTCGTGCGCCTAGTGGGTTTCCTGGCGACGGGCGGCTCAGAGCGAGCCACCGATATGCTCGCCCGCGAGGAAGAGTTCCGTATGTTGGTGGATGTGGGGGAGGAAGAGGGGATTATCGAGGAGGAAGAGCGCGAGATGATCGAGGGGGTGTTTGACCTCGGCGACACTGTCGCCCGTGAGGTCATGATTCCTCGTATTGACATTGTCGGTGTCGAGGCCCGTACCACCCTGCGCGAGGCGCTGGATGTGGTCATTGAGTGCGGCCACTCGCGACTGCCCGTGTACGAAGAAACGATTGACCAGGTCATTGGATTGTTGTACGCCAAGGACCTGCTGCGCTATCTGCGTGACGCCAACATAGACCGCACGGCGCGCGACATCATGCGCCAGGCGTACTTCATCCCCGAGTCCAAAGCGGTGGACGAATTGCTCAGCGAGATGAAGCGCATGAAGGTCCATATCGCTCTGGTAGTGGACGAGTACGGCGGGACGGCCGGCCTGGTCACGATTGAGGACTTGATCGAAGAGATCGTCGGCGAGATCCAGGACGAATACGACGTCGAGGACCCCATCAGCGAAACCATCTCGGCTCAGGAGACGATCTACGACGCCCGCGTGGACCTCGACGACGTCAACTATGAGCTAGACCTCAACCTCCCCACCGATGAGAGCGATACGCTGGGGGGTCTCATCTATTCACGCCTGGGGCGGGTACCGGAAGTCGGGGATGAGGTGGTGATTGACACTCTGCGGCTCACAGTCCTCACGATGGATGGGCGGCGCATTGGCCGCGTCAAACTGGTCAACGAACGGCCCGTTCAGGCCAGCGCCGACACCGACACCTCCGAGCCACAGGCGCCCATACCCGAAGACGCCTCAACCACCAAGCCAGCCAATGGGGAATCATGGGACACCACCCGACGGGCGAACGGGACGCCGTAGAAACAGCACAGAATGTAGAGACGCGACACAGTGCCCCGCCTGTCCTACCGAAGGCAGGGTACTCGGGGTATGTCGCGTCTCTACTCGCGGACGCCATCGCGGCGCAAGCGCAGGCGTATACCCCCTACTCCCACTACCCCGTGGGGGCCGCCTTGCTAACACGCGATGGGCAGATCTACACAGGCTGCAATATTGAAAACGCCGCCTACCCGCTCACCATCTGCGCGGAACGGGTGGCCGTGTTCCGGGCGGTCGCCGACGGCCAGCGCGATTTTGTCGCCCTGGCCGTCGTTACGGTCAATGGCGGCAGCCCGTGCGGGTCGTGCCGGCAGGTATTGCGCGAGTTCAACGCCGGCGACCTGCCGGTCTTTATTGGGACGCCAGCGGGGCAGTACCGTCAGACCACGCTGGCGGAGTTGTTGCCCGACAGCTTTGGCCCTGAGAATCTACCGGGGACGGTGCATAGCTAAGTGGTGGAGGGTAGGTATGGAAACAGCTTCCCCGCGTCCTCTGCGGGCGGGCATCATTGGCTGCGGGGTCGGACGCTCGCATATTCGAGGCTATGCCGCCAACGGGGCGGAAGTGGTCGCCCTGGCTGGACTGGACGAGGAGCGCTGCCGCCAGGCGCAGCAGGAGTACAGCATCCCCTACGTCTACCGCGACTACCAGGATTTGCTGGCGCGGGATGACCTGGACATGGTCAGTATCGCCGTGCCTAACTACCTCCACGCCGAGATTGCCCTGGCCGCGCTCGAACGTGGGCTGCACGTCTGCGTCGAAAAACCCCTGGCCCATACCGTGGCCGACGCCGAGCGGATCGTCAACGCGCCCCGTCGTCCCGACCAGCAACTCATGATCATGTTCAACTGGCGGTTCCGTAGCGACTCGCAGGCCATGAAACGCTACATCGACACGGGAGCAGCCGGCCACCTCTACTACGCGAAGGCCGGTTGGATGCGCCGCAGCGGCATTCCAGGCCTGGGCGGCTGGTTTACCCAGAAGGCGCTATCCGGCGGCGGCCCGCTGATTGATCTGGGTGTCCACATGCTCGACCTGAGCCTGTGGCTGTTGGGGTACCCCAAGGCCGTCTCCGTCGTCGGCGCGACCTATGCCGAGTTTGGCCCGCGTGGGCGAGGCAGCTTTGGCGGCCGTTTTGCCACCGGGGCGGGCGGCTATGAGGTGGAAGACCTGGCGACGGCGTTTATCCGGCTGGAGACAGGCACGACCCTGCTCCTGGAAGCCAGTTGGGCCTCGTTCAGCCACTTCAAGGACGACTTTTACGTCCACCTCTATGGCGCTGACGGGGGGGCCGAAATGAATGTCAAGGAGTATACCGAGGTGGATACCCTGACATTCTATGGCGAGGTGGCTGGCGCGCCCGTCGAGATGAAGCCGACAGTCAAAGCCGGCCAGGCGCACTCGCTGGGTATCCAGGAGTTTATGGGCGCTATCCGCGAGCACCGGCCCAACCTATCTCCGCCTGAGCAAGGTCTGGCGCTCATGCAGATCATTGACGGCATCTACCGTTCCGCGTCCGATGGGCGCGAAATCCAGTTGTAGTGGTGGTTAATCCTGGGGGATGAGAGCGCCGCTTGGACTTATCTATCCTGATACTCACGCTACGCGAGACGGACCCCGTCGACCATTTGCTGACCCGTCTCGACTCGGTTACAGCCCGTCTCAATATCCAGGCTGAGATCATCAATCTCCAACCCGGCAGCCGATCAGTTCCCCTGACGGCTCGCTGGCCGATCCGAACGCTAAGCCTTCCCCCGGCGTCCGGCTACGGCGACGCCCTACGGGCCGGGTTCGCGGTCGCCACGGGGGACTACCTCCTGACCCTGGAGGCGGACTTCGACGGGCCGCTGGATTTCCTGACTCAGATGTGGGCGCGACGGCAGGAGGCGGAAGTCGTCATCGCATCGCGCTACATACCAGGGGGCGGCTCGCGCCAGCCGCCCCTGGAAGCCTTGGTCAGCCGAGGGCTAAACGGCCTCCTACGGCGCGGCCTGAGCCTGCCCGTGCGTGACTTTTCCAGCGGCTTCCGCTTGTATCACGCGGCGGCGCTGCGCGGCCAGCCGTTCCAGGCCCACGGCTTCGCCATCGTCCAGGAAATCCTGGTGCGGGCCTACGCCGAGGGCTGGCAGGTTTTAGAAATCCCATTTGAGTATCACTCCCTCCGTCCTCACCAGAGCCGCACGCTCGGCTTCGGGCTGGACTACCTGCGGACGTTCTGGTCACTCTGGGCGCTGCGCAATTCCATTCAGTCGGCCGACTACGACGACCGCGCCTACAACAGTCCGATTCCCCTGCAACGTTACTGGCAGCGCCAGCGCTTCCGCCATATCACCGACCTCATGGCCGGTCAAGGCCCGGTCCTGGACGTGGGCTGTGGGTCCAGCCGCATCATCGGCGCGCTGCCGGCCGGCAGCCTCGCCCTGGACATTCTGATCCGCAAATTGCGCTACGCGCGGCGCTTCGGCCGCCCCCTGGTCCACGGCACCGGCTTTCAACTCCCCTTCGCTGACGAGTCCTTCCCCTGCGTCGTGTGTTCGCAGGTCATCGAGCATGTGTCCATGGACTCGCCTATCTTGGCCGAGTTGGTGCGCGTGCTGGCGCCCGGCGGCCGCCTGGTGCTGGGGACGCCCGATTATGCCAACTGGGAGTGGGTAGTCACAGAGAAGCTCTACGGCTGGTTCGCGCCTGGCGGCTACGCCGATGAGCACATCGCCCACTACACCCGCCAGGGCCTGTTGGACTACTTCGCGGCTCGCGGCTTCACCCACGAGGCGACACGCTACATTCTACAGGGGGAGTTGATTCTGGCGCTGAGGAAAGGAATAGGGAATAAGGAGTAGGGATTGAAGATTTCCGTATTCCCTATTCCCTACTCTTTATTCCCTAGTTCGGCTTGGCCCCAAAGATCTCGTTGAACAAGACACGAATCTTGGCGCGGTCGGGGTAGAGGACGCGCGCGCCGTCGGGGCGGGTGACATCGTAGACCATGTCCACACCAATGGTGTAGCGCTGAATGCCAGACTGGTCAATGTCCTTGGCCAGGCTCGCCAGAGCCAGCATCTCGATGAGCGACATGTCGGTCTTTACAAGGGTGCGGTACTGGCCGATAAGGGCCGGGATCTTAGGGATGATGTCGGGTTGCAGGGCACGGCGGCGCATGGCGAGCAGGACTTGCTGCTGCCGGTCGGCGCGGTCGAAATCGCTGCCGGCCGTATTGCGGCTGCGGGCATAGGCCATGGCGATATCGCCGTTCATGTGCTGCAAGCCGGGCTTGATGTCAATGATACGGTAGCCGCAATCGTCCGTCGGGAACTCCGGGTCGTAGAGACGTGACTTGACATCAATATCCACGCCGCCCAGGATATCAATGATGTCCTGCATCTGGTGCAGATTTACGATGGCATGATAATGGATGGGCTGGCCGAAGTTTTTCTCGACCGTGTGCCTCAGCCATGCCCCTGCCCGGGGTACTTGTAGACCTCACCCCAGGTGTAGGCGGTATTGATGCGTTGCTCGGTCGGGATGCCCGGAATGCCTCGACCTGGAATCTCCACCCACAAGTCACGTGGAATCGAAAGCATGTAGGCCCGCTTGGCGTCCGGGTCAATGCTGACAATGATCATAGTGTCGGTGCGGGGGGCGCCGTCCACACACTGGCGGCCCTCGTCCGTACCCATGAGCAGGATATTGACACGCCCCTTGCGGGTCCAGACCGGGCCGCTGGCATTCGGGCGGGGTTCAGGCGTCGGTGGCGGTGGAGGGGTGGCGCTCGGAGCCTCGGTCGGGCGCACAACGGCCCCCGGCTGGTTCTGGACCGCTGGCTGGGTTGGGACGGTAACCGGCTCCGGCAGGGCATAGTAAGCGGTTACTTCCCGAACCGTGGTGTAGAAGAGGTAGCCGAAATAGAGGCCGCCGACAACAAACGCCAGGAAGAAGACACTAAACAGGGTTTTGACCCAGCCCGACACCGTCCGGGATGGAGCCGTAGATTGAGCCTCAGGACGCGATGGCTCGGTAGGTTGCACGAATCCTCCTCACAACAGTCCACCCGAATTATAGGCAACCACCGGGCGGTAGCAAGTTTCCAGCGTCGCCCCGCGCCTGGGCGCGCCCGCTGTCGAATGAAAATCAACCCTCCTGATACCCCCGTAGCCGGGGAACAGGAGGGCGGGTTCTGCCTCGGCGTATCGCCTGGGCGAGCTAGCCAGCGAAGGTGTACAGGACCTGAGCCAAGCCCCACAGCACAAAAGCGACGAGGAGCCAGTTGAGGCTGTGCGCGATGCGCTCGAATTTACGATAGGCAATGGTGGAGAGCAAGTATACTTCCTCTAGCAGCGCGTCGGTAACATCATCGGGGGTCTGGGTCAGGAACTTTGTCCGGAAGTCCTCCTCGGTCATCCGTGTGACATCCACAAAATAGAACATATTGCTACTTTTAGACGGGATGAGCGTCGGACGGGCGACGCGCAAAGAGTAGTAGATCGAGACAACCAGTGCCCCGAACATGGCGATAATAAGCATTGTCGCCAGGCGCGTCAGCAGGGGCGTGCTGGCATCGAAGACGCCGAGGAGAACGCTCTTGTCCAGCGATAGGATAGCCGAAGCGAGTAGCGCGTCGGCGGCGAGGGTGAGCTGCGCTTTGGTATCCGACAGGGTGATCTGCCCGCCCAGGTAGCCATAGATGATAGCGCACAATTCGTCGATACGGGCCTGCGAAAGTGGCCCCGTGTCCGTCTCGCGTTCGGTCAGGAGTCTGACCAGTTCCCGCTTGCGGCTTTCACTCATGCTCCCTCCTATTTTTGGCCTGTCAATCGCACCAGTTCATCCAGATCGGCCTGTAACGCATCGAGTTCACGGCCATAACGCGCCCAATCGCCCGTCTTGAGGGCGTCCTGGGCCGCCTGGTAATGCCCCTGCGCCGAGCGCGCGATCGCTGCCGCGTCCCGCCCGGCGGCCGGGGGCTCCCCGGTGGTTGGGGGCGGGGCCGCCGGGCCGCCGCTCACCGTTGGCGGGGCGGCCGGGAGGGCATTCCCCGTCACGATACTGGAGGCGTTCCACAGGTCCAGCGCCTGGGCCAGCGTCTCCCGCATGATGGGCGCGCGGTCCTGGCTGGCGAGGACGACCCGTTGAAGCTGCGGAATCTGGCCCGACGAGGCTTGCAGGTAAATCGGCTCGACGTAGAGCAGGGAGTGGCCGACCGGGATGACAAGCAGATTGCCGCGAATGACGGACGAGCCGCGCTGGTTCCACAGGCTCAACTGTTGCGAGATGCTGGGTTCCTGGTCAATCCGCGCCTCGACCTGGAGCGGGCCGTTGATGTTCTCCTGCTTGGGGAAGTTGTAGCCCACCAACTGGCCGTAGTTCGGGCCGTCGGACCGAGCAGCCATCCAGGCAATCATATTATCCTTGCGGGCCGGCGTAAAGGGCTGGATGAGCAGGAACTCCGGCCGCTGCTCGCCTAGCAGCCGCATGACGACATAATAGGGCTCGACCGATGCGGGCTGGCCGCCGACGACTTCTTGGGGGATGGCCCACGGGTCTTCCTGGTTGTAGAACACGCGCGGGTCGGTCATGTGGAAACTTAGGTACATCTGGCTCTGGATTCGAAACATGTCTTCGGGGTAACGGGTATGCGTCCGCAACGCGGCCGGCATCTGGTCCAGCGGCTTGAACAGGTTGGGGAAGATCCTCCGCCACGCCTGGATGAGCGGGTCGCTTTCGTCGGCGACATAAAATGTTACATCACCGTTGTAGGCATCGGTAACAATCTTGACCGAGTTGCGGATGTAGTTGAGCGGTCCCAGCCGCCGCTGTCCCCCGCTCGTCAAAGTGATCGGCTTGGAGTAGGGGTAGTCGTTGGATGTGGTGTAGGCGTCGTGCAGCCACCACAACTGCCCATCAGCGACGACCAGGTAGGGGTCGTAGTCGTAGGTCAGGAAGGGCGCGATGAGGCCGACCCGCTCCTGGATGAGCCGGTTGAACTTCACCAGGCTCTGCGGGGTCAGCGCGTTGGTGAACAGAATCTGGCTGTCGCCGAAGCGGTAGGCGAACGCCAGCCGCTTGAAGAAGTTATCCAGGGGGACACCGCCCGTCCCCTGATACGTCGTCTGCTTGTTGGTATCGCCTACGGGATAGTCGAACTCGGGCAGCGCGGTCTTGACAAAGACATAGCTATCCGTCGCCTCGCCGTAGTAGATGGCCGGGTTGGTGATGGTGATGGGAATCGTGACCTGGGGCGGGAGGTTCTGGATGTAGAACAGCGGGTAGCCTTGCGGTGTCACCTCGTTGACTGGACTCATCACCAGGCCGTAGCCGTGGGAAAATTCCAGGTGGGTGTTGACCCAGGTGCGGTTCTGAAGCTGGCTGGACGACAGCTCACGGGCCGAGATGGTGACCTGCTGGAGGCCATTGGGGTCGCCGGGGAAGGTGTAGCGGTCCAGGTCCACATCCACAAAGTCGTAGTAGGAGCGGATTTCCTGGAGCTGGCTATACGTCTGCTTGAGGGGGCGGTAGTCCCACAGGCGAATATTGCGGATGGTCACAGCGTCATCGAGGAGGGCCTGCGTGGTCAGCGGCTGCGGCACGAACTCCTGGGTCTGGACCTTGTCCAGCCCGAAGGCCCGCCGCGTGGACTCAATGCCATTGCGGATATACGGCTCTTCCAGCGTAAACTCATTGGGCCGCACCTGGTAGTTCTGGACGATGGCCGGGTAGACGCCGCGCAGGAGGACGGCGGCCAGGACCCACACGACAACGCCCGCCGCCAGGGGCACCCAGAGGCGCGTGAAGCCGACGAGTAGGATCAGCGCGGCGATGACGACCAGCAGGGCGGCCAGGATGTTCAGGGCCATCAGGTTGGCGTGGACATCGGTGTAGCCCGCGCCAAAGACAACGCCCGACGGTGAGTAGAGGATCTCGAAGCGATCGAGCCAGTAGCCCCAGGCCCAGTTGAGGGCCAGCAGCGCGGCCAGCAGGGCGGTGTGGACGCGCATGTACTGCGGCACGGTGTAGATGCGGGCCTGGAGTTGGGGCCGTCGGGCTAGCAAGTAAATGCCGCCGACGCCGACGAGGGCCAGGAACAGCCCGCCCATGAGCCAGCCCTGGACGAAGCGCCACAGGGGCAGGGTGAACACGTAAAACCCCACATCTAGACCGAAGATGGGGTCGGTCTGCCCAAAGGGCTGCTGGTTCTGGTAGAGCAGGATAGTGTCCCAGGCCGCGCTGGCCGCCGCGCCCAGCAGCAGGCTCAGCAGCCCCGCGCCAATGCCGAGACCGAGGACCAGCGCCGGCGAGGCCAGCGGGTCTTCCTGACCAAAGAAGACCGGCTCACGGCGGTACAGGGCGCGGGCCAGGAACCAGTTGCCGCCGATGAGCAGTGCGGCGAGCAGCAGGCCCAGGCCGAACAGGCCCAGCCGCGCCCGGAGCAGCCCCCAGAAGACGCTGCTGTAGCCTACACTGGCAAACCAGAGATTATCGGTATACAGGTCCACCAGGGTCCGGCTGAACAGGAAGAGGACGAAGAGGATACCGACAATCCCCCACAGGCCGCAGCCGAGACGCGGAATACGGCGAGGGCGGGGGCCAGCCCCGCCTGGGCGAGGCGTGGGGTTACGGGGAGGAACACGCATAGGACGTCCTTACTGGGTGCGGCGGGAGACTACCCGCGCTACACGCGATTCACAATCGTCTAATCCACTGTTCCACATCGACTACGTATAGTGTAAGCGAACGTCGCCCCCTGTCAAAGAAGAATGAAGATGACTAAGATAAAAAATTGAAAGACTGGCACTATTTCGTCAGCCTTTCATCAGCCTTCCACTAGGCATTCCAACGACCCACTGCCTATAATTGGGCCGACAATACTTAATCTTTCATCCTTAATCCTTTGCTATGGCTAAGTTGCGTCGGAAGCGCCGGGTAGACACGCCGACCATTGAGTGGCGGAAACGGCTACAGATGCGGCGTCAGGCGCCACTCCTGTTGGGGGTGGCGCTGTTGGTGTTGCTCGTGGCCGGCGCCTGGGGCGGGCTGACGTGGCGCCAGATGTCCGAAGCGCAGATCACGCCCACGCCCGATGCCCTGGCTATGGACCCTGAGGCGGCCGTGGTCGGCGCGCTGATTCGGCAGGCCGAACTATTGGGGCAGGTCGAACCGGCTCTGCCCAGCGCCGCCCAGTACCCTACGACGACCCCCATCCCCTCACCGACCGCCTGGCCGACGAGCACCCCCATCCCACCCACCGCGACCTATACGCCACAGCCTACCCCGACCCTCACCCCCAGCTTTATTGTGAGCGAGGGCCGCCTGCCCATT
The DNA here is from genome assembly GCA_026129165.1 of Anaerolineae bacterium. Lineage (GTDB taxonomy): Bacteria > Chloroflexota > Anaerolineae > Epilineales > JAHCIE01 > JAHCIE01. The sequence continues at coordinate 12,883 of JAHCIP010000169.1, forward strand.
GTCGACTGGGAACAGGTCAGCCAGGAGCGCCGTCCACTCG
>JAHCIP010000017.1 GCA_026129165.1 Anaerolineae bacterium
CAGAGCAGATGCCTCGCTCCGCTCGGCATGACAAGCGTAACGCTTTCGTGAAGAAATCTCCCCCCCCCGTTGTCCTTTTGATTCCCCCAATCACCCCAAAACACCGTATCATGTCGCCATTGATTACACCATCAGCGATTCATCACGCAGGAGTCTCCGCATGTCTGAAAATCCTCTCTCTCGGCGCGGCTTCCTCGGCATGTTGGGCGTGTCGTCTCTCGGCGCGCTCCTGGCCGCCTGCCGCCCGGCGACCTCGTCTCAGAATACCGGCCAGTTCACAGCGCAGAAGGTCGAAAGCGCCTCGACCACGACCAATGACAGCGGCGGCATGGACCATCAGAACCAGAGTGGCGGCGCGGACGATATGGACGCCATGCACGAGCGGGGCCTCAAGATGTTTCCGGCCAAGACCGAAGGGTTGGGCGGTCAACCTCTCGCCTTTAAGCTGGATGGGGATGTCAAAGTCTTCGAGATTACGTGCAAAGAGGTCAACTGGGAAGTCGAGCCGGGCAAGCGCGTCAAGTCCATGACGTACAATGGCACCGTGCCTGGCCCAGAAATCCGCGTCACCGAGGGCGACAAGGTGCGGCTCATCGTCAAGAACGACCTGCCGCAGAGCACGGGCGTCCACTGCCACGGCATTCACACCCCCAACAACATGGACGGCGTCCCCTATCTCACCCAGCCGCCCATCAAGCCGGGCCAGACGTTTATCTATGAGTTTGTCGCCAAGCCGTCCGGCACGCACATGTACCACTCGCACCACAACGCCGCCGAGCAGGTCGCGGCGGGTCTGCTGGGTCCCTTTATCGTGGAGCCGAAGGACAAGACCAAGTCCAAGTGGCAGTGGGACAAGGAATATACTATCATCCTGAACGATGGCCCGCACGGTTTCACCCTCAACGGCAAGAGCTTCCCAGCGACCTCCCCCCTGACGGCCAAGAAGGGTCAGAAGATTCTCGTCCGCTTCGTCCACGAAGGCTCGCAGATGCACCCGATGCACCTGCACGGCATGCCTATGCGCGTCATCGCCCACGATGGCTACCCGCTCCAGTATGACTTTCAGCTAGACACGTTGGATATCTCGCCGGGCCAGCGCAAAGACGTGCTCATCGAGTGTGAGGAGCCGGGCGCCTGGGCCTTCCACTGTCACGTCCTGGGCCACGCCGAGTCGCCCAAAGGCATGTTCGGCATGGTCACGGCCCTGATAATCGAGGCCTAAACCTACCCTGCGTTCGACATTGACATACGCCTGGACTGGTTCCATAATTGTGCTAGGAGTGGAACCCGTCCAGGCATTTTCTTATGACCGAACCTGTGTATGACCAGCCAGCCCTGGTCGAGTCTGAATTCCTACAGGGTCTGCCCGCCCAAGATCGGGTAGCAATACTCGGCGTCGCCCAGCGCCGTCCCGTCGAGCGCGACCACTTCTTGCTGCGGCAGGGGGATCCTGCCGACCGGGTCTATCTCCTGGCTCAGGGGCGCCTCCGCCTGTCCACGGTGACCACGGACGGACAGGAGGTCATCGTTCGCTACGTGGCCCCTGGTGAAGGGTTTGGCGTCGCGGCCGCTCTGAAGGATATCACCTATCCTGTGTCCATCGAGGCGGTCGAGAACAGTCTTGTCATGAGCTGGGACCGCGCGACATTCGCGCAATTGATGGAGCGATACCCTCGCCTGGCGATGCAGGCCATGCAGACTCTCGCCTTCCGCATGCGCGAGATGCAAGACCGCGTCCGCGAGTTGCAGACCGAGCGCGTCGAACGTCGCATCGCCCGTGCCTTGCTACGCCTCGTCCGACAGACGGGCCGTAAAGTCGAGACCGGCGTCCTGATTGACCTACCGCTTACGCGGCAAGACCTGGCCGAGATGACCGGCACGACGCTCTACACCGTCAGCCGCGTCCTTAGTCAGTGGGAGCAGGCTGGCCTGGTGGAGAGCGGCCGCGAGCGCGTCCTGATTCGCGCGCCCCACCGCCTGGTCACCATCGCTGAGGACCTGCCACCTCAGCCTACGCCCGATAAGTAACACAAATCCCTTTTTATAGCTATTTCGGCACAATTTCTGCTTGTTTCTGTTAGCTGCGCCGGCCACAATCACGCGTTTCACCGACGGTGACCCGAATTTGCGCTGGCGCAAAGACAGAACCCCCTCTTGGCTGTATTCTGTCCGCAGGCAGGAGGGAATTGAATATGGAACGGCAGATCACTCCCCATCTGATGGTCGCCGATGTCCTGGCCCGCTGGCCTGAAGTCATCCCCGTCTTCATTCATCACCGCATGGCCTGCGTCGGCTGTTCGATGGCGGCTTTTGAGACGCTGGGCGATGCGCTAAGCATTTACGGTCTTGAGGCCGAGGCATTCTTCATTCAACTGGAAAAAGCTATTCAGCCATGTACCCTGAGGCAGGAGGAACAATGAACCCGCCAACCCGCATCACCCGTTTAACCCTGTTTATGCTGCTGGCCGTGGTCGCGGTCGCCCTCGCGGCGTGTGGCGACGGTCCTGCGACCGCCAGCCCTGCGCCACAGCGCCTACCGGCGGTGACGCTGCCGACTCCTCGGCCCGCTGCGCCGTCGAACCAGGCCGCACAACCCGCCAACCCGCCGGCCAGTCAGGCTTCCGGACAGCCGGCCGCGGCGCCCGCCAACAATAATACGACGATGAGCAACATGAACATGGCCGCCCAAGCCACGCCAGCCGCCCAGCCGACGGGAGGCGCGGCGCCATCATCGCCCGCTCAGCCGAACACGGGCAGCGGCAATGTTTCGCTGGTCCCGAATGTCACCTACACCCTCCGCACCGGTCTGGCCGACGGTCGGATGGCCTTCATCGGGGTGGGCGGTCAGATCGAGGGCAAGGTTAACCCAACACTGACGGCCAAGCCAGGCGATACGGTTCAGATTACCCTTGTCAATGGTGACGGCGTGGATCATGATTTGACGATGCCCGACCTCAAGGTGGCGACCGACCACGTCATGGCGAAGGGCGCGAGTAGCGCGACCTCCTTCAGGGTGGATAAGGACGGGACATTCGTCTACTACTGCTCGGTGCCAGGCCACCGCCAGGCGGGTATGGAAGGCAAGGTGGTGATTGGTCAACCGGCGAATGCGCCGCAAGCCGTCCAGGGCGCGGACATCAGCCGTGACCCGGCCGACGTGCCGGCGCCCATTGGCAACCGTGCGCCCATGACCCACCGCATCGAGTTGGAGACGGTTGAGATTACCGGTCAGGTGGCCGATGGAGTGACCTACACCTTCTGGACATTCAACGGCAAAGTTCCGGGCCCCTTCCTGCGCATCATGGTCGGCGATACGGTGGAAGTGCGGCTCAAGAACCGCGCGGGGAGCAAGATGACCCACTCGGTGGACTTCCACGCCGTGACGGGGCCGGGGGGCGGGGCGGCGGTGACGCAGGCCGCGCCTGGGCAAGACCTCGGGTTCACGTTCAAGGCGCTCAACCCGGGTCTGTATGTCTACCACTGCGCGACGCCCATGGTCGCCCACCACATCACCAACGGCATGTACGGCCTCATTCTGGTCGAGCCGCAGGGCGGTCTGCCCAAGGTGGATCGGGAGTTCTACGTCATGCAGGGTGAGCTGTACACGCACGGCGCGCTGAAGGCCGAGGGTTACCAGGAGTTCGACGTGCAGAAGCTGCTGGACGAGCAGCCCGAGTACTTTATCTTCAACGGTGCGACCGACGCGCTGACCAAGAAGTACCCCCTCAAGGCCAAGGTGGGCGAGACGGTGCGCATCTACTTCGGGGTCGGCGGCCCTAACTTTACCTCGTCCTTCCACGTCATCGGCGAAATCTTCGACCGAGTCTACGACCAGGCATCGCTGACGGCGGCTCCGCTCAAGGACGTGCAGACGACGCTGGTACCAGCCGGCGGCGCAACGATGGTGGAGTTCAAGCTCGACGTGCCGGGGCGCTATGTCCTGGTGGACCACTCCCTGTCGCGCATGGAGCGCGGGCTGGTCGGGTTCCTGATGGCCGAAGGCGCCGACAACCCGGACGTCTTCAAGGCCGACCCGAACAACCCGCAGACCGGCAGCGGCGGCCACTAAACCTTAGTCTACTTCCCCTTCCCCCTCCCCGACCTGGGCGAGGGGGAAGTTTTTTGTCCTGGCGCGGCTGGCGAGGGTGGGGTATAATGGGGTAACGAGATAGGAGGACCGGGAAGACAGGAAAAGCGCGGGAGGATACCGATGGTCGAGACACTATACCGCACTGAGATTCTGTTGGAGCCGGCGCAGCATCAAGCTCTGGCGGAGATAGCGCAGTGCGAGGGTCGCAGTATCTCCGACATCGCGCGGGAGATGATTGGCGAGAAGCTGGCCGAACGGCAACCGGCTCAGGTGCCTAACGGAGACGAGTACCTGGCGCTGCTAGACCGTCTCAGCCGCGAGTGGCAGCAAGCCTACGCAGCACGCGGGGGACGAGAGCCAGACTTCGACGTGGTAGAGGAGATCAACAAGATGCGGGAGGAGCGGGATGCTGAAATCCTCTTCGGTCGTGGTGATTGATGGCAATCTGGCATTGTGGACGGTTATCCCACAACTGGCTTCCTATAATCCGGCCCCTCAGTTCGCGCTGTGGTACAAAGCGAACACACGCCTGGTCGCCCCAGCCTTCTGGTTAGCGGAATGTGTGTCAGGGATTCGGCTGGCTTTATACTCACGTCGGATTACGCCAGAGAGAGGCCAGCAAAGCCTCAACGACCTTTTTGCCCTCCGTGTTGAGTTGGCGCCTCTTGATGAGTCCCTCTGCCGCTCTGTATATACATGGGCCGAGCGGCTCAACCAGGCGCGCGCCTATGATGCTCTCTATCTCGCCCTGGCCGAGAGCCTGCCGGCCGAGTTGTGGACGGCGGACCGCCGTCTCGCGGATCGTGCGCGGCAGCTTGGGGTGGCTTGGGTGCGGTGGATTGGAGAGGGAGCTGCAGCTTGAGAATAGCCGAGTAGCGGAGACGGGCTGAAACAAGCAGGGCCGACCCCCTACTTGGGTCGGCCCTGTGTTATCTCTGACAGGAGAGGCTACTGCTGCTTGCGGGTCATCAGGTAGGCAATCACGGCATCAATCTGGTCCGTCGGCAGGTCCTTGAACGTCTTGGGCATGATGTTGTCCTGGTACCCCGGCACGATGAAGGCGCTGGGGTTGACGATGGACTCGTGGATGTAGTCCTGGGCGCTCTTGCCCTGGACGCGGGTCGCCGCGACGTTAGAGATGTTACCCAGGTTGGGGCAGGGAAGCCCGCCGTCACCCGAGGCCTGGGGGTTGTGGCAGCCTGCGCAGCCCAATGAGGTGAACAGCCGCTGGCCGCGCTGCTCCGGCGTCTGCTGGGGCGGCTCCGGCACCTCGGCCATGCGACCCGGCGCCTTGCCCCAGTTCAGGATAAAGTTGGTGATGTCCTGAATCTGGTCGTCGCGGAGGGGGCCGCCGTACTGTTGCGACCAGAGCGGCATGGCCGCCGCCACGCCGGCCGGGTCCGTCGCCGTGTTGCCGGGGTACTGGTCGGGCCGCGTCGATCGCAAGCGGCCTTGGGCAATCGTGGAGCGGATGTAGTCCGGCAGCGAGCCGCTCCAGCCAGTCTGGGGCACACGTCCGTTCTTCGTGTCGAACAGTTCCGGCGTGTTGAGGGGCGGGCAGCGGCCGGGGATACCCTGGCCCTGCTCGCCGTGGCAGACGACGCAGTTGGTGTTGAATAGCGCCGCGCCGCGCATAATGCTGCGGGCCATCTGCTCCTCGGTCGTCCGCGCCAGACGCGCGTTCTCGTTCAGCCCAATGAGCGTCACCAACACCATCGAAAGCACGGTGAGTAACAGACCAATCGTAATCTGGGTGCGGATCATGTCAGTCTCCGAACTTCCGATGGATGTAGACAGTTTTGTCCGTGAAGACGGACTTCTCGTCGGGCAGCAGTTGCTCCGTCGCCGGGTCGAACTCGTTCCAGTCAATCGTGACGCGAATCTGCTTCAAGTCCTGCTGCCACTCGGTAATGGTCCACGCGCCATAGACCGCATCCAGCCCCTTCTGCTTGGCGAGTTCCTCGCCCCGCTTCCAGGCGGAGTTGTGCTGAACCTCTTGCTCGACGCGCGCCTTGAACTCAGCGAACGTCTTGTCGAACTCGGTCGGCGGTCGGTCCGTCGGGTAGGTCCACGTCCGGGTGTCGAAGTAGCCCACCGGATACTGCTCATACGGGATGCGCTGCATCGGCCCCTCGCCCTCTTCCGGCGAGAACTCCTGGGCGATTTCCTGGCCCGGTGGAGTCACAATGCCCCAGGTCGGGCTGCCCATCAAGGTCAGTACGACCATGATGACGATGAATACCAGGGCCAAAGAGATGCCGAGGCGGCGGTTCTTGCCCAGCCGACTCGACTTGCGCTTCCAGAGCCAGTCCCAGAACTCGTCAATGTAGGGCACGGCGAACAAGAGACCAAAGATGACGGTGGGCAGGATGATGCCCATCAACACTTTATCGCCAATCTTGAGCATGCCCTGGATCCAGAGGAAGTACCAGGGCGCCTGGGTATGCAGCGGCGTGCGTAGCGGGTTGGCGTGACTCTCCAGCGGCGCCTGGAAGAAGAAAGCGACGGCGGCGACCATGATGAACGTGCCGAGGGCCAGGAGTAGAATCTCGTGGGTGAGCAGGTCGGGGATAAAGTCCACCCGCTCCTCGCCACGCCGCCTGACATCGACGGGCACATCGCCTTCCTCGATGGCGGCGGGCAGCGAAATGCCGTGCTCGCGCGACACTTTATAGTAGTGCACCATCAGGAAGACAAAGCCCAGCAGGGGTAACAGGAAGACATGTAACAGGTAGAAGCGTAATAACCCGTTGGCGGCGATATCGGGCGAGCCGCGCAGCAGAAGGTTGACGCGGGTGCCGAGGACGGGCGCGGCCTCGGCCATCGAAGTGCCGATGGTGACAGCCCAGTAGGCGAGCTGGTCCCACGGCAGCAGGTAGCCGCTGAAGCTGAGGAACAGGGTCACCAGGAGCAGGACGACGCCCGTCAGCCAGGTGAACTGACGCGGGTTCTTGTACGACCCGGTCAGGTACACGCGCAGCATGTGAAGCGTGACGGCGATGACCATGCCCTCCGCGCCGAGGCGGTGCAGGTCGCGCATGAACTTGCCGAAGGGCACGTTGCTCAGGATGTTGAGCATGTTGCCGTAGGCGACCAGAGGCGAGGGCGTGTAGAAGATCATCAGGATGAGGCCCGTGATGGTCTCCACCATGAAGAAGAAGGTGCTGAACCAGCCCAGCCGCCAGGTGTGGGTGAACCAGGTCGAGCCACGTTGATAGTAGCGCGGTCGGATATGAAACCAGAAGGATTTCGTATGCAGGCGATAGCGCGGGTTGGGCTTTTCGGTCGGGGCCGCGCCTCGCAGGAGCGCCCCCAACTCTGAGGTGCTGAGGCCGCCCGTAATGGCGCGGGTGGTGTGTTCCAGGCGCTCGGTGATGAGCGTCTGCCAGAAGGCCCAGGACAACATCCTCTGGAGCCAGGTCTGGACCTTCTGGCGCTGCGAACGGATATCAAGGCCGAGCATACCGTTGTCTCTCCTGCTAGATGTGGACCAGGAACGAAGGACAGCAGACACAGCGCGACGGCTCTAGTCGTCGTTCTGCGTCACAATGACCAGCTGTCGGCTAGCCGTGACGGGCGCCCTGAATCAGCTTGCCAGTATCAACCGCGATAATCTCGGCGTTGCTCGGCAGCGCGACCGGCCCGCCGGAGGGGTCCGTCTGGGCAAGCGTCGCGCCGCTGGCGTCTTTGAGCTGGACCACGAAGCGGTCCAGGTTGCGCGGGGCGGGGCCGCGCACGTACTTGCCGCTCTTCTCGAAAGTCGAGCCGTGGCACGGGCAGATGAATAGGCCCTCGGTCGGCTTCCAGTCGTAGAGGCAGCCGAGATGCGTGCAGACCTTGTAGATGGCGAGGACGCCCTGGTCCGTGTGGACCAGCCAGAACTTGCCCTGGTTGTAGGCGGCTGGGCCAGCCGCGAGTTCGGGTAGCTCCTTGGCGGCTACGTTGAACGTGCCGCCGAATTCGCCAGCCTTGAAGCGGGGGAAGGTGAAGTGGTAAGCCACCGCGCCCATCTGGGCCAGGAAGATACCCAACGAGGCGAGCCAGGCGTAGTTCAGGAACTCGCGCCGGGTAATCTCCTGTTGCGCTGCTTCCTCGGCGGAGGGCGTCGCGCCGGGGGCGGCTACGGGCGGAGGCGTCACGGCCGCCTGGGCCGCGCGGGCCGCTTTGGCCGAGACGCGTTTGGGTTTGCCGAGAACTTGATCATCTACCGCCATACAGACTCCTCCAGATGAGACAGGACAGTGGGGCGGATTATAGCATAGCCGCGTAGGAACGCAAAAATAAACTACACGCTCAGCCAGGGGGGTAAGTAAGAGCCTATTGTAGACTAAAGCAGACGACTGTAGGTCTAAACCGGGTCCGGTTTAGGTCAAAAGGTAGTCGAGGCGAGATGCTTACCCTGAGTACCCTCCATGCGGAGGGCAGGCAGGGCACAGGTCGCTTCGCTAAGCTGGTTAAAGTCTTGTTCGTTCACTCTAAGCTCTCATCTACCCACGCCCAACACCGCCCGACTGCCGTACTGACGCTCGTAGTATGCGCGGAAGTCGCCCTCTTTGATGGGCCGCCACCACCACTCGTTCGCCATGTACCAGTCCACCGTCTGCGCGATGGCCTCCTGGCAAGTGTGGCGCGGCGTCCAACCCAGCGCGCTGAGCTTGTCCACGTTGAGTGAGTAGCGGCGGTCGTGGCCCTGGCGGTCTTCGACGAAGTGGATGAGCGAGCGCGGCTTGCCCAGCCGGTTCAGGATAATCTCGACCATCTCCAGGTTCGGAATCTCCTGCCCCGTGCCGACGTTGTAGACCTCGCCCAGTTGGCCTCGGCGCAGCACCACGTCAATGGCCTCGCAGTGGTCGAGGACGTATTGGTAGTCGCGCATCTGCTGGCCGTCGCCGTAGACGGGCAGCGGCCTGTCCTCCAGGGCGTTGGTGACGAATAGCGGGACGACCTTCTCCGGGTACTGGTAGGGGCCGACGTTGTTGGCGCCGCGCGTGATGGTCACGGGTACGCCGTAAGTGACGAAGTAGGCCAGGGTGAGCAGGTCGGCGCTGGCCTTGCTGGCCGAGTAGGGCGAGCGCGGGGCCAACGGGTCGGTTTCGACCGATGCCCCGGCGCGGATGTGGCCGTACACCTCGTCGGTGCTGATCTGGTGGAAGCGCAGGCCGCGCTCGCGGGCGACTTCGAGCAGAGTATACGTGCCGAAGCAACTGGTGCGGATAAAGGCGTCGGGGTCCAGGATGGAACGGTCCACGTGCGTCTCGGCGGCGAAGTTGACGATGGTATCTACACCATGCTCGGCCACCGTCGCCTCGACCAGCGCCCGGTCGCCGATGTCGCCGCGCACGAAGGCATAGCGCCCAGCGAAGTCGGCGGCTACGTCCTGCAAGTTCTCCAACCGCCCCGCATAGGTCAGCTTGTCGTAGACGACGACACGGAGGTCGGGGTAGGTCTGAAGCATGGTACGGGTGAAGTTGGAGCCAATAAAGCCGGCCCCGCCACAAACCAGGAGCGTTTTCATTTAAAGAACCCCCACTTGTGAGTGGTCCCCCAAAATCATCTTGTAAGCTTTGGGTTTGACGGGCGAGCGGCCAATCACGACGTTGCGGCCGATGAGAGAGTCTTCGAGGCGCGCAGGCAGGTCGCGAATCTCACAGTTTTCCAGGATGATGGAGTGTTCGATCTCCGAGTTCTCGACCACGCAGTGATGGTAGATCGAAGTGAAGGGGCCGACGTAGGAGTTGACGATGCGCGTCTCCTCGCCGATGATGGCCGGGCCGCGAATGACCGAGTTGATGATCTCGGCTCCCTTCTCAATCGTGACCTTGCCACTCACCGCCGAGTCGCGGTCCACATACCCGGCGCAATAGGGCTCGATTTCATCCAGGACGCGCACATTGGCGGCCAGCATATCCACCGTCTTGCCCGTGTCAATCCACCAGCCCGTATGGATGTAGGGATGGACGCGGTAGCCATGCTCAATCAGCCACTGGATGGCATCGGTAATTTCGTACTCCCCGCGCCACGACGGCTGGATGGCGTGGACGGCCTCGAAGATGTGCGGGTCGAACATGTAGATGCCGACGAGGGCCAGGTCGCTGGGCGGCTGGCGCGGCTTCTCAATCAGGCGCACAATATGCCCATCCTCGATAATCGCCACGCCGTAGTGTTGCGGTTCGGCCACGCGCGTCAGCACCACCTGGGCATTCCAGTCGCTATGGGCGAACTCGGAGATTAACTGGTTGATGCCGCCCTGGATGACGTTGTCGCCCAGAAACATGACGAAGCGGCTGTCGCCGAGCCAGGCTTCGCTCTCTAGAACGGCGTGGGCCAGGCCAAGCGGCGCGCTCTGCTGGATGTACTCAATATTGATACCCCAGCGTGACCCGTCGCCGATGACGCGCTGAATCTCAGGCGCGGTGTCACCGACGACAATGCCCACGTCGGTCAGGCCCGCCGCGCGCACGGTCTCAATGACACGCACCAGGACCGGTTTGTTGGCGACCGGAACAAGCTGCTTGGCGCTGGTATAGGTCAGCGGGCGGAGGCGAGTGCCCTTGCCGCCCGACACGATCAAGGCTTTCATAAAAGGTTGTCCTGGAGGTTCATAGCGGAAGGCATAGGCAGATGGGGCAGGGCGCTTGATGATGCACTAGGGGTTAGTCCCGTCGCTACCATAGTAACCCACGCTGCGGTCGAGGCGCACGTCGGTCAGCACCGCGCCAATCAGGTGGGCCTTAGCGCGGTCCAGCAGCGTCTTGGCCCGCTGGACGTGTTCGCGCTTGGTCTTCTCGGCCTGCACGACAAGGATGACCCCGTCCACACGGGCGGCCAGTGTCGCCGCATCCGACACGGCGATGAGAGGGGGCGCGTCGAAGAGTACGATGTCGGCCTGGTCGCGCAGCGCCGCCACCAGGGCCTCGATGCGGCGCGAGGCCATGAGTTCGGCCGGGTTGGGGGGCAGCGGGCCGCTGGTCAGCACCAGCAGACCTTCGACCGGGCCAACCTGGAACGGCGGCGCGGCCAGCGTACTCTCGTCCAGCAGCATCGTCGTCAGGCCAGCGCTGTTGGGCAGGCGGAAGATGTGGTGCAGGGACGGACGGCGCAAGTCGGCATCCACCAGGAGGGTCCGCCGGCCGGCCTGCGCCAGCGTCACGCCCAGGTTCGCCAGCGTGGTGGACTTGCCCTCGTTGGGCGCGGCCGAGGTGACGACGAGGGTCCGCAGGCTGCGGTCCAGGCTGGAGAAGTCGAGACTGGTGCGGACGGTGCGGTACGCCTCGGCGGCGGCGCTGTGGGGTTGGCTGAGAGTGACGAGGTCGGAGGTCGAACGTGTGTCTGTCACAAGGCTCCTCGTTATTTCGCCGGACTGGTGCGCGTGTCGGCGGGCCGGGGGCGCAGCCGCGAGCGGCGTTCGCCTGGCTCGACGCGGGTGGGGATCGCGCCCAGGACGTTCGTCCCCAGGTACCGCTCGATGTCCTCGACACCGCGCATGGTCCCCGCCGCTATGTACTCTAGCCCGAACACGATGAGCAGGCCGAGGAGAGCGCCGAGAACACCGCCGGCCAGGGTGTTGACCTTCGTTTGCGGCTTGGACTTCTCGCCGTCGCGGGCATTGGTCAGGATGCGCACCTCAACGCGATCGCGCTGGTCCATGCGCTGGTTGATGGCGTCGCGCATCTCGACAAAGGCCTGGGCGTAGGTCTGGGCGATGTTCTTGGCGATGATAGGGTCGGTATCCGTGGCGCGGATACGGAGCGTCACATTGAGTTCGTCTGGGTCCACCTGGATGCGGCCTTTGAGGGTGTCCGGCGGCAGGTCCAGCCGGGTACGGTCGGCGACCATAGCCGCCAGTTCGTCGTCGCGCCGAATCGTCTCGGCGAAGTTGTTGACGACAGCCTTCGCGCCCAGGTTCGAGCCGTAGTCGCCGGTGCGCGTCGAGAGGACGCTGAGCAGGACTTCGGAGCGATATTCAGGCGTGACCAGGAAGCGGCTGAACAGGAAGGCGCTGACCGCGCCGACCGCCGCCACCAGGACGAGTATCCAGCCGCGCTGAAGCAGAATACGAACATAATCGCGGAGTTGCATACAACCTCCCTGCGGAGTATTGTAGCACAGTTTGACGGGAGGGGGAAGTTGTAGGCGCGGCCTTCCTACCCCTTCCTACCCCTTCCCATTTCCATCTCTTTGACCCAGCGCAAGGAACCCCAGCGCGAGATGTGCTATAATCTCGGCAGTGTCCAGCTAGAAAGAGTCAGGTATGGTCGAGAATACCTCTTACACCCGTCCCCAGACCGCCAAAGCCATTCGGTCGGTCGCCCTACCCAGCGAGCATGGCGGGTGGATGTTCCTGTTAGAGCCGCTGCTGCTCGGCCTGGCCGTCGCCGGCTCGTGGCCTGGCCTGGCCCTGGCTGTCGCCGCCCTCGGCGCGTTCCTGCTGCACCAGCCCATCAAGGTGGCCGTCAAAGACTATCTCAAAGGGAAACGGCCGCTCCGCACCGTGTGGGCCGAGCGCTTCATGGCTCTCTATGGCCTGGTAGCCGTCGCCGCGTTCGCCGTTGTCTTGCGCGGGGCCGACCGCACCTTCCTGGTGCCCCTGCTGCTGGCGTTGCCCCTCATGCTGACGCAACTCCTGTACGACGCTCGCAACCAGAGCCGCGCCCTGCTACCCGAACTGGCCGGCGCGCTGTCCCTCGGCGCCCTCGCTCCCGCCATCGCCCTGCTCGACGGCTGGCCGCTAGAGAGGACCTGGCCGCTGTGGCTCCTTGCCGCAGGTCGTGCCCTGCCCGCCATCCTCTACGTCCGCGCCCGCCTGAAACTCGACTACGGCAAGCCGAGCCGGCCGGGGGTGGCCCTGGCCGCGCACATCGCGGTCCTCCTCGGAGGGGCGCTACTGGCCTTTCTCGGCCATGCGCCCTGGCTGGCCGTCGCCGCCCTGCTGGTTCTGCTCGCCCGCGCGGCGGTCGGACTGTCGCGCTATCGGCGGTCAGTGCGTCCGGCGGTGCTGGGCCTGGAAGAGATCGGCTACGGCCTGCTGACCATCGTTCTCATGGCGGTGGGCATCATCTACCAGTTATAACTTGGGCTGTCATGCTGAGCCGAAGGCGAAGCATCTCGCCTTACGTACAGCGAGACCCTTCGCCTTCGGCTCAGGGTGACAGTTGTCACGATCCTTGCCATAGAGCGTTATACGCGGAAAGGTAAGTTTAATGAGCGACCTGTTTATCTATTTCGACAATCTGAGCGATGCTTCACAGATACCGCCGGATAGTATCCTGAGCCGGACGGTGGTCAACACCGACCAGGTCAAAGTTACCCTGTTCCACTTCGCGGCGGGCCAGGAGCTATCCGAACACACGGCATCCACGCCCGCCATCATCCAGATTCTCGCGGGTCAGGCGCGGCTGACGCTAGGCGGCGAGGTCAAGGAGGCCGGGCCGGGCGCCTACGCCTACATGACCGCCGGTCTCACGCACGCGGTCTACGCTCACACGCCCGTCGTCATGCTGCTCGAAATGCTCAAGAAGCCGCGCAGCGAGCAAACCCGTGGCGCGGCGTGAGCCGCCGGTGCGTTGGGCGCCGCGTCTGCGCCCGGAACGGCTGCGCCGCCTCTACACCGCCGATGCGCGGGGTCTGGTGGACGAGGAACTGATTGATGACGTTGGCTTCGCGCTCTACTCGCGCTGCCGCAGTATCCTGACCGCGTCGCGCGCCATGCACGGCGAGGTCGAATGCCCGCAGTGCGAGACGGTCATTCGCCGCGAACCGCTCGACGCCGACTATCCCCTGGTCTGCCCGCAGTGCGGCTGGGCGACGACCTGGGGCGAGTATCACCGCACCTTTCAGCACCAGGAACTCTACGGCGGCGGGGCGATCGACATCTTCCGCTGGTACGTCGAACAGTGGGAACGGGCCGCGACACCGCAGCAGAAAATCCAACTCATAGACCGCCTGGTCCACGCCTGGCACTGGGAAACGCGCCAGGACCACATCCTCGGCCGGCCCACGGGTGTCAATCTGATTGAGGGCAACCGCCAGCAAGTGCTGGCCGTGCTGGATGGACTGACCTATGGGCCGGGTAGTTCGCCGGGTCTGGCCGAGATGGACGCCGCCTGGCGCGAGACGTGGCGGCGGGTACAGGCCGGGACGAAACCCAATTGCGAGGAGTGAGGCAATCATGAGCAAGGTTGCGATTGTCACGGCGGCGAGCCGGGGCATGGGCGCGGCATGCGCCCGCGAGTTGGCGGCGCGGGGCTACCGCTTGGCGCTCCTGGCGCGCTCCGATGACGTGCATGATCTGGCGCGTGAGCTGGACGCGCTAGCCGTGACCGGCTCGGTGACGGAGGAGGCCGACCTGGGCCGGTTGGTCCAGGCGACGCTGGACCATTATGGCCGCCTTGATGCTGTCATCAACAATACGGGCCACGCCGCCAAGGGCGACTTGCTAGCCCTGACCGACGTGGACTGGCACGCAGGGGTGGACCTGCTGCTGCTCAACGTGGTGCGTATGGCGCGGCTGGTGACGCCGACGCTGCAGGCGCAGCGGAGTGGCGTCCTGGTCAACATCTCCAGCTTCGCTGCGGTCGAGCCAAGCCTGAGCTTCCCGGTTTCGTCCGTCGTACGCGCCGGGTTGGAAGCCTTCACGCGCCTCTACGCCCAACGCTACGCCGCCGACGGCGTCCGCATGAATACGCTCCTGCCCGGTAAGATTGACACCTATCCCGTGGACGAAGAGGCTCTGCGCGATGTGCCGGCGCGTCGGGCGGGGACAGCGGTCGAGATTGCCAGGGTCGCCGCCTTCCTGGTGTCTGACGAGGCAAGCTATATCAATGGCCAGAGCCTGCTGGTGGATGGAGGGCTGGTGCGCGGGCTGTAAAGCCAGTCGTCAGTCGTCAGTCGTCGGTAGTCAGTGCACGGAAATCAGAGCAAGCTCCCGGCGGATGCGTTTCCTATTCTATCTGCACGGGGCTGCTTTATGATGTGTACACCCCAGGCAGCATGATAGCTGGTCTGCTCAGGGCGCGGGTCGCGCCCTGAGCAAGGCTGGCTATTTACTTCCCATCTGTGACGGCCCACTCGTGGGCGTTGTTCCGAAAACCGACCGCCTTCGGCTCCATATTGACTACCCGCTTGTTGACGGCGGCCAGAGTCTTGGGGAAGTCCAGAATGACCGAGGGTAGGTCGCGCATGACAATCTCCTGCATCTGGAAGTACAGCTCCTTGCGCTTGACCACATCGGTGGTGTTGAGCGCGTCGTCCAGGATTTTGTCGAGGTCCTTGTTGCTATACTTGTTCATGTTTTGGCCGCCGTTATACGAGTCGGTGTGCCACATCGTCTTCTGGTTCGGGTCTACCCCCCACGGAAAGCCGACCAGGAAGCACTCGAAGTCCCGCGTCTTGAGGATACGGTCGAGCATGACACTCAAATCCTCGGTCTTGGGCGTCATCTCCAATCCAATCTTGCGCCACTGCTCCTGCATGACCGTCAGATAGTTCTCGCGCACCTTATTGCCGGAGTTGGTGTAGCAGGTGAACTTGAACTTCTGACCGTCCTTCTCACGGATGCCATCGGCGCCTTTCTTCCAGCCGGCATCATCGAGGAGTTGCTCAGCCTTTTTCGCATCGAACGTGTATTTCTGGCTGACGTCAGGCTTATAGGCCCACGATAGGATGGGTTCGGTGGTGTTGGCGACCACCGCCTGCCCAAACATAATCGAGTTGACCATTGCCTGACGGTCGAGCGCATAGAGCAGCGCCTGGCGCACCCTGACGTCTTGGAAGAGCGTCGTTCGAGCAGGGTCAAGTTGGTAGGAGTAGAAGGTGAAGACGAAGGTCGGATAAGAGGATATCTTGAGTTGCGATTGCTTCTCCAACTCGGCCAGCAGCGGCGGCTCGAACTGGCCGTAGTCTGCCTCACCGTTCTTCAATTGCTCCGCAACGACGTTGGCATCCTTGACGACTTTGAAGATGTATTGGTCAATCTTGGGCTTACCCCGGAAGTAGTCGGGGTTGGCGACCAGGGTGATGTGGTCATCTTTGACCCATTCCTTGAACTTGAACGGGCCGGTATAGACTGGGTTTTTCGTGCCAAAGTCGTGGCTGCTGATGGCTTCCGGCGCGACATTGCCGAGAACACTTTTGGGCACGATTTGGTACGTGGAGTGCGTGACCAGGAAATCCGCCGTCACCCGCTTCAGCTTGAACTCCACCTCGGTCGGGCTTTTCACCGTGATGGCATCGATGACGCTGAGCGTCGCGCGCCGAGGAGAGTTTACCTTCTCGTTGAGCATCGTCTCATACGTAAACTTGACATCATCGGCGGTGAATTTGGAGCCGTCGTGGAACTTGACGTTGTCACGGAGGGTGAAGGTGTAGGTCAGGTTGTCGGGCGAGATGGTCCACTTGGTGGCGAGGTCGGGGGTCGGTAGCAGGTCGGCCGGGTTGAGCTGGACCAGGCCGCTGCCGAGCATCGAGATGACAGCGCCCGAATACGAATCGACGCTAATCAGCGAGTTCAGCGACTTGGCGTCGGAGAAGTTGACCTCGGTGATGTGGCCGCCGCTCGGCGCAGGTTTCGCTGCGGCTGGGGCGGTTGTGGGTTGGGCCGCCGGCGGCTGCGTCGGCGCTACGGTGGGCTGCGCCGGCCCTGAGGTCGCCTGCACCGCTTTGGCCGGGGCCTGGGTGGGGGCCGCTGGTTGGGCTGGGGCGGGCTGCTGGACGGTCGGGGCGGGGCTGCAAGCGACGACGACGAGAAAAAGAAGGCCGACGAACGTACTGACGAGCCTAGAATGGTGCATGGTCTTTTCTCCCTAGGTATTCAGGGCTTGAGCGAGTACAGATTGCCTAGCGATTAAGTCAGCTTAGTTGTGTTGTCTCCTCCTCTCCCGCAGACGCGGCTAGCCTGGGCCTGGCAGGGGATCGTGAGTCTTGCCTGGCATGTCTAGTGCGCCTTGAGCGCCATTGGCCCGCTTATACTTGCGCACCGCTGTCTCGGCGTTGATCAGGCTCGCGACCATATTGGCCGTGACCACAGCCAGCGACCAGTAAATGTCGAAAGGCGTCAACACGACACCGGCTACCAGCGCCGCGCGCATCCATTGCGCGATGGAAAAGCTGCGCCGCTGTGTCTGGTCCAGGTCCGCCGCTATCTCCAGCAGCCGGCCGAAGTGGTCGAGGCTCTGGTCCATCAACACACCTGCGCCGCATCCATAGCCACGGTTGTGGCGCCGCGTAGGGAGACCGAGACGTGCGCCGTCTTGAGCGCGATGGCATCGTTGATGCCATCCCCGACGAAACACACCGACTTGCCTTGCGCCTGCAACCGTTCGATCACCTCGGCCTTGCCGCCCGGCAACACATTGGCTGAGTAGTGATCCATCCCCAGCTCCTGCGCCAACCGCTGCGTCGGCGCTTCCTGGTCGCCTGAGAGGATGTGGGCCTCCAGACCACGGGCCTTCAACTTTTCAACCAGCGCCTTGGCCTCTGGTCGCACGGTGGCATGCAATTCCAGCGCCCCCACTACCGCGTCGTCCACCGCCACCCACACCAGGGAGTGACCTTGCGCCGCGCACTGCGCCTGCACTACCTGCAGTTCGGCCGGCAACGACAGCCCTTCCATGTCCATGTAACGCCGGCTGCCAACGCGGATGGCCTCGCCCGCCACATGCGCCTGGATGCCGAAGCCGACCTCATAATGCGCGTCATCAATTCCCCGCAGGGCCAGGCCACGCTCTCGCGCCGCCGTCAGGATGGCCCGCGCGATGGGATGGCTTTGTCGCTGCTCAGCCCACGCCGCCCAGCGTACCACATCATCCTCGGTATCCCTGCGGACGACGTGGACGGCGGCGACATGCGGCTGCTCCAGGGTGAGGGTGCCTGTCTTGTCGAAGACGATCGTGTCAACCTCGGCCAGCAATTCCAGCGAGCGGCCATCCTTGACGAGAATGCCCTGATGCGCCAGGACGTTGAGGTAGTTGAGCATGGCAATCGGCGCCGTCAGCCGCAGGCTGGACGCCAGGGGCAGCCGCATCATCGCTACAGCGGCCGGGAAGCTCAACACGGGCCAGGCGAGGGCGCCCAGGGCCAGCGAGGGGGCGACGGCCGCGTCGCCAAATTCGAGCGCCTTGGCCTGGACCGAGAGTTGGTAGCTGTCAACCTGACTGAAAAGACGTCCGATCTCCGCCGCCGCCGTGTCCTGCCCCGCCTTCTCGACGGCCACCTGGATCGAGCCGGTGAGGACAATAGTGGTCGCCAGGACAGCATCCCCTACGCCGCGTTCGACTGGCTGCGCCTCGCCAGTCAACATATGCTGGTCAATACTGGCGATGCCCTTGACAATTGTGCCATCAATGGGAATCGTCTGGCCGGCCTGGACAACGACACTATCGCCGCGTTGGACCTGGTCCAATGGAACCTCAACCTCGCTTCCGTCGGCCAGTACCCAGGCTGTACGGGGCTGCTCGCCAAACACCGACACGAGGCTGTGGCGCGCGCGGTTCTGAGAGAGGAATAATACTTTTTCGCTGGCGCTTAACAGCACGCTCCCCAGGGCGGCGGCCCAATAGTAACCGGCTACCCATGCGCCCACGAGACTCAATGTCGCGGTGAAGGCGGCGGTGAGCTTGCGCCGCTTGGTCCAGGCGTCGTAGGCGGCGGCGGCCGGGTCTACCACGGTCAGAATAATCAGGGCCGCGCCGACCGGTAACAGGATAGGCGCCACCGTCACGCCAGCCGTGACCAGCCCGAAGGTTCCAAGTGACACGACGAGGTTGCGATTGATGACTCGCTCGCGGGGATGCATGGCCGCCTCATCCACCGTCAGCCCTAGCTCTCGCAATTGGCGGTCCCCACGCTCGCCAAACAACGGGTCAATCCAGCGCCGCGCGAATGATTGGATGCCTGGCTCCGCCGCGCCGTAGGAGTAGGAGGTGGAACGCACCGACGGCCCAGCCGACATGCCTTGCAGACGACCATCGCCTAAAGAAACCCACGGTTTGATTTCAACCCCCCAGAACTCACGTAGCTCCGCTAACCAGAAGGGGTGTGCGCCGTTGGACACCGCGGCGTTGAAGCCAGAGGCGCCGCGGCCGTCGGAGTGATGACCGGCCAAGACTGAGCCAGTGGCGCCTACGGCCCCGTTCGTTGTGAACTCGCCCGCTTTAATATGTGTTCGTACTTTCATACACTCTAGCCCGTTCAGTCCACCCGCAACACGAAACGGCTCGGCGCGGGCCAAGCTCCTACTCGAACATGATACAGCCCGATTGTTTCAACATTGTTTCACGCTCAACGCTCAACCAGGATCGCGCCGACTGGCTCGAAGCCGGGAGGCCACTTGGTCTGGCTGGTGTAACGGGTCCCATTCAGTTGGATGGATTGGTCTACCCGTTGCCCATCTAGAATCACGACGTCAAAAAGGCGCGCATAGAGGAGGTCAGCGCCATCGAGGATAACGCCGTGCAGATTGACACCCACCAGGTTGGCCGCGCTAAAGTTGGCATTACGCATGTCGGCCCCATCCAGGCGCGCCCCTTTCAGGACATCGCGCTGACCTGGTGTGGCGCTGGAGGATCGAGAGGTGGAAGCGGTACTACGATCAGCGCTCCCATTCCCAGGCTTGCTATCCACCTTGACCACCTCAGAGAATCGGGCCGCCTGAAGATTGGCATTGGCCAGGTTTGCGCCTACCAGGATGGCGCCGGCCAGGTAAGCGCGGGGGAGGTTGGCGCCGCGAAGGTCGCAGCCGCTCAAGTCGGCGTCGTAGAGTATCGCGCCACTCAAATCCGCCCCCTGAAAGTCGGAGCCGCTCAAATCAGCGCCTACCAGACGTGCGCCGGCCAGGTTCACCTCTGTAAGGATGGCCCCGGCTAGTGATGCATCGTCCAGAATCGCGCCTCGAAAGTCAACGCCCCGTAAGTCTGCCGCATCTAGCTGGGCCGAAGCCAGATTGGCGCCACGGAGTTGGGCATTCTGGAGAAATGCGCCAGTTAAATTAATACCTGACATATCGTTGCCCGGCGCGATCACTCCTACCAGATTCACGCCAATCATGTGAGCGCGCACCATCGTCACAGCTGTCATGTCCGTCTTGGACAGGTCGGCGCGGGTCAGGACCGCATCGGTAAGGTCGGCGCCGCTCAGACGTGCTCCCTCCAGATTGACGCCTACCAATTTCGCATTGCGTAGATGAGCGCCTGTCAGGTCGGCACGACTCAGATCTATCGATGTCAACTCGGCGTAGTCAAGGTTGACGCTGCGCATATCAGCGCCGCTAAAGTCGTTACCCCGCGCTACCACATAGCTGAGATTGGCCTCGGCCAGGGCAGCGCCGCTAAATTTTGTGCTGCCCAAGTCCTTATTACTCAGGTTTTCGCCGATACACTGGGGCGGACACCCGCCTGAGACACCGGGTAGGCCCAGAGTCTCAATGAACTGGCCTGGTCCCCTGAGCACGACTACGATGATGGCGGCCAGCAGTAACACCAGCAGGCTCAGCAGGAGCCAGCCACGCCGGGTTGAACGCCTGGGAATGCTTGTCATGTTCATTGCTCTGGGATAGCCTCATTGGGAATTCTGAAGTCAAAGGGCCAGCGTGTCTGGCTGTCGAACCGTGCGCCCTTCAGATCCGCATCTCGATTGAATTCGGCCCGGCGTCTGGCATTGAGCGACGTGATTTTAGGATCACGACCAGCATCGCGTAGGTCTACTGGCTCGCGATAGACCAACAGCGCGCCGTCAAGGTCAGCGCCACGCAGGTCCGCGCCATTCAACTTTGCTCCAATCAACACCACACCTCTCAATTGAGCATGCGACAGGTCCGCGCCCGATAAGTCGGCCCCGTACAGGGTCGTCCCATTCAGGTTTGCGCCACTCAGGCGCGCGCTACTCAAGTTGGTCAAGTTCAACCAGGACCCGTTGAGCTGCGCGCCATCCAGAATGGCGCCGCGCAAGTTGGCGCCGCTCAAGTTATTGCCACGCAGGTACGAGTTGGTCAGATTCGCAGAGGTCATTGACGCGTCCGTAAAATCGTTGGCGTCCAGATAAATGCTTTGCAGGTCGATCCCATCCATAATGGCCCCATCAAAATCCACCTGAGCAAGATAGGCTCCTCTTAGCTGCGCGCCCACCAGAACGGCCGCGGTTAACGTCGCGCCACTAATATCAGCGCCGTCCATATTCACGCGCCCCAGGTTGGCCTTGGTGAGGTTCGCCCCCAGCAGGAGCGCCCCCCGTAGATCCGCGCCGCGCAGATTGGCCTCACTCAAATTAACCCCGCTCAGATCGGCCCGAACCAGATTCGCCCCGCTCAGGCCAACCTTACGCAGGTTGGCCTGGGTAAACCGGGCATCTTGGAAATTCCAGTTGGGAAACTGTTTGTCCAACAAGTTGGCCCGCTCGCAGGCTGGTGGACAGCCGGGCGGCAAGCTCGCCGCACAGCCTGAGACAAGCATACAGAGTAGCGCCACTCCTAACCCGTAACAAATCTGCTGTCTCAGCCCCCGTCGGGATAGGCTGCTAGGGATAAACATTCGTCTACCTTCTCTTTCCTCAACCAGAGCCTGTCGCCCGTGGGTGTCTGCTACGGACGCGGCGTGCGGGCAGGGGGGGCGGTTGGGGTCGGCGATACCACAGGCCGTAGCACAGCAGGGGCTAATTCATCGGCGAGATCAATCCCCGCCGTCTCAGCGGCCGTCTGAATCATGTCGTAGTCTTTCGGTTCAACGATATCCAGGCCCGTGATCGCCAGCAGGCCGCTCATCTCAGCCCGACCGCTCGCTGTCTTCACCAGTTGGAGCAAGCCATCGCGTATTTTGTCTTTGACATCGGCCGGCAATCCGCGGCGCACGGTAATCGTCGTGTTGGGGATGAAGATATTCTCGCTGGCGCTATTGAACAGGACCCGCGTCTTATCGTACACATCGGGGTAGATGGTCTTGACCAGTTCACGCGCGTCCTTGCGTCCGGGGTCCTCGCCGTAGACCGCCGCGGCGTCCACCTCGCCTTTCATTAAGGCGATGATGGCCCGATCATGTCCACCGCTATAGGTCCAGATGACATCCTGTTCTGGAATAATCTGGCGCTCGATCAAATAGGCGCGCGGGAAGATATTGCCTGAGGTGGAGAGTGGATCTGGGCTGGCCAGCCGCTTGCCACGCAAGTCTCGCAGTTGATGGATAGCTGAGTCGGCGCGGACGATGATGCACCACGGATAAACCTTACTGCCGCCGCGCGTGGCCGTCAACAGCGCTTCCGCGCCATAGCGTTCACGAGCCACGATATAGAGCGTCGGCGAGAGCAGAGCCATGTCCACTTGTTGGGTTTCCAGGGCGCTGGCAACCGTCGCATAATTCATCGGCACACTGATTTGAAACTTTAGCCCCGTAATCTGATCTAGCAACCGGCCTACATTCTCGGCGTTCTTCTCGGTGCGGGCTGCCTCTATCTGCGGGGCAGCCGCGAATTTGACCGGATTGGCGACCGACCCGAGGGGCGCCACGATGGTCGCGCGCGGTGGAACAGTCGGCCTGGCCCCCACCGGGTAATTCGTCGCCATGACCAACGTCGCCCGCGGGGCTGAGGCGTTTAACACTTGTTGTGGGCTGCACTGCACCAGCATCAAGCTCATCCCCAACACAATACACACGCCAATCCAACCTCGCATCCGGCACTCCTTGTTAATCAGCCGTTGCCTGCTGGCTGTCATCGTGGTTCTCCCGGAGGCGCCCTTGTTCAAGCCAGAGACGCCGCCACGCCGCGCCTTCCCAGAGCGTCTGACGGACCTCCTGCTCAGCGGCGAGCAGGGCGTTGTAACGCGAGTCGGGGCGCGCGGCAAGCTGAGCCGGCGCATTGTCTTCGCTGATGCGCCCGTTTTCGATGATCACCACGCGGTCGAAGGCCTGGGTCTCGCCGACATCGTGGGTGATACAGATGAGGGTGGCCCCCCGCCAGTATTCGCGCGCCCGTCGCAACAAGAGACGCCGTTTTTCACGATCCAGGCCTCGAAATGGCTCGTCCAGGATGACCAGGCGCGCCTTCTGGCGGCCCAAGGCCCGACCAAGACGCACCCGTTGCCCCTCGCCACCCGAAACTAATCCCCCACTCTCACCCAGTGGGGTTTGCAAGCCTTCGGGGAGACGCTCCAGAACGCCAAACAGATCGGCTTGCTCGATCATCACGCTTGCCTCGGCTTCCGAGGGCGCATGACCATACAGTAGGTTTTGGAGCAGCGAACGGTTCCACAGTTGAACCGCCGGGTCAACCCAGGCCGTCTCGCGCCGTAGAGCCTCCAGGCCCGCCCCGTCGAGAGGGCGTCCATCCACCCGGCACTCACCGGCCGCCGGCTTATGCCAGCCCAACAAAAGCCCTACCAGGGTTGATTTGCCCGCCCCCGATGGCCCGATGACGGCAATATGCTCGCCGGCCTGAATTCGCAGATGGATGTCACTTAGAATCGTATGCCCCCCCGCTTCGACCGCCACCCCTTCGAATTGGATAGCCGCGCCCTGGTCGGGTGTTGAGGCCGATGGCGCTTGCCCGACGGTGGCCGTCTGCTCCTCCGGCGTGCCCAGGATTTCGAGGAGGCGTAGCAGGGTATTGCGGACGGTGGGATAACGCCGCGCCTGATCCACGGTGGACTGCCCCAACACTACGAGGTTTAGCGTCCAGTAGAACTGTAACAGGACCGTACTACTCACCACGCCAGCGCCGCTGAACGTCCGAAAGATCAGCAGGACGGCCAGGAGATTGAACAGGAGATTGGTGGCGGCCTGGAGGCCGACGGCCAGGCGCCCAAATTGGAGACTGCTGCGCGCCCACGCGCTGACCAGCGTCTCGTGCTCGCGGCGCATTACCCGTTCGGCGCTGTGCGTCCGCAGCGGCAACAGGCCCAGCAAGGCGTCCAGATAGACACGGCTCAACGCGCCGATGTGCGTGCGTAATCGCAACTCTGGCTCCTGGAGAATCAAGGTGACCAGGTACGAGAAGCCCATCACTAACGCCACGAACAAGAGAATCAGGGGCGTCTGGGTAGGTTGCAGGATGATGAGGCCAATGGTGGTCAGTACCAGTTGGAAAGCGGTTCGCGCGAACCGCGTCATCAAAAACGGTAATTGGCGCAGGATACGCAAGTCGTGGGCGCGCTTCACCATATCAGATACTAGGCGGCTGTGAAAATAGCGATCATTGAGCTTGGGAATCTTCTCCAGTAACAGGACACGCAGCCGGATGTCTACCCGCCGCGCCAGCCGCCAGGTCAGCGTATAAATAGGGACTTCGAGAGCAAACAGGGCGACGAGCAAGACCATCAGTATCCCCATGATCCAGGTGCGCCACTCGGCCGACAGCGTCACTTGCGCCAGCCGAACGACGCCTAACAACAGAATCGCTTCGAACATGACGCCAATGGTCGCCATCACCAACCCCAGGCCTAGCATCGTGAGGCTGAGACGGCCATCGGCCTGCATGGCCTGCCAGATGGTCTGAATGGGGTGAACAGGCCGTTCAGCCAGCGCGGCCACCAATTCAGGGGGCAAGGGGGCGGGTGACGCCTCGTCCGCCGCTGGCGCCTCGTCTGCCTCGTCACCAGGCGCGGGGGCGGCGGACCGCAAGCCCTTGACTCGAACGAGCACAGCGCCGCGCAGCCATAGTTGGCCTGGCTGGTCGGCGGGCGCGGGCCGCACAAACCAGAACCGCAGTGGAATTAGCTCGCTCGCCTGCGGGTCGGCGCATAGCCGTTCCAGGAGGGTCACGGCCTCCGGCCCCTGGTGTAGGCCACGCGCCCGCACGAGAGCCGCCACCAACCGCACCGCCGCATCCAGACGCGCCAGTCCAGACCAGGTCGCGTCGGCCAGGGCCGACTGCAGGAGAGCATCGCTTGGCTCATCCTCAACGACCAATGCCTTCAGCCGCTCGCGGAGCGGCGCCAGGAACTCCTCGCTACCCGCCCAGGCGCGCCAATCACTGGCCGGGGCCGGGAAGGTGTGGACAAAGATATCGTCCACGAAACGCCGCCAACTCAGCCACCGCCGCCCCAGACCCGGGTCCATAATTTGAACGAACGCGCCGTGCAGACGCCAGATGATGACAAAGTGAGTCATGCCATTGGGCAGCAGGACAACGACAAGCGCTGGCAGGGCGTGGGCCACTGGCAGGGTCAGATGATCGAGGGGCAGCATCACTTGCTCCGCGTCAAGACCCAACTGGACCGCTACCTCTTCAATGGCGTCAATCGAGGTGCCGTCCACATGCGTCTGGCAGGCTTCACGGAGCCGGCCATAGCTCACGTGAATCCCATGGCCCTCCAGCAGCGCCTTGAGCGCGGCCGGGCCACAGTCCATTTCCGAGGTTTGTACCACTTCTGGCACAAGAAAACGCATATCTCGCCGAGCCTCCGCGGCCGCTGTCCTGGCCTCTAGCTATTAAGCCGTTGATTGATGGCATCGAGTAGGATAGACCAGGGCGAACGCTCCTGGACCACCACCTGGACTTCCCCGCTCTGGCCGGCCTTGAGCGACGCGCCGCTGACGATCAGGCGAGCTGTCCCCGCTTCAAGCTGGCTGGTGGTGTGGCTCGCCACAGCAATCACCGTAGCGGTCAGGACCTGCCTGGGCTTGTCACCGCCAGGCTCGACACTGACGCGGGCTGTCTGCCCTGGGCGAAGCCGGGCGATGGCATCGGTCGTAAATGTGACGACCAGCGTGCCGTCGCGGGCGACCTGCCATTGCCGGCTCGTTTCGTAGATGGGGATGCGCCCCAGAACCAGCCACGCTCCCCAGAGAGCGAGCAACACGATGCCGACCAGCAGGCCGACCAGGGTGGCATAGCCGGCATCGTGGTTGAGCGCGCGTATCGAACGCGGAAAAGCCAATGACATGTGCTTACCCTTATTCAGCCAATGGAGCGAGAGGAATATGACAACGAATGCGGTGTTCTTCGGCGACCGTTTGCCAGGGCGGGGCCTGCGTCTCGCACTGGCCCCCCAACTTGCGTGGACAGCGCGGATGGAACGGGCAGCCCGTCAATGCATGGGCCGCGTTGGCCGGCGGTCCCGCGAGGGGAACCCGGCCGGGTCGGCCCGGCGTCTCTGGACCGCTACTGGCCGCGAGCAGCGCCTCGGTGTAGGGGTGGTTGGGGCCGCTAAAGACGGCCTCCACCCCGCCAACCTCGACCAGTTGCCCACTGTACATCACCCCCACCCGGTCGGCGAGGTAGCGCACCACCGCCAAATCGTGGGAGATGAACAGATAGGCGCATTGATGCGCCTGTTTCAGCTCAACGAGCAAATTGAGAATGGCAGCCTGCACCGAGACGTCCAGGGCCGAGACGGCCTCATCGCACACGACAAGGTCAGGCTCACTCGCAAAGGCGCGCGCAATGGCGACGCGCTGCTTCTCTCCCCCGCTCAACTGATCGGGATAGCGGTCAGCATAGCTGCCGTCCAGCCGCACGGCCTGGAGAAGCTCTGTGACCCGTTGCCGACGCGCTGCCGGCTGGGCTGGTTCAGCGGCCCGCCTGGGGCTTGGAGCGGGCCGACCCGCGACACGGCGCAGGGCACGCTCCAGGATATGCCCGATACGGTGGCGTGGGTTCAGCGTTGAGTCGGGGTTCTGAAACACCATTTGGAGCCTATCGCGCATCGCCGCTGGCCGCTGCTCGACAGCGACGGTCGCCTTCTCGCCTTCGAAGGTGATGTTACCCTCGGTCGGCGTGAGCAGGCCCACGATACAGTGTCCGAGCGTGGTCTTGCCGCTACCGCTCTCGCCGACGAGGGCCAATGTTTCGGCGGCCTGGACGGTGAAGCTCACGCCGGCCACCGCGCGCACCGCCTCCGACCGCCGCCCAAGCCCCGGTAACCGCCATTCCTGCCGCTCATGATACTTGTGCAGGTTGTCCACGTGCAGCAGAGGCGCGGCCCCGCCGATGGCAGTGGGGGCCAAGTCGGTAGGGAGGGCGGCGCGGCGCTCAGCTTGAGATGGCGCGCTAGCCACCGCGCGGCTGAAAAAGCAGCGGGCGAGATGGACCGCGGCGTCCGTCGGTGTGAGCAAGGGCCGTTCGTGATGGCAGCGGTCCTGGGCAAAGCGGCAGCGGGGCCGATAGCTACAGCCTGGCGGCAACTCGGTCGGCAGCGGCACGCGCCCCTGGATCGTCCGCAGGCGGTCACGGGT
Organism: Anaerolineae bacterium; assembly: GCA_026129165.1. Classification (GTDB taxonomy): domain Bacteria; phylum Chloroflexota; class Anaerolineae; order Epilineales; family JAHCIE01; genus JAHCIE01. The sequence goes on from JAHCIP010000017.1 coordinate 27,244, forward strand.
ATAGTGCTTATCGGCGCTGGGAATGCACTCTAACAGGTCAAGGGTATACGGATGGCGGGGTCGGGCAAATACCTCGGCTACCCCGCTGGTCTCCACTAACTCGCCCGCGTACATGACGCCGACGCGATCACACACCTGGGCCACCACCTTCAGATTGTGGCTGATGTAGAGGATAGCCGCCGCGAATGTCTGCTTGAGTTCGTTGAGCAGATCGAGCACCGCCGCTTCCGTGGTCACGTCCAACCCTGTGGTCGGTTCGTCCAGGATGATGAGGTCGGGATTGGTGATCAGCGCCATGGCGATGAGGACGCGCTGCTGCATGCCGCCGCTCAACTGATGCGGATAGCGGTCCAGAACCGAGGCCGCGTTCGGCATGTGGACCTTTTCCAATATCTCCAGCGTCCGATCGCGCGCGGCGCGGCGGTCCAGACCTTCATGATACTGCACCCCCTCGGCAATCTGGCGTCCGACGCGCAGGGCCGGGTTCAGGGATGTCTGGGGGTTCTGGTAGACCATCGCCATACGCCGCCCGCGCAAGCGTCGCACTTCCGCCTCGGAGAGGGCGGAGAGGTCCTGGCCGAGAAATTCGATGCGGCCGGCCCGGATGCGACCGTTGCGGCCCAGATAGTTCATCACGGCGAACGCTGTCGTACTCTTGCCACAGCCTGACTCACCCACCAGCCCAAACGCCTCACTCCGCCCAATGGACAGTGTCAGGCCGCGCACCGCATCCACCCACTCGCCGCCCATTCGGTAAGCGACGCACAAGTTATCAATACGGAGTACATCGGGCGATGGGGCTACTGGCGTCGTCATAGGACCCTTCTCATACGGTGCGTTTTGGTCGTCATCTGCCTCAAGTCCAGCACGGTTAGTCCTCGGTTGTCGTCGCATCGAACGCGGAAGCCAGACTATCCGCCACACTATTGACGGCGACCACTAGAGAGGCTATCGCCAGCGACGGAAACATGACGACCCAGGGGGCGGTCAGCACCAAGGCGCGGCCGTCGCTAATTTGTAAGCCCCAGTCCGGCGAGGGGGGTTGCAGCCCCAGGCCCAGAAAGCCGAGGCTGGAGCCAACCAGGATGGCGTAGGTGAAGTAGAGACAGGCGTCCACCACAATCGGCCCCACCGCGTTGGGCAGAATCTCCTGGGTCATGATGTACAGCGCCGACTCACCGCGTAACCGTGCCGCCGCGACAAATTCCTGGGTCTTGAGGCCGAGGGTGACGCTGTGTACGGTCCGCGCGTGGCCCGGGGCGAAGACGATGCCCAGGCACAGGACGAGGTAGACCAGGTCGGAGCCGAGCATACTGAGGATGAGGAGCGCCAGCAGCAGCGCTGGAAAGGATAGCAGAACATCGCTGGCCCGCATCAGCAGTTCTTCCCACCAGCCGCCCAGGTAGCCCGCGGTTAAGCCAATGGCAATGCCTAGCAGGAGCGTCAATACGGTGGCTAAGGTTGCTAGCAGCAGAATGTCACGGCTGCCTACGATCACCCGGCTCAAGATATCCCGTCCAAACTGGTCGGTGCCGAACAGATAGTGCGCCGACGGGGGTTGCAGCGTGGCAGACAGATGCTGTTCGGTGTAGGGGTAGGGCGCCAGCCAGGGACCAGCTACCGCCAGTGTCACATAGAGCGCCACCATCAACAGGCTGACCAGGGTCAGGGGCGTCCAGCGCAGCCGCACCTGCCACAAACCGCCCATGCCATAGGGCATCTGGCCGCCCACGCGCGGCAGGGCCGTCCCGAGGTTCGGCCCAGTCGTTGAATCGTGTTCTATCAGTCCCACAGGTTCCCCATGTCCTTCCACCTAGCTATAGCGGATACGTGGATTGAGCACGCGGTAGAGCAGGTCGGCCGCTAGATTCGACAGCGCGTAAAAGGCGGCGATGAGCAGAGCCACGGCTTGCAGCAGTGGTACATCGCGGTTGCCCACGGCCTGGACCATCAACGCCCCCAGCCCTGGGTAGGCAAAGATCGTCTCCACCAGCACGAAACCACCCATAAGATAGCCCACATCCAGGGCGATAACGCTCATGGTCGGGAGCAGCGCGTTCGGCAGGGCGTGGATCAGGACCACCGTCCGCATGGGCAGCCCTTTGAGAATGGCCGTGCGCACGTAATCGCTTCGCAGCGCCTCAATCATACTGCTGCGCGCCATCAGCGTGATGTGGGCGAGCAAGCCCAGCGCTACCGTCAGCGTCGGCAAGATCAGGAAGCGCACTGACTCCCACAAATTGGCGTTGGGTTCGATGAGACTGGACGAGGGCAGCCAATGGAGCCAGGAGGCGAACACGACGATGAGCGCCAGGGCGGTGACAAAGCCTGGCGCCGAGACGGCGACCAGGATGCTGGCGCGGATGGTGTGATCGAGCCAGCGGTTGCGGGCCAGGGCGGCCAGCAGCCCCAGCCCGATGCCGAGCGGCACGGCGAGGGCCAGGGCGAGCGCGGCCAGCACGGCCGTGTTCCGCAACCGCTGGAGAACGAGCGGGCGGACCGGCACATTCATGATGAGCGAGTCGCCCCAGTCACCGCGCACGATACCGCCCAGCCACTCTACATAACGCACCGGCGCCGGGCGATCCAGCTTCAGCCTGGCCCGCACCGCCGCCAGCCGTTCCGGCGTCGCGCGGTTTCTCAGGATGGCCGAGGCGGCGTCGCCCGGCAGCACGGTGGTGACGGCGAAGACAACGACCGAGACACACACCAGGATGACCATCACCAGCGCCAGCCGGCGCACCAGAAAGGCGAGCATGGGCCGTTATCCTTGCGCTAGCCAGATGGTGGTCGGTGGGTAGCTGTCATGGACGATGAGGTTCTGCACCTCGCGGCGCATGCCCGACAATATAGGGACGACACATGGAATCATGACTCCCCCTTCTTCACTGATCAAGCGTTGGGCCTGAGCGAGAATCGCTTTACGCTTGGTCTGGTCCTGCTCCGCCCCCATAGCATCAATGAGCGCATCGAGATCGGGGCGCTGCCAGGCGGCCTCGTTGAAGGCGCTAGACGAGTAAAAGCCCAGTTCCAAAATCTGGTCCGCATCGAGATGGGTCGGCCAAATATCCATGAAGAAGGGCACTTGCAGCAAATAGTTGGTGAAGTAGGTATCGGGGGTCGTTCGCTCAACCTTGACATTGATACCCGCTGCTTTGGCCATCTCCTGGTAAGCGACCGCGGCTTCGACAAACCCTGGCCCGATGGGGGCGGTGTACAATGTCACATCCAGGCCGTTCGCGTAGCCGGCGGCGGCCAGCAACTCCTTAGCCTTGGCGATATTGCGTTCGGGGATGGGCAGGTTAGCCCAATACGGGCTGGTCGGCGCGACAGGCTGGTCATTCATCACGGTCCCACGTCCCTGGTACACGGCTTTGATCAAACCGGGACGGTCCATTGCCAGTTTAAACGCCTGACGGACCCGGACATCGTCGAAGGGCTTGCTGGTCGTCTGCATGCTAAAAAAGACGGCCAGCCCAAAGGGGCTTTCGAGCAGCCTGAGCGTCGGTGTGCTGGATACGGCGGCCACCGATTCAAAGGCCATGCGGTCGATGAGATCGATGGCGCCGCTGGTGAGCGCCGCGAGTTGAGCGGCTGGCTCGCTCAGATAGACAAAGCGGACCTGGTCGAGATAGGGCAAGCCTGGCTGCCAGTAAGCGTCGTTACGTGGAAAAGTGGTGAATTGACCCGCTACGTTCTCACCCCAGCGGAACGGCCCAGTGCCAGACGGGGCGTTGGCTAACTGCTCGTCAGTGCGGTCATGGGGCACAATCTGGGTGCCGGCGAGGGCCAATCGACGGGGGAAAGTCGCGTTGGGCCGCTTGAGGTGGAAGCGCACCGTGGCGTCATCTACCGCCTCGACAGTATCCAGAGAACGGAAGCCTTCCACACTCAATGACCCAGACTGGGGGTCCAGGATCTTCTTGAAGGTATAGACCACATCCTGGGCCGTGAAGGGCGTACCGTGGTGGAATTTCACCCCCTGGCGCAGCTTGAACGTCCAGGTCAACCCGTCGGCGCTGGCCTGCCACGACTCGGCTAACCCGGGGCGTACCGCCGCCGGCGGGTTGGCAAAGTCAAACTGCGTCAATGTCTCATAGAGGATGAAGCCCATCCTCACCTCGGCATAGCTAAGCGGGCGGAGCGGATCCAGAATACTGACCACATCGGGCGGGGCCATGCGCAACACGCCTCCGCGCCTTGGGCCAGCCGGCGTAGCATTCGCGGCCTGCGAGGAGGGGACGACGGTAGGGGTGGGCGACGTCTGGGGCGCGCAGGCGGCTAGCGCCAGGGTAGCCATCGCTCCGCCAGCGAGCTTCAGAAAACGACGACGGCTGATCGGACGAACGGAGCGCGAGTCCCGTGTCATCGTAGTACTCCCCTTGGTAGTCATAGAGTGCGATTCTAGACGGTTATCACAGGCGATTGACCTAGCGCCAGACCAGCGCGACCTCACCAACCCCGACCGTCCACGTAAAGTTGGTCGTCTGGCTATCAGGCTCATTCTTCTGACGCAGTATCCAGTTGCTATCAGAATGAATACCTACCTCATCCACCCCATCGCCATCCCAGTCGCCGACGATAGCTTGCTCGCGGCCGCCGCCGCCGAAGGAGAAGCTTGTCACGGTACTGGTGGGTTGGGTCGTCGCGCGCAGAATCCACAGGTTCCCGCGCTTGACCCCCACGCTATCGCGGCCATCGCCGTTCCAGTCCCCAACAATGGGCACGTCCGTGGCCAAGCCCAGCGCGATGGTGGTATCCGGCTGATCCGGAGGGGCGGCCGTGTCGTTGGCATAGTGCAAAACGAAACGATTACCGCGCCTCACGCCAGGCGTCTCAACGCCGCCCGTCCACGCGCCACAGAACGGCGTCTCGCCCAACTGGCCAAAGGTGAAGGTGCGCTCCGGGGCGCCCGTCGTGTTGCTGTAGCGGATATACCAGGTATTCCCTCGCACAATCCCGACCGTGCGACTGCCGGCCCCTTTCCAGTCACACATCATTGGTCGATCACCAGCCTGGTGGCCGCCCGGCCCGGTGAACGTAAAGGTGGCTTCGGGCTGACCAGCCGTAAGCGAGTTGCGCAGATACCACGTGCCGTTGCGATAGAGGGCCGGTTTCAGGGCCGTCTGGGTCACGACGATGCGCGCCGGGAGACTGATGGCCAGACCCTCACCATTGGAGACGACAGCGTAGTAGAGGCCGAAACTATCCGCCGTCGCAGCCGAGAGGGTGTAACTACTGGTGTTAGCGCCGGCAATGGGCATATTCAGATGATACCATTGGTAACTCAAGGGTGGTGAGCCGGTCGCATTGATCTGGAGCGTGAAAGGCCGACCTTGGATGACAGTCTGGCCGACAGGGCGAGTGGTGATGATGGGGGGCTGGGGTGGTGTCGTCTGGCCGCTGTCACTCGCCCCCCAACATTTCACCTTCCCGCTGATGTCCAGGCCGCAGGTGTGATACACTCCAGCGCTCACCTGGACGAACCGATCGTTGGGGTCAAGGCCAGACACCTGACCATAACCGTCGTCACCAGCGCAGGCGAGGGCGCCATCGCCCCGCAGTCCACAGACATGCGCCCCCCCGACGCTCACCTGGAGAAAGCTGCCCTCGAGCAACGGCGTCCCCTGGTTATCATTGCCTGCCCCCCAACACGCGATCGAGCCATCGTTTCTGAGGCCACAGACCTGAAACTGGCTGGTACTGACCTGGATAAAACCACTGTTGGGGGCAGGGATAGATGTTTGTCCGGTGCCACTATACCCCCAGCAGACAACCGAGCCATCGCCGCGGACGCCACAGGTGTGTGAGTTGCCGGCGCTGACCTGGACGAAGCCTTCATTGGGCGATGGTGATTGAGCCTGCCCGCTGCGGTTGTCGCCCCAGCACTCGACCACCCCCTGGCTCTTGATGCCACATGTATGCCCTCCGCCGGCGCTGACCTGACTAAAGCCCGTATTCGGCTCCGGCGGCGTCGCCTGCCCAAAACTGTTATTGCCCCAACAGGCGACACTCCCATCTCGCTTGACACCACAGGTATGCGCCAGGCCCGCGCTCACCTGGATGAAGTTGGTGTTGATGGTCGGGGCCGAGCGCTGGTTATTGCTATTGTCGCCCCAGCAGACGACAGAGCCGTCGCTCCTGATCCCGCAGGTATGCGCATCGCCCGCGCTGATACTGATCAGCCCCCCGCCTGATTTAGAGTCAGGCCCACCTGGGGACGGCGCGGCTGGCTGGCCCTCTATCGGCTCTGGCCGGTGGGCCACCGGCGCAGCCGCCGTCATGCGAACTTCGCTCAGCCCGACGTTCGCAGCCGCCCGCATTCCTGGCCCCATTAGCTCTGTCATTCTCCACACACCCGACTCGGTCGCGGCGTTCGTCACGTCGGGACTAAGCCGCGCGGCCTGACGAACAGGGCTAGCGACGGTGAGTTGGCTGGCGCTCAGGCTGCACATCAGCCAAGCCAGGACAATTGTCTGGTAGATCAGTTTTTGCATCTGTGCTTCTCCGACCCCGGTCTGCGGGGGGAGCCCGACGTGACCCCCCAACACCGACACTGAATCATCCCGCCCGCTGGGAGGGCGCTGCCTCATTGGAATGGGCATGACAGCGCACCATGCCGCCGCCTGGCGCTTCGCTAGGGGCGGGCATAGTGCGGCGGCAGATGTCCATCACCAGGGGGCAACGGTTGGCAAAGGGGCAGCCCGGCGGTAGACGAGTTGGGCTGGGCGGCTCAACACCCTGGCGGTACATCTGGCGGAGCGCGGCCCGCTGGCGTTGCTGAACCGGGTCTGGCACCGGGTTGGCGGCCAGTAACATGGCGGTGTAGGGATGGGCCGGCTGGGTGTAGACCCGCTCCGTCGGCCCCATTTCAACCAGGTAGCCCAGGTACATCACGCCCAACGTATGGCTGATATGGCGCGCGACCGCCAGGTTATGGGTGATAAACAGATAGGTCAGCCCCTTACGGGCTTGCAGGTCCTCCAGCAGGTTGATGATCTGGCTCTGGATAGATACATCCAGGGCGCTGGTCGGCTCATCGCAGACGATCAGTCGCGGCTCGACCGCGAGTGCCCGCGCAATGGCGACCCGCTGACGCTGGCCGCCAGACAATTCTCCCGGCAGCCTTTCCATAAGATGCGGGCCAAGCCCCACCTGCTGCAATAGGTCCGCCACAATCTCGTCCCGGGCGCGCCCAGCCCGAACGCGGCGGTGATGCGTGACGAGTTCGCCCACGATTTCACCGACCACATGGCTGGGGTTCAGGGCTGAGTAGGGGTCCTGGAAGACGACTTGCACCTGGCGGCGGTAGCCGTCCAACGCGCGTGTTGGCAGGGCCGTCACATCCTGGCCGCCGACGACAATCTGCCCTGACTGAACCTGGACCAGCTTGAGAATCGCCCGCGCGGCGGTAGACTTACCCGCCCCCGACTCCCCTACCAAACCGAGCGTCTGCCCCCTGGGGACCGAGAAGCTCACGCCGTTCACAGCGCGGACCGGGGAACGATACCGCCCGAATAAGGGTTGCTGCGCCGCGAACTCGACGTGCAGGTCGCGGACCGTGAGAAATGGCTGATCGGATAGCGCGGGCGGCGCTATTGGGACGGTCATGGTCAGGTTCGCGTCGTTCATCAGGGCATATCCTGCGCGCGTAGACAGCGGGTGAGGCGATCGGGGCCAAGCGGTTGTAAGGCCGGCGTCCCTGCCCGACACGCCTCGGTGGCTAAAGGACAACGGGGGTGGAAGTGGCAGCCCAGCGGCCAGGCGTGCGGGGGCGGCACCAGGCCGGGGATGACGGGGAGCCGTCCGTCAATACGGCCGTACTGGGGCAGGGTCGCCAGGAGCGCCTGGGTATACGGATGTTTGGGCTGGTGGAATAGAGCGTGGGTTGGCCCGGCCTCTACAATTTCACCCGCGTACATCACGGCCACTCGATCACACGTCTCGGCGACAACGCCGAGATCATGCGTGATGAGCAGAATCGCCATGTCGAACTGACGCTGCACATCCTTCAACAGGTCTAGAATCTGCCCCTGAACCGTTACATCCAGCGCGCTGGTTGGCTCGTCGGCAATCAAGACCGTAGGCTGGCCGGCCAGGGCGCGGGCTAGCGCCACCCGCTGGGCCATCCCGCCCGAGAGCTGATGCGGATACTCATGCAGCCGTCGTTGGGGGTCGGGTATACGAACCAGCGTCAGTAATTCGAGGGCGCGGCGGCGCGCCTGGCGCTGGCTCAACCCGATATGGATACGCAGCGGGTCGATTAACTGCGTCTCAATTGTCAGGGCCGGATTGAGCGAGCTATGGGCATCCTGGAAGACCAAGGCGATCGCCTGGCCTCGCAGCCGATGCCAGGCGGCAGCCGGCAGCGAACGCAGGTCTTTGCCTTCCAGCCGGATCGAGCCGGCCGCCAGGCGGCCCGGCGGTGGAATGAGGTCCATGATCGCCAGGGAGGTCATGGTCTTGCCCGACCCCGACTCGCCGACCAGCCCCAGGATTTCGCCCCGCTTCATCTCCAGCGATACATCGCGGAGAATCACCACTTCGCCGCCCTGCGCGTCGGGGAAGCGTACCTCTAACCCGCGTAGCGCCAGCAGCGCGGGGGGGGACTCTATGGCCTGAGTAGGCGGGGCGGCGCTGGCGGGCGGCGCGGGCCTGGACCTGGGACGAGCGGCCACGCTCTCCCGCCCGAAGGCGGTTTGCAGCCCATCCCCCAGAAGATTAAAGGCCAGCACAGTTAAGGTAATCGCCGCCCCAGAGGGGAACGCCAGGAACGGGTGGGTTCCCATATAGGTGCGCGCCTGCGACAGCATGCGTCCCCAACTTGGCTGCTCCATCGTGGCGCCGATACCGATAAAACTGAGGGTCGCTTCAATCAGCACGACCGCTCCCACCTGCAACGCGGTCTGGGCAATCAGGGTCGGCGCGATATTGGGCAGGATATGATGGGCTGTGATGCTCCACACTCCCAGCCCCCCGACACGGGCGCTATCGACATACAACTCCTCGCGCTCGGCCAGTGTCACTGCGCGGGCCAGGCGAAAGAACCGCGTTGAGAAGGTCAGCCCGATGGCGAGCATGACAGCGCTCAAACTGGCGCCCAGGATGGCAATCACGGCAAAGGCGACCATAATGGGCGGCAGGGCAAAGAGAAGGTCTACCCCCCACGTCAACCCGCTATCCAATGCGCCGCCCACATAGCCGGCCAGCAGGCCGAGCGGTACCCCCAGGAGGAGGGCGACCCCGATGGCCTGGAGCGCGCCCCACATCGAGATGCGTGTCCCATAGATGAGTTGGCTGAGGATGTCTCGCCCCAACTGGTCTGTCCCCAGCCAATGGGCCGCGCTAGGGCCTTGCATCGTCGCCCGCAAGTCTCCTGCGAGGGGGCCATACGGCGCGACCCACGGACCAATCACGCTTATCAGGTACAAGGCCAGGATAAACGCCGCCGAGAGAACAGCCGCCGGCTGGCGGCGAAAACGCCGCCAGGCGCGCCCCGGACTTGATACATAGGCCCGAGCCTGGACATTGCTCTCGGAGCGCGCGTCCTGGCTTCCGGCCAGCGCGACCGAAGACGTCTCAACGATATTCATGACAAACGAACCTTCGGATTGAGCCAGCCGTAGCTCACGTCAACCAGCAGATTGGTCACCACCACCGATAGAGCCGTCAGCAGGGCCACGCCTTGTAACAGGGGAATATCGCGGGCGATGACGGATTTCACCGTCAGCGGCGCGATGCCGGGCAGATTGAAGACCTGTTCCACGGCAAAGGTCAGGCTGAGCACGACGGCGACGCGAAACCCGATCACCGTTACCACAGGGATCAGCGCATTCCGTAGGGCGTATCGACTCACGACCTGCCCCATGGGGATACCCGTCGCCTGGGCCGCCAGGATGTACCGCGACTGCATGACGGTGACGAGGGAGGCGCGCATTTGGCGGGCGATCAGGGCGGCGGTGGGCAGGCCGAGAGCCAGACTCGGTAAGGTGATACTGCGCAGCCAGCCCACCCGGCTC
>JAHCIP010000170.1 GCA_026129165.1 Anaerolineae bacterium
ACCTCGGCGCTCACCACCACCGCCGCCGCGGCGCTCGCCGCCACCCCGGCGCTCACCACCGCCGTCACCCGGCTTGGCCTGCGCCTCGTTGACACGCAACTGGCGGTCGTCGAGGGTGTAGCCATCGAACATGCGGATGGCTTCCTGGGTGGCCGCGTCATCGGCGAATTCGACAAAGCCGAAGCCGCGCATGCGGCCCGTCTCGCGATCGCTGGGCAGGAACACATCCTGCACTTCGCCCGCCTGGCTGAACAGGTCGCGCAGTTGGTCGGTGGTGGTCCGATAGGACAGGTTGCCGACGTAGATTCTCTTAGCCATGATTCCTCGTTTGTTTCCTTCTGGACGGGTGTCCCGTCCCGTGTGGGCGCGGCTGGCGCGCCCGACCTGCTGTATGACGTGGCTGGGGCGACTACGCGCCCACCATCACCACATCGGCCGCCGCCGGTCCCTTGGGCCCGTTCACGACAGAGAACTCTACCGCCTGACCCTCTTCCAGCGAGCGGTATCCATTGGCCTGGATAGCGCTGTAATGTACGAACACATCGGGGCCATTCGCCTGGCTCAGAAAGCCAAAGCCCTTGGCCGCATTAAACCACTTCACCGTACCGGTCACTCGATCGGACATGCCGATTCCTCCTTGATGATGCTATACGTAGAGCCGCGTGTCCAACCGAGCCAAAAAAAAGACCGCCACGTGTCACGCGGCGGTCATTCAGTGCAGACGGGGAACAACTTGCTGATGCGTTCTACGAGACTAATTATAGGCAATAGTGATCAAGAATGCAAATCCAAAATTAGAATCAACCGGCGGGCGCGGCATAGCGCAGCACGGCCCAGAAGTGGCACGCGCTGCCCGCCAGGACGAACAGATGCCAGACCATGTGGCTGTAGCGCAGGCGGTCCCAAACGTAGAATAGGACGCCGCTGGTGTAGAACAGGCCGCCCGCCAGCAGCCAGAGAATACCGGCGGTCGGCAGGCTGGCCAGCATAGGCCGAATGGCGAGGACGCCCAACCAGCCCATCCCCACATACAGCGCCGTTGAGAAAGCCTGGTGGCGGATGCCAATCACCGTCTTGTACAGGATACCCAGCACAGCCAGCCCCCAGATCAGGCCGAACAGGGTCCAGCCCCACGCGCCGCGCAGCACGCCGAGGGTAAACGGCGTGTAGGTACCGGCGATGAGGAGGTAGATGGCCGAGTGGTCCAGCCGGTGGAAGACCTCTTTGGCGCGGGAGCGGGGCAGGGCATGGTACAGGGTGGACGCCGCGTAAAGGGCGATGAGGCTGACGGCGAAGACGGTGTAGCCGACGACGTGCCAGGCGTCGTCGCGTTCCATGGCGGTCAGTAGCAGCAGGGGCAGGGCAATCAGGCTAGCCAGCAGCCCCACGCCGTGCGTCACAGCATTCGCGATTTCCTCACCCAGCGTCAGCGGCCGTCTCTGGCGCATTGTATCTCCTGGTATCAACATGGGCGGCCAACACAGGCTCAATTATAGCGGAGCCGCCTCCCAAAAGCCAGTCGCTCGGGTCGGTGGGCTGGCGTAGGCGACAGACAAGTGCAGGCTGGCATTGGTAGATGCCAGCCTGCGGGTTAAAGCCGGGTTATTCGCCGCATCCGTCCATGCCTAGCGCGGCGTCGTGGCGGACGCGATGTTGGAGTAGCCCGAGTCGCTACCTGCGTTGTAGGCGCGGACGCGGTAGCGGTAGGTCGTGTTCTTTGTCAGGCCTGTGTCCGAGTACGATGTCACCCCAGCCCCCACGGTGGCGATCTGGGCGAAGTTGGTGCAAGTCGCGCCCTTGCAGCGCTCGATCTTGAAGCCGTCCTCGCTGCCCGCGCCCTTCGTCCAGGCCAGGTTGATCTGGGTGCGGGAGATGGCGGTTGCGGTGAGACCACTGGGCGCGCCAGGCGGCGGCGGTGGGGCGGCTTCAGTGAGGCTAGTGACGCCATCCACGACCAGGGCGAAGGGCTGGGGGCCGGTGGGCACATTGTAGCCCTTGACCTTGATCGTCCACGTCCCGGTCGTCGCGGACTGAATGTAGACGTTTTCGACGTTGTTGACCCGGTCAATGGTCGTGGCCGTAGTGGACCAGCCACCGCTGAAGTTGTTGCCACGGTACACGGTCGTCCCGTTGGGTGCAGTCACTTCCAGGTCCAGGTCGTTGACCAGATTCTTGCTGGCTGAGGTAGAGGAGGCGGGGTCGCTCCAGACAACGGTAATCTTGAGCGGCCCGACTGACGCCACATTCGCGGTATACGTCTTCGCGCCGCCCGTGCTCAGGCCCGCCACATAGTCCACAAACTGTGCCGTGCCATCAGTCGCGTTGGCGAGATTCACGCGGCCCCAGCCCTCGTGGTTATTGGGGATGGGGTAGTCGTTGTCGTTGACCCCGTCGTTATTCTCGTCCAGCAGGTCTACGGCCGAGTTGATGAGCGTGGCCTTGACCAGCGCCGCGCTGGCCTCGATGCCATAGAGCTTCTTATAGAAGTCGCACACGACCGCCGCCTATATACTTGTAATAGACGCTGTAGAGCAGGCCCAGGTTCGCGCCGCGTTCGACCGCACCTTGTAGAGGCGTGTCGCGCCCTGGGCCGTGGCCGGGTCGAGCTTGTAGGCCGGATGGAACAGGCCCACCCACGCTACGCTGTCCAGTTGCTCGACCTTGCGGGCCTGGCCCGGATTCATCTTGACCTTGAAGGCGAAGTCCGGAACATACTCCAGCAGTTCACCGCCTTCCGCCGTTACCTCGTCCTTCCAGGCTGGCTCGACCGGACCGACGAACTGGACGATGTAGTAGCCTTTCTGACCTTCGGGATAACCGGCAATGGCAAGGCCGGGTGGGATGTTGGGCGCCTGCCCCTGCGTGGGCACAAAAGTAGCCGCCCGTAGACGGATGGCGGCTCCCTGACTCTGGCCTTGTTCAGCCGGACTGGCCTGGCCTACACTGGCCGTAAAGAGACCCATACATGTCAGCACCATGACCATTACGATGATCTGGCGTCTGGCCGATAGGCGCATATTCGATTGTCCTCCTGTCGCTACCTGGGGTCGGCAGGCCGACCTGCCTGTTGATATAGGGGATGCGAAAGTGGGAGAATTTTAACCCGGAAATCTCTACTGTCCAATTCTATACATAAGCGAGCGGGCCAGCGGTGGACTTCTATCCACTTACCACTCATCGTCCTCTTCGGGGTCGGTGGGGCGGGCCAGGACTTGCCGCGCCCGCGTCGGGCCTTCGGGTGGTCCCAGGATGCCCGCCTTCTCCAACTCTTCGATGAGGCGCTGCGCGCGGGGGTAGCCGATGCGCAGCTTGCGCTGGAGGAGTGAGGGCGAGGCCGTCTTGACGCCTTTGACCACCTCGAGCGCCGCTGCCCACAGGTCGTCGCGCGCTTCACCGCTTTCATCGTCACTACCGACGCTGCCAAAGCCGGGAATGGCGGGTGGCATGACGCGCGGCGTGGAAGGGATGGCGCGGCTGGGCGGCGGTGTCCCGTTCGGTTCTATGCGGCGCGACGCCAGGGGGGTATTCGATGCTGGCGGCGTGGGCCGGGGGGGCGGCGTGGTAGGCGCGCCGCTGGCGGTTAGTGGGGGCCGCCCCGTTAGGGTGGGGGGCGCCGGCGGCCAGGCGTTCTCGTCGGGGATGGCTGTCTGGTCCTCGTCGGCCAGGCTCTGCGGCAGCCCCGCCTTCGGCTCGCTCAGCCGATGCCCCAGCCCCTTCCAGTAGCGCACCAGGCGGTCCAACTCTTTGTCGGTGACATAGCAGCCCTGGAGGCGCTGGAGCTTGCTGGCGTCGGGGGCCATGTAGAGCATGTCGCCGCGCCCCAGCAGCTTCTCGGCGCCGGGTGTATCAATGATGACACGCGAGTCGACCTGGCTGGTCACGGCGAAGGCGACGCGAGCCGGGAAGTTGGCCTTGATGAGGCCGGTAACCACGTCCACCGAGGGGCGCTGTGTCGCCAAAATCAGGTGGATGCCCGTGGCGCGAGCCATCTGCCCCAGGCGGATGACCGACTTCTCGACCTCGTCGGCCGCCACCATCATCAGGTCAGCCAACTCGTCCACAATGATGACGATGAAGGGCAGCTTCGCCTCGCCCTTACTCTCGGCGATGTCGTTGAAGCCGCTGATATTGCGCGCCCCAAACTTGGCGAACAGCCGATAGCGGCGGTCCATCTCGCGCAGCGCCAACTGCATCACGCCCACCACCTGCTCCATCTCGACAATGACATCGGTGAGCAGGTGCGGGATGCCGTTGAAGCCCACTAACTCGACGCGCTTGGGGTCCACCATCAGGAAACGCAGCGTCTGCGGGGTGTGGGTCAGGAGCAGGCTGGCAATGATGGCGTTGATACAGGCCGATTTACCAGAGCCAGTCGCGCCCGCGATGAGGCAGTGGGGCATGCGCGTCAGGTCCACGGCCATCGGCTGGCCCGACACGTCCTGGCCCAAACCGAAGCCCAGGCGATCCTCGCCAGCGATGTTGGCGAAGGAGTCGGACTCCAGCACACCGCGCAGCGAGACGACGTGCGACTTAGCGTTGGGGACTTCGATGCCCACGATGGGCCGGCCTGGCACGGGCGCTTCGATGCGGATATTGGGCGCGGCCAGGGCCAGCGCCAGGTCGTTGGCGAGGGTGCTAATCTTGTTGACCTTCACCTTCGTCCGCGTCACCTGACCTTTGCTGTCGCGCTTCTCGACATACCCCGGCTCGACGCCGAACTGGGTAATGGCCGGCCCCTGGTTGACTTCGACCACGCGGGCCGGGACGCCAAACGAGCCGAGGGTGTCCTCGATAATCCGCGCCTTCTGGCGAATCTCATCGCGACTCACCTCTTGCTCGATATTATCTTCTAAAATGTCAGAAATGGGCGGCAGGCGGTAGTCGCGATTGGCGCCCAGCACCCGCGCCACGACCGGCTTAGGCGCCGGAGGAGCCTCCTGTAAAGGGAGTTCAGGTTGGGTGGCTGCCGCTAGCGGCGTGGAGGGCGCGGCTGGTTCAGCCGAGCCAATGATGGTCGGACGGCGCAGAGGTTGAGCCGGTTCGGGGGCGATCCCCGGACGGCTGAGTGGGGCGGACGGCGGCGCGGTACGGGCCTCGATGGCGGGCCGGCCGCCGGTCCGAATGGTCAGTCCTGGCTCGTCCAGGCCGTTGTCGGCGCTATGCCCCCCGGCGGCGTTGATGGGCACCTGCCCGCGCCGCCAGTTGTCGGCCACTTCTGTTGAAGTCGCCTCGATCCAGCGCAGCAAGCTAATCAGCGGGCCGCGTGCGGCCAGCGTCAGCCCCATGACCAGGAAAATAGCCAGAATCATCAACGCGCCAATGCCGCCGAGAGCGTCGCTCAGGCCCTGGCTGATGACGCGGCCGATAAAGCCCCCACCGCGCCCCTGGTCTACCAGCACATCGGGCGCCGCCTGTGTCAGCCAGCCATCGCCCATATGGACAAGGCCCAACAGCGCCAAGAACACGACGACCAGCCCGCCGACCTGGTCCCAGCGCACGTCGGGCCGCTGGTCCAGACTGTCGAACAGCAAGTAGAACCCCGCCGCGCCCAGCCAGAAGGGCGAGACGACAAATGCCCAGCCTAGCAGCCGGCGCAGCGAGTTGATCCAGGCGTCGGTCAGTTCGCCGCGCGTGAAGAACAGGCTCAGCAGGGTGCCCAGCGCCGCCAGTATCAGCCCGACGCCCAGGATAGCCTCGATCTGGGCCGGGGTCAGCCCCGCCGGCTCCTGGCCTTTTTTAGGCTTTGGTTTGGCCTTGGTCTTCGCCATTAAACCGCTTTCCTCTAGTTATGCTTTATGTCCATCTCATGTATGATAGCACAAATGAACGGATTTATCAAGCGTTCTACCGCAACAAAAGCGGCCGGCCAGGATTAGACCCGACAGACCGCGGTTTACTTACGGAGATGTCTCGCCCCCGCGTGCGTTAGCTTGCCCTCTGTCCAAGCAGCAGGATGGGCGGGGTGGGGGTTGGGCTGCCGCCGTCCGGTTCCTCCGTCACGCCGAACGCGCTGAAGTCGCGGGCGGAGATGGCCGGGTCCACGACCCAGGTTGTGGGGTTGCCAGGCGTCACCGAGTAAGTCCCCATCGGGATCGGCCCGGCTGTGCCGATGCCCCACAACTCGTAGACGCGGCCGGGGCGCGGCGTCGGCAGGCCCTGGGCCACGACCAGGGCCCGCTGGTCGTCGGTGATGTAGACCCGCGCGGAGGCGGAGGCGGGCGCGCCGGGCTGTGGCGCGAGCGTGACGAGGGCGTTGGCGCGGGTCAGCAGGCTGATTTGCTGCTGAATCTGGCCGGCCTCTGCCTGCGCCTGGGCCAACTGGGTCGTCAGGCGGGCCAGGTCAGAGTCGCGCTGAGCCAGGGCGGACGTCAGGCGAGCCACCTCGGCCGCCTGCTGGCTCTGCTGGGCAATGAGGGCTGTTTGCGCTGCTGTCAGGTCACGCTGGACTCTGGCCAGACGAACGCCGAGGCCGAGGGCAAGGACGAGGCAGGCGGCGGCCAGGGCGGGCGCCCAGCCAACCGCGAAGGCGCGGCGCAGTCGCTCGCTCCGGGTCGGGGCTGATGGGGCCGGCGCGGCGGGGCGACGCAGGCTCCGCTGGCGCTCGGAACGTATGCGCGCCAGGGTGCGCGGCTTGACTTCGGGAGCGAGGGGGGGCGCTTCGGGCGCGGCATAGGGCAGCCAGGTGACGGCCTGCTGCAACTCAAGCACCCGCGCGCGGTATTCGGGCCGGCCGGCCAGGGCCGCTTCGACCAGGGCCAGTTCGTCCGGGTCCAGAATCTCCAGGACATAGCCCGGTAACAGGTCTTCCAATTCTTCAGGGCTTAGTTCTGCCATACCTTCAACCTGTTATACCCCATCCTGGAATATCACGGCGAGTTTCTGTAGTCCCAGCCGCAGGCGGGTCTTTACCGTGCCCAGCGGCTCGTTGAGCCGTTCGGCGATCTCACGGTGCGTCAGCCCCTCGAAGTACGCCAGTTCCAGCGTCACGCGCTGTTCGGGCGGCAGGGCGTTGAGCGCCTGGCGCACCTGCTCGCGGCGTAACCGCTCCCATGCCGCTTCGGCGACATCCGCCGCCGCGTCGGCCAGGGACTCGAGAGGATTGTCGTGCTCGCTGTCTGGCTCCATAGTGTCTTGCGTCTCCGGGCGGGCACGCTGGCGGCGTAGTTGGTCAATACACATATTGCGGGTGATGCGGTACAGCCAGCCTTCAAAGCTCGCGCTGCCGTCGAAGCTATGGGCGGCTCTCCAGACCCGCACGAACGTCTCCTGGACGATTTCCTCAGCCACATTCGGTTGGCGAACCATGCGGAGCGCCAGAGCGTAGACGCCCCGCGCATAGTGGTCATACAGGGCGACCATAGCTTGCTCGTCGCCCTGGGCTATGGCGCGGACCAGACCGGGGCCAGGACCGGGGCTGGCCCCTGGGAGGCTGGCGGACGGCAAGGCGGCGCGGGGCGTCAGGTTTGGCTGGCGTGGCCGGCTGGCGAGGAGCAGCGGCGGCCAGGGCACGACCGGGCGGCGAAGCGAAAAGAGCGACATTGTAAATAGGGCCAAGCTGGCGATGGGGTTCGTCCTTGTCTGAGACGGGCTGAGATTGAGTAACCGTTTCACCCTACTTGACGTAGAGAGGGGGGCTTTGGATGTATTTCTGGCTCTCGCTTCCTCCCATCAGCCGTAGCGTTCAGGCCACGCAAGCCGCCCGACCCGTCAAAAGCGTAAACAGTCTGTAAACGCTGACCGGGGGGGCCGAACGGCCCGAAACTTCCGGCCGTCTCGTCCGTGTATACAGGTAGACGCAGGGGACATGCGTCCAAGATAACCATAGGCGTGTGAGGAGGAAATCCGATGTCACGGAAAGTGTTGATTGGAGTCAGTGTGATAGTGGCGCTGGTGGTGGCGCTCACGGTGGGTGTCGTCGCCCATGCCCAGACCCCGACACCGCAGGGCAAGGACGCTTCCTTCTGGAGCTTCCTGGCCAAGCGGTTGAACAGTACTCCGGAGGCGATCCAGCAGGCGATGCGGGACGCAGCCAAGGACGTGGTCGCGCAAGCCGTGACCAACGGCAAGCTGACCCAGGACCAGGCGGCTCAGGCTAACGGCCGCATTGACCGCTGGCAGGGCCAGGCGCCCTTTGGCTTCCTGACTGGCCGGCCGGCCCCAGCCGGGTTGAACAAGGCCCGCGCCTTCCTCAGCAAGGCGGGTCTGGAAGCGGCGGCCCAGGCATTGGGCATGACGCCCCAAGACCTGAAGGCCGAGTTGGACAAGGGCCAGACCCTCCGCCAGGTCGCCCAGGCCAAGAACGTGGACCCGGCGAAGGTAGAAAAGGCCGTGGCCGACGCGCTCAAAGCGGAAGTTGACAAAGCTGTAACAGCGGGTAAGCTTACGCAGGCCCGCGCGGACCAGGCCAAGATGCGTATTGACCAGACGGCGAGCAAGCTCATGGATGCGCCGCTGGGCGCGGCCCGCCCGGCTCGGCCCGGCCCCATGGGGCGCCCCCTCTTGATGCCGGGCGTGAGTGAGGCATACCAGGCGGCGGCCCAGACGCTGGGTATGACGCCCCAGGACTTGAAGGCCGAGTTGGGCAAGGGCCAGACGCTCCGCCAGGTCGCCCAGGCCAAGAAGGTGGACCCGGCGACCATCCAGCAGGCGATGGTGGCCGCCTTGAACACGCGGATTGACCAGGCCGTGACCAACGGCAAGCTGACCCAGGATCAGGCCGCGAAGGCCAAGGACCGCGTGGCGCAAATGGCGCAGAAGCTGATGGACGCTCAGCCCGGTCAGCATCCGAAGCAGGTCCCGCCGACGCAGGGCAAGACTCTCTAAATTGAGCCAGGTCCGTAGTCTGGCCGGTCCAGACTCTAAAGGTCGCTGCGACCTTTAGAGTCTGCCTGCATTTTCGTGTCTAGCATAGAATGGGTGACCACCAGGCCCTAGAGGAGGGGCGGCGTGACACAGCGGTGGTGGCGGGCCTTGTGGCGGGCGCTCCTGGCATCGGCGATTGTCTTCCTGCTGGCGCACGTCCCCTTGCCCGTCTGGACCCCGCGCTGGTTCGCCTTTGGGCTGGTGCCCAGCCTGGTCTTTTTGCTGGTGTGTTACATGGGCAAGGTGCTCTTCGACACGCTGTTCTATGACCACTACAACCATTGAAGGATATGTGACCATCATTGTTGAACGCGCGACGCTTTGTCGCCACGATGACTCATACTGGCTTTCAGCGAGGAGAAACAACACATGCGTACATTGCTCTACAGCCTGATCGCTCTCGTTCTACTCGGCATTGGTAGCGTGGGGGGGTACTTCTATGGCATGACTATCGGTGAGACGCGGGCCACCGATATTCGGACACGCTTCCTCACGGATCGTGGCATTGCCGGTCAGGCGGCCACCGGTGGCAATGGCGCTACTGGCGGCACGGGCCAGACGGCCAGCGGCGCGCAGGGTGGCGCCGGGGGCGCGTTCGCCCAATTGGGCGGGGGGGGCCAGGGGACGTTCGGCTCGGTGAAGAGCGTCGAGGGCAACGTCATTGAAGTCAGCACAGCCCAGGCAGTGGTGAAAGTCACCATTCCAGAGGGGGCGCGCATCCAGGAGACTGTTCAGCAACAGGTGACCCTGGCCGACCTGAAGCCCGGCATGAATGTTGTTGTCCAGGGCGACCGAGACGCGCAGGGCAATGTCACGGCGCGGACAATCAACCTCGTGCCGCAAGGCGTCGGCGGCGGGCAGGGCGGTCAAGGCACGCAGGGCCAGGCCGGCCAGGGGCAAGGCGGCCAGGGCCAGGGGGGCCAGGGTGGCCGCCGCCAGGGCGGGCAGGGCGGCACGCCAGCGGCTGGAACCCCCGCCGCGACACCGAGCCGGTAACTGCATCCGCTGAAAGTTAGGCAATCTTCCCCGCCCCGCGTATAATTACCTGATTGTAGGTAGCCTAACGTGGGCGGGGAGGAGTCGGGTGAAAAGCTGGCGTTTCTGGCTTGGCGTTATCGTTAGCGCGGTCTTCCTGGTCTTTGCGCTACGCGGTCAAAAGCTAGACGAAGTCATGGCCGCCCTGGGTGGAGCACAGTACGGCTGGCTCATCCCCGGTATCGTCGCCTACTTCCTCGGCGTCGTCGCCCGCACCTGGCGCTGGCATTATCTCCTCCGTCCCCTCAAACCCATCCCCATCCGCCGTCTCTTCCCAATGGTGACCATCGGTTACATGGGCAACAACATCTATCCGGCGCGGGCCGGCGAGGTGCTGCGTTCCTACGTCCTCCGTCGCAGTGATGGCGTCAGCATGAGCGCCAGCCTGGCGACGGTGCTGGTCGAGCGCCTCTTCGACGGTCTGACCATGCTGCTGTTCGTCTTTCTGGCGCTGCCCCTCTTTCCACTGAATGAATCGCTGCGTCAGTTCGTCTCTATTTTTACAGTCTTGTTTCTGGCCGCGCTGGTCGTCTTCCTGTACCTGGCCGGCCGACCGAAGCAGGCCGAGCGTGTCTATGGCTGGTTCATTGACCGGCTCCTGCCAGAGCGCTTCCGCGCCAAGACCCGCGACATCCTCAACCGCTTCATGACCGGCCTGCACGCGCTGCGCAGCGGCCGCGACGTGGCGCTGCTGTT
Organism: Anaerolineae bacterium; assembly: GCA_026129165.1. Classification (GTDB taxonomy): domain Bacteria; phylum Chloroflexota; class Anaerolineae; order Epilineales; family JAHCIE01; genus JAHCIE01. The sequence continues at coordinate 10,594 of JAHCIP010000170.1, forward strand.
TGCTACGTCGGTCGTCATCTGGCTGTTCGAAACGCTCAAATACTGGTTCGTGATGCACGCCTTCCCCTTCACGGTGAGCTTCTTCACGCTCATGCTGATGAATGGCGTGGTCAACCTGTTTACGACCATCCCGGCCGCGCCAGGCTACGTGGGCACCTTCGACGCGCCGGGCATTGAAATCCTGCGCAACGCCGGCGTGCCGGCTGAACTCGCTACCGCCTACACCCTGGTCCTGCACGCCGCTCTGTGGCTGCCCATCACCCTGCTTGGCATCTGGTACATGTGGCGCGCCCACCTCTCCTGGCAGGGCGTCCAGGCCGAACTGGGGAGCGAGACGGCCGCGCAGGGGACCGATTAACGAAAACCTTTTTCTGAGGTATTTCTCGTTGCAGATTGCTATTATCGGCGCCGGCATCGCCGGCCTGACCGCTGCCTATGACCTGACCCGCGCGGGCCACCAGGTCACTGTCTACGAAGCCGCTGCCCAGGCTGGCGGCCTCGCCTCCGGCTTCCGTGATACCCGCTGGGACTGGCCCCTGGAACGCTTCTACCACCACATCTTCACCACCGACCAGGCCATCATAGACCTCACCCGCGCCATCGGGTTCGAGCATGCCCTGTTCTTCCCGCGACCGCTGACCGCGCAATGGTGGGGCGAGCGAGGCTATGCCCTGACCGGCTCGCGGCCAGCAGTGACCCTGCCCGGCCGAGGCCGCGTGGAACTGCCCGTGCCCGACCTCGTGGCGGGCGGGCTGTCTGTCCTGGGGTACCCCGGCCTGCCCTTTGTGGACCGCGTGCGCCTCAACCTGGTGCTGGCCTATCTCAAGCTGGCCGTGCGCGACTGGCGGCCCCTGGAACAGGAAACGGCGGCCCGTTGGGCGCGGCGTTGGGGCGGCGAAACGCTCTACCGCGAGTTCTTCCAGCCGCTCCTGGAGGGCAAATTCGGCCCCTACGCCGAGCAGGTCAACATGTCCTGGCTGTGGGCGCGGTTCAAGACGCGCAGCGTGCGGCTGGGCTACTACGTCGGCGGCTTCCAGGCCCTCAGCGACCACCTCATGGCGGCGGTCCAGAAGCTGGGCGCGACGGTCCTGCTCCAGACGCCCATCCAGGCGCTTACCCCGCTCCCCGACGGCCGCTGGCAAGTAGCCGCGCCCATTGCACCGGAGACTGGGGCGCGTGATTTCGACGCCGTCATCGTCACCGGCTCGCCCGGCCTCCTGAGCAAGCTGGCCCCCCAGCTACCCCCATCCTACCTGGGCCAACTGAAGGAGTTGCGATCATTGGGCGCAGTGGTCATGACCATCGCCCTCAAGCAGCCCCTGACGGGCGGCCTGTACTGGGTCAACCTGCCCAAGACCCAGTTCCCCTTCCTGGCCCTGGTCGAGCATACGAACTTTATTCCTCGCGAGCACTATGGCGGCGACCATTTAGTCTATTGCGGCGACTACCTGGACCCCAGCCATGAATACTTCCGCCTGAGCCAGGATGAACTCCTGCAGCGCTTCCTGCCGGCCCTCCAGCGGGTCAACCCGCGCTTCGAGCCGTCCTGGGTGCGCGACGTCTGGCTCCACCGCGAACCCTACGCGCAACCCATTGTGCCTGTCAACCACTCGCGCCATATCCCCCCCCTGACGACACCCCTGCCTGGGCTGTTCTGGGCCAGCATGAGCCAGGTCTACCCGTGGGACCGGGGGACGAACTTCGCCGTCGAAATCGGCCAGCGCGTCGCCCGCGAAGTCCTCCAGTCGGACCTGGCGCGGAGTACGCTAACCGAACGAGGGTATGCCGTGGCGGGGCGCGGGCCTGAAGACCCGCGCTAGGCAGACGAAGCCCCTCTGGGGCTAGAAACCCAGCCCGTAAGGGCTTCGCTCGCCCAGCCCTGGCGCTTAAGCCCAGGGCGGCGGGCTAGAGACTTAGCCCAGCGCGTCGAACAAGTAAACAAAGATGGCGACGATGCCAGCCAAAGGAGTTTAGCATGAAGAACATTAGCGTAATTGGGACAGGTTACGTCGGTCTGGTCACTGGCACATGCTTCGCCGACCTGGGCAACAATGTCACCTGTA